>JAQWNM010000010.1 GCA_029268615.1 SAR86 cluster bacterium | reverse complement strand
AGAAACAACAATAGATTCACTTCCAGAGCCAGATTTCATTCCGGTCCAATCATCATATGCTGTACAACTAGATGCTGTTGAGGACCATGTTAGTAGAATAGATTCTCCTTCTGTAACTAATAATTTATCAGAAGAAAAGGCAGAATAGATATTAGTGCTTAGAAATACTATCGTAAAAAAAAGAAAGTTCCTAACAGACCAAAAAGACATGCCTCTACTATAACTAAAAAAGTTTTATTTCTTTAGCTAAAATAGAAAAAAAATCTATACACTAATTAATGGTAGGTATGGGTAGGTGCTCCTGCGTAGGCTTTACACAAAAAAAAGAGGTTAATGCACGAGCAGAGATATAAATAAGGGGAAATATGCTGACAATATTCCGACACTATATGCCGACAAATATATCTCCTATGCCGACATTATTTATAAAATAGCCTTGAAAGGTTTATATAAAAGGCTTTATGAAATTGAGTGCCCCCTGAAGGATTCGAACCTTCGACCAAATGATTAAGAGTCATCTGCTCTACCAACTGAGCTAAGGAGGCATTTTAAAAATTATATCTTATATTTCTGTTGTTAATTGATTCATAGCTTATTATATGGAACAAAATATGGGATTATTTATTCATGAAAATTGCCTTTATTACTTTATGTGTATTAATTATCAATAGTTGCGCAACACTTAATATCACTAAGCCTGTGACCCTTTCTTCAGAGGCTATTCAAAAAGCTGAAATTGAGATTAATAACTATGTTCCCAAAAAAATTCTAAAAATGGAAAAGAAAGAACAGCTAAGAATTTTAAATACAGCAATTGGTAAGATTTTGCCCAGTAGTACGTGGTTTTGCAAAGAATATTCTAGAACCCCAGAACGATGTAAATTTATATTTAGAGTGGTAGAAAATAAAAAATTTAATGCTTTTTCCACAGAAACAGGAGGGATACCCACTGTTATAATTTATTCTGGAATTTTTGATAAAGTTACCACAGTAGAAGAAGTAGCTTTTATTGTTGCTCATGAGCTAGCCCATCATATTAATAGTCATCTAGATTTTGCAAAAAGAAATGCTTCAATAGGGAATCTAACTGGTCAGGTTTTAGGGATCGCCATAGTAGGAGTTGCAGCCCCTATTGCTGGCAGTGGAAGCGTTCTTGGAACAGTAATTGATTATGGAGCTTACGTTGGCGAGACGGTAGGAGAGACGATCGGAAAAAATTACTTTTACAGCGCTTTGCAAGAATCTGAAGCTGACTATACAGCTCTTTTAATCTTGCAAAATGCATGGCTAGATATGAATATTGCTAGAAACGCAATTTTAAAAGTAACTTTAAATAAAGAAACTGAAGATAGTTTTTTTAGAACTCATCCCTCCGGTCCTGATAGATTGGCTGGCTACGATTTTAATCTTAAAGAATTTAAAAAAGTCCATACTGACTTTATCAAAAATATTTGTGAAGATTTTAAAAATAAGAGGAAATTTTATCAACTCAAAAATTGTTTAAAATTAGTTAATTATGATGATGCTTCTCGAACAGATTATTTTTCTAGGATGCAAGAAACAATGAGAGGAGAAAGATTTAAACCTTCTTATATGATTATCCAATAAGAAATCAGAAATAATGACTATGCAAAGTCAGAGCAAAGAGAATTTAAAGTTGCTTTATCGACTTCCTTAGTTCGGACATTATATTTAGGATGATTTATACCTGCGTATAAGGATTGACCTTCTTTGAAAGATTCAATCATAGATTTAGTAAATTCAAACCTTAAAAAATGAACGGCAGATGTTTTCTCTTCATTTGATCGATCCATATCCTCATCCGCTACTGCAAATACTCTATCGCTTTCTCCAATTTGCATCCAAACTTTGTCTTCTACAAGATGCATTTCCTTTAAGCGTTGTCTTCTTAAATTTTCCTCAGGAAATTCAATAAGCATAGTAGCTTTTAAGTTTAATCCCGAAGGAATTAAAGGGTTATAAGCACTAAGCTCTTCTTGAATATCTTGTACTTCAAAAATTTTCTCTATTCGTAACATTTCCTGAACTTGGTACTGAATAGTTTCTCTATTTTCAAATAAAAGACTTACATTATCCCCAATTTGTATCAATCGATTCTTTTTTAAAAGAATAACGTCGGAACGCATTTTTTCACGCTGTTCGCTGTAGTCTTCTAAACTCAGTAAATCTTCTCTTTTTAAGGTCATTTTTTACTCCATTCCATAAGCTTTCTTTAACAATGATATAGGATGAGCGCTATCTGGCTTACTTTTTGAGACATGTTTAATCTGTTCTGCAGCCAAGGGGCAGTCACTTGTTAAGTAGTCAGGCTCTGCTTTATCAACTTTATTAGATACAGGTCTTGCTATTTTAACAGAATTCTTGTGAGTTTCTTTTTTCACTGCATAAGTTCCATCATGACCAGAACATCTTTCTATAGTTTCAACTTGTGTTTCAGGAATCATTTCAAGTAAGTTTTTTGTTTTAGGGCCTATATTTTGTACACGTTGATGACAGGCCACTTGATAGGAGATTTTACCTAGAGACGACTTAAAATCTTTTTCAAGCAGACCAGCTTCATCTCTGAAAGACAAGTATTCAAATGGATCAAATATATGTTTTTTAATGTTCTGAAGATCTTCATTCTCAGAAAAAATTAATGGTAATTCTTGTTTGAACATCAATACACAAGAAGGTACTAAAGAGATGACATCAAATCCTTGAGATATTTCTTTCAATAATAACGGTAGGTTATGTAGCATGGACTTTTCAACAGATTCCAAGTCCCCTAGGTCTAATTTTGGCATACCGCAGCATTTTTCATCTATCATGAATTTTACTTCTATATTGTTATGCTCAAGAACTGCTTTTAAATCATTAGCTATACCTGGTTCATTATTTCTGCAGTAACAGCCCGCAAATATAGATACTTTGCCAGTAGTTGGACCAGCTATTTTAGTTTCTTTAACAGGCCTGGGTGTATAATTTAAAACGGTTTTATCAAATTTTGGAAATGGTGCATCAGCATGAACTCCTAAGAGAGGAGCTATCTTTTTCTTAATTGAAGGGTTTTTCACGAACCAATCATAAGTGATATCTACTAAAGGGATTTTCATGACTTTCCCAAGGGTATCCGTTGAAGTCAATATTTTATCTCTGAATCTTTTCAGAAGAGATTTTTGTTTCTCTTTAAAGGCTATAGCTTTACCTCGTAACATAAGATGAGGAAAATCAATTGCCCAAGGATGCGGAGGAACATAAGGACATTTAGTTTGATAGCAAAGGTCGCACATGTAACATTCATCAACCACTTTTTGAAAATCTTCCTTGTCCACACTATCTAATTCATATGTTTTTGATTCATCAATTAAATCAAAGAGTGTTGGGAAAGATTCACATAGGCTGACACATCTTCTGCAAGTGTGACAAACATCATAAACTCTTTCAGATTCCTCTAGAAACTCATTCTTTTCATAAAATGACACATCTTTCCATTTCACAGGATTGCGAGTAGGGGCATCAAGACCCCCCTCTTTTTTTGAGAAAATATCTGACATAAGACTCTATCAAAGATACGTACCACGTATCTTTGATATAAATCTAATAAATTTAATTAAGCTCTTCTAAAGCTTTAGTGAAGCGGTTTGCATGAGATCTTTCAGCTTTAGCTAAAGTTTCAAACCAGTCTGCTATTTCATCAAAACCCTCATCTCTAGCAGTTTTTGCCATACCAGGATACATATCAGTGTATTCATGAGTTTCGCCTGCAACTGAAGCTTCAAGGTTTAACTTTGTTTCACCTATGGGTAGTCCAGTAGCAGGATCACCTGTTTCCTCAAGATATTCTAGATGACCATGCGCATGACCGGTTTCCCCTTCAGCTGTTGATCTAAAAACAGTCGCGACATCATTATGTCCTTCAACATCAGCTTTGGCAGCAAAGTAGAGATATCTTCTGTTTGCTTGAGATTCTCCAGCAAACGCATCTTTTAAATTTTGTTCAGTATCTGATCCTTTAAGTTCTGACATAAAGCCTCCTTGATTTCAAAAAAATGAATTGTACAACATACGGTAAGCTTAATTGGCCAATGAAATTAGTTATTAATGTAAGAATAATTCTCATTCAATAAATGAGAATATCAAACATTGGTACACAAATTAGTCTTAATTTATGTAAAATTTTATCAATGAATCTTGCTTTGCAATAAAGAAAACCATTGACGATATAATAATTATAAAAAGTAATGCTGCTATCATAATTTCATTATTTCTAATAAACTTGTCACTACTTTAATATAAATGTTATCTTTAAATGCTCTTTGCAATTGTTTATTAAAATGAGAATGATTCCGACTATCTTTATTAGTTGCATGTATTTTTTGAAATATAATCCTGCTGGAGGTGATGAGTGACAAAAGCACTTTATCCTGGAACTTTTGATCCAATAACTCTAGGTCATATAGATCTTATAGAAAGGGCTTTGAATTTATTTGATGAAGTCGTAGTTGCGGTAGCTTCAAGCCAAGCTAAAAAGCCTTTATTTTCAGAAGAAGAAAGAATCTCTCATATCCAAGAAATATTTAAAGGAAACCATCAAGTTAAGGTAATAGGTTTTACTGGATTGGTAGTAGATCTTGCTAGAAGCCAAGAAGTTATGGTCTTATTAAGAGGTTTGAGGGCTGTTTCAGATTTTGAGTATGAGTTCCAATTAGCCAATATGAATAGAGCTATGTTGCCAGAATTAGAGAGTGTATTTTTAACTCCAAAAGCGAAGTATTCCTTCTTGTCTTCCAGCCTAGTCAGAGAAATTGCTTCAATGGGGGGTGATGTGACGCCTTTTGTAGTGAAATCAGTAAAAGAAGCTTTGCAAAAACAGTTTAAGAAATGAAAACAGTATTATTGGCAGGAGGTTTAGGAACTCGGATATCTGAAGAAACAGATTTAAAACCAAAGCCAATGGTAGAGATCGGAGGCAAACCAATCCTGTGGCATATTATGAAGCTCTACCATTTTCACGGCGTAAACGAGTTTATTATTTGTTGTGGCTATAAGGGTGACATCATTAAAGAATATTTCTCTAATTATTTTCTCCATGGTTCTGACATTACTTTTGATTTGAGTAATAATTCTTTTGAAGTTCATCAAGAATATTCAGAACCATGGAAGGTGACTTGTGTTGATACAGGGCAAGATAGCATGACAGGAGGCAGATTAAAAAGAGTTGAGAAATATTTGGATGATGATGAGCCTTTTTGTATGACGTACGGAGATGGTTTATCTAATATAAATATAAAAGAGTTAATTAAATTTCATCAAAATAAAGGCTTAAAAGCTACTTTAACTGCTGCAATACCTCCCAGTAGATTCGGAGCTTTAACTTTAAAAGACGGGAAAGTTAAAACATTTGAGGAAAAACCGATTTCAGGACAAGGCAAAGTAAATGGAGGTTTTTTTGTTCTTTCTAAAGAGGTAATCAGTTTAATCAATGATGATCAAACTATCTGGGAAAGAGAGCCGCTAGAGAAATTAGCAAATGAAGGAGAATTGGGAGCGTTTGATTATGATGGTTTTTGGCAACCTATGGATACTCTTAGAGACAAGAAGTATTTGCAGGCTCTTTGGGATTCGGGAGATGCCCCATGGAAAGTTTGGTAATTTATACTTCTTAATATTTAAGTAAGTTTAAATTTTATATTGGATACTCCTATGAGTTTTGACAAAGATTTTTGGAGACAAAAGAAAGTATTTATAACTGGGCATACAGGTTTCAAAGGTGGTTGGTTAGCAGCTTTATTAAAATATCTTGAAGCGGATGTCTTAGGTTTTTCTCTTCCTGCTGAAGAGGAAAGCTTCTTTAATAAAACGAACATTAGAGCTTCACTTTCACATAACGAAGGCGATATAAGAAATCTTGATGATCTTATTGAACTTGAAAAAAATTTCTCTCCGGATATCTTGTTGCATTTAGCTGCTCAACCTCTTGTTATAAGATCTTATGAAGATCCGATAGAAACTTATTCTACAAATATCATGGGAACAGTAAATATTCTTGAGTTAATAAGACAAAGTCAGTCTATTAGATCTGGAGTAATCATTACAACTGACAAATGTTATGAAAATAATGATTTAGAAAGAGGTTATGTTGAATCTGACCCAATGGGTGGGCATGACCCATATAGTTCAAGCAAAGGAAGTGCTGAACTTGTGATAAGTTCTTATCAAAGGTCTTTCTTTTCTCAGGATCATTATAGTGAACATGGTAAAGCTATAGGTTCTGCACGTGCAGGGAATGTTGTAGGGGGTGGAGATTATGCAGAAAATAGACTTATACCTGATTTTGTAAGATCTATTGCTACAAAATCTTCTATGGAGATCAGGAGTCCCCATTCAACCCGTCCATGGCAGCATGTATTGGAGCCTCTTATTGGATATCTTATGGTGGGACAAAGATTATTTGAAAAAGGTCCTTCCTCTTCAGATTGTTGGAATTTTGGTCCTCAAAAGGATGATATTAGAAAAGTTTCAGAAGTAGCTGATTTATTCTGTAATTCATGGGGTGAAAGTTTGAGTTGGGTTTCTACTGATTCTGCAAAATATCATGAAGCCAAGAATCTTAGTTTAGATATAAATAAAGCAAAAGAAACGTTAGGATGGGAGCCCAAGTGGAATTTGAAAGAGACAATAGAAAAAGTAGTAGATTGGTATAAAGAAGAAATGTCTGGTAAGGATTCTTTGGATAAAACATTTAATCAAATAAGTGACTACTTAAATACTGATTCTTAAGAAAGATTTGAAAAATTTTCAGGCTTAGGTACAGTTCGATTCTTTTAAATATATAAAGCCAATAGTATGTATTTAATTTTAATAATTTAGAGAAATAAATATGAAAGATGAATTCCCGAGAGTTCCATATGGATGCACTGTTCATGGAGATGAAGAAATAGAGGCAGTGGTAGAGGTTCTTAAATCATCGACACAGATGGGTCCAAAAGTAAGTCTTTTTGAAGAAAGAATTTCTAGCTTGTTTGAAAAGGATCATGGCCTTATGGTTAATTCAGGTTCTTCGGCTTTATATCTAGCTATTGAGGCTTTGGGTTTAGAAGCTGGGTCTGAGGTTATAACTCCATCATTAACTTTTGCTACTACAGTTGCTTGTTTAGTTAAAAATAATTTAAAACCATCTTTTGTTGATGTTACAGAAAATACTTATTGCATAAATGAAGATGCAATTGAGGCAGCTATAACAAAAAGGACCAAAGCTATTCTAGCTCCAGACCTTTTAGGAAATTTATGTAATTGGAAGAATATAAGAGAAATAGCTGATAAGTATGGTTTATTAGTCTTACATGATTCTGCAGATACTTTGGGAGCTACTCTTAATGATGAGTATCCAGGAAAATATACAGATCTCTCTATAACTAGCTTTTATGGTTCTCATATAATAAATGGAGCAGGAAATGGAGGTATGTTATGTACTTCGGATGATGAAATTCTGAGAAAAACAAAACTCTTAAGATCATGGGGAAGAGCTTCTTCAATATTTCAAGATTCTGAATCAATTGAAAATAGATTTAAAGTACAGTTAGAAGGGATTCAGTATGATGCTAAGTTTGTTTTTGAAGAATTAGGATATCAATTAGAACCTTCTGAAATTAGTGCTGCATTTGGTTTAATACAATTAAATAAACTTAGTAAGAATTTAGAATTAAGACGTAAATATTTCAGTTTGCATAATGAATTTTTTAAAAACCATGAAGATCTTTTCATTTTACCCAGGGAAACTCCAGGAGCCTTTACAGGATGGTTGGCTTATCCATTGATAGTTAAAGAAAATGCTCATTTTAGTAGAACAGACCTTCAAATATTTTTGGAAGAAAGAAATATTCAGACCAGAGTAATTTTTACAGGAAATATTCTTAGGCAGCCAGGCTTTAAGGATTTAGACTGTATAGGAAAAGCTGATGATTTTGTAAATAGTGATGTTGTTATGAGAGGAGGGATTTTATTAGCATGTCATCATGGTTTAGACGATGACCTTTTAGGTCATGTGCATGATAGCATTAAAATATTTTTAGATAAAAACTAGGTTATCTTTCTTGTGAACAACTCAATTAATTGTCTAGATTTAAGAAAAACAGTCTTAGATATGGCTTTTAATGGTTCTACCGTTCATATTGCTTGCGCTTTTTCAATTATTGAAATTTTAGCCGTAATATATAGATCTCATCTTAGATATTCTTTTGAAGATAGAGAGGACCCCAATAGGGATTATTTAATTTTGAGTAAAGGGCATGGAGTTATGGCGCAATATGCCTGTATGAAAGAATTAGGTTGGCTTTCTTCAGAGGATATAAAAAATTATTTCTCAGATGGAACTTTATTAAAAGGCCTTTCTGATTCTAGAGTGCCAGGCTTAGAAGTTTCTTCGGGTTCCTTAGGTCATGGTCTCTCTGTTGCTGTTGGCTTAGCATTTGCTGCTAAGTTGAATGGCACTGATCAAAAAACTTATGTAGTTGTCGGTGATGGAGAATTAAATGAGGGTCCAATTTGGGAAGCTATTCAGTTTGCTGGCCATCATAAATTATCCAATTTAATGATCATAGTGGACAAAAATAATTTTCAAGCCATGGGCAAGACAAGTGAAATTATTAGACAAGATAATATTCAAAATCAAATTAAGTCATTTGAATTTTTAGTAAAAACTATAAATGGTCATGATGAAGATCTTATCAATCAAACCATAGTAAATTTATGGGACTCTAAAAGTGAAATGCCAAAAGGTATCGTAGCTGAAACGCTCAAAGGCAAAGGAATTTCTTTCATGGAAGATTCTAATGAATGGCATTATTCCCGATTAAATGAGAAATTATACAAAAAAGCTCTTGCGGAGTTGGAGGCCTTAAAATGAGAGAAGCACTTATGCAAGAGTTAGAAAGAATCGCCAAAAATGATTCAAAAGTTCTTCTATTGACCGGTGATCATGGAGCCACTCTTTTTGATAAATTTAGAAAATCTTTCCCAAGACAATATATAAATATGGGAATTGCAGAGCAAAATATGGTTGGAGTTGCCGCTGGTCTTAGTAGGGCAGGTTTTAAACCTTTTGTTTATGGTCTTAGCGCTTTTATCCCTATAAGAGTACTAGAGCAAATCAAGATTGATGTATGTCATGATAATCTACCAGTAATTTTTTTAGGAGATGGAGCAGGTTTTGTTTATAGCCATTTAGGAACAAGCCATCAATCTACCGAAGATATAGCAGTTACTAGGGTCATACCTAATTTATCAGTTTTATCTCCAGCTGATAAATTGGAAATGTCACAAAGTATAAAATTATCATATTCAAGTAATGCTCCGGTATATCTAAGGATTGGTAAATCTGATGCTGGAAATATTCATACAAAGGATGTTGCTTTTTCAATGGGAGACTTGATACCTATTAAAAAATCTAATGGAGATTTACATTTTATAGCTACTGGCTCTATGGTTAGTTTAGCTCAGAAACTTTGTAAAAAATTTGCAGGTTCTGGTTTATCTAGCGCTCCAAGCTTAAAGCCTATAAATTCCAACCAAGTGATAGATATTTGTAAAAATAATAAGAGGGTCGTTACTATAGAAGAGCATTCAGTGTATGGAGGGCTAGGGTCAATTATTGCTGAAATAATATCGCTTGAACCCCTAACAAAATTACACAGAATCGGAGTAAATGATAGGTTCTCAGAATTCTGTGGGTCTTATAATTATCTATTGAGAGAGCATGGATTAGATCTAATTTCTTTAGAATCAAATGTATTAGATTTTTTAGATTCTGATTCGTGATCTTTTATTTTATTGAACATTTCATATGAAGAATTTTTGGGATGTACACACATTAACCGGAAAAGCTAAAACAGCTTTTTTAGATCAAGGAAGTAAAATAATCCTTGTAGGGGGTAGCGGCTGGATTGGGCTTTCTACTCTAGATCTCTTACATAGATTTTTGCCCGATTTTTCCTCAAGAGTGTTTTGTTTTGGATCTTCAAAGAAAACTTTATGTCTGGCTAATGGAGTCCAGATCAAGCAAGATCCTATAGAGGATATAGAATTCTTACCTAAAGATAATTCTTACATTTTACTTAACTTTTCTTTCCTTACAAATGAAAGGTTATCTACAGAAATTAAAACAGAATATATCTCTACAAATCGCTTGATATCTGAAACTTTGTTTCTGCAAGCTCTTAAGAAGAAGATCAAGAAGGTTGTTACTATCTCTTCAGGAGCAGTGTATGACAATCAAGGAGATATATTTGATAACCTTGATGAAAATACTTATGGAGCTCTTAAGTATGAAGAGGAACTTAAATTCTCTAAATTAGCTGATGAGGGGGCTCTCGTTGTTATACCCAGAGTTTTTAATATATCAGGACCATATGTGAGTAAGATTCATTTATACATGTTTTCTTCATTAATAGATCAAGCTCTCCGAGGAGACACTTTAAAAATAAATTCTTCTAATAAAGTGATTAGATCTTTTATTTCTATTTCTGAACTTATGTCTGTTATTTTCTCTTTATTTTCTTCTCCACCTGTGTCTGAAATTAAAATTTTTGATACTGCAGGAAAGGAGAACTTTGAAATCTCAGATTTGGCAAAAAAAATCATAGATAGTATTAACCCTAAGGCAAAAATCGATAGGCCTTTAGTGGACCTTAATTTTCCTGAAGATGTATATGTGGGTAAGAGAAATGATTATTTGTCTTTAGTAGAACTTACAGATGTTGATGAAGTCTCTATTGATGATCAAATACTATGCGTTTCATCTTATTTGAAATCTATAAAGTAAAATAATGAAAAAGCATCCCAAAGTATCCATAATTTTATTAACTTACAATCAAGCTAATTATTTAAAAGATTGCATAGAAAGTGTTTTTTCGCAGTCCTATGAAGATTGGGAATTAATTATCAGTGATAACGGTTCTTCAGATGGGACTAAAGATATTTTAAAAGAATATATTTCTGATCCAAGAGTCAAAGTTTTGGCTTATGAATCTAATGAATTTGTTACTCTAAGGTCGAATCAAGCATTCAAAGAGTCCAGAGGTGAATTTATATCAATTCTTTATGGAGATGATTATTACTTACCCAATAAGCTAGAAGATCAACTAAATATCTTTAGGAATCTTTCTGAAGAATGGGGGGTGGTCCATGGACCTGGTTTCAGTCTTAATCAGGATACTAAGGTCCAGACTTTAGAAACTTCTCTAGAGGTTCATGGAGAAGCTTTAATTGAAATCCTGAAAAATTATTATTCAAAAGGGTTTATAAATCCGATCTCTCCTTTAGCAAGAAGAGAGTGCTTTGAGAGATATCCTTTTTATAATGATTTATTTACAGAAGGAGAGAGTATTTATATTAAATTTTCTTTAGCTTATAAATTTTTTTATTCATCCACCCCTTTAGTTGTTATGAGAGTGCATGAAAAGAATGCTCGATGGTTTTCTAAAAAGAATTTAGAAATTCAAGACCAGTGTTTAGAGAGATTAAGTCATATCCAAGATTTTCCTGACAATGGAACTAAAGCACTATTTAGGTTGAGGGCGCTTAACTACAGCATAGGCTCTTGGGAAAATATCAGACTTAGTGATTCTATGGATAAAGAGTATGTAAGGAAAAGGGTTTATAAAGCTATTAAACTTGATATTAAACAAATATTTAATTTAAGAAATTATCTTTCTTTGATAATTTCAACCTTTCCTGAATTGGGTAGAAAGTTTTTTAATCTAATTTTAGATAAACTGTCTGGTAAGGGTAGGTCTTTATATTTTGATGAAAGCTTTATAAATAAGGACTAATTATTGTTAATAGGTAAGCAAGAAGTATTATTTTTGGCATTTAGCACAATAAACTGAGCTTCTATTGGAAAGGCGGATTTCTTTGAGAATACTCTTGCATGCCAGACACTTTTCGCCGCCTCTACCATAAACTTGGAGATGTTGCTTGAAGTAGCCTGGCTTATTATCTGCTCCTCTAAAATCTTTGAGAGTTGTTCCTCCGTCATCAATGGCCTGACGTAATATAGTTTTGATTGAATTGGCCAAATCTTGGTACATTGATAAATTTATGGTTCCAGCCTTCTTCATTGGTTTTATTTTAGAAATAAATAAAGCTTCATTTGCATAAATATTTCCCACCCCGACAACAATTTTTGAATTCATGATAAAGTTTTTAATATTCACTTGTCTTTTTCGAGAAGCTTGATGAAGATATTCTCCTGAGAAATTATTTCCTAAAGGTTCAGGTCCTAAATTTATTAATAATGGATGAGATTCTGGAGATTTAGTCCATAGTATTGACCCAAAACGCCTTTGATCATTGAATCTTAGTAATGAATTATCTTCAAATTTTATATCAAAGTGGTCATGTTTCTGTATATGAGTTTCATAATCTAAAGCCTTTAAATAACCTGACATGCCCAAGTGAATAAGTAAATATCCATTCTTACTTTTTAGAATTAGGTATTTACCTCTTCTATGAATAGAAGTGAAAGATTCTTTCAAAAGGTTTTTTTCTAAAATTTTGGAAGGTATGGGCCATCTTAATTTAGATTTCCTAACTTCTATGCAGCTAATTTTCTTATTAAGAATAAAAGGTTCTATGCCTCTAAGAGTTGTCTCAACTTCAGGAAGCTCAGGCACAATTATTTCATTTGGGTGCTTATTTTTTGTAAATCATTAGGACTTAATGATCCAACAGAAGCTTTTAATCTTAGCATTGAAATAATATATTCATATCTAGAACTAGCATAATCAGTCTCAGAATCATATAGTCTCTTTTGGGCTTCTAATAAATCAACAATATTTCTTGTACCTACTTCATATCCAGTTTGCGTTGCTTCTAAGGCTGATTTTGACGAAGTTAAAGCTTGTTTCCTTGCCTTGACATTTGCCACTTGCGTTTGAACGTTAAAATGATTTGATCGAATCTCTTTAATAGTAGATCTTTCGGTATATAAGGCATCTTCTTTACTCTTATCATATAGAGCATAGGCCTGTCTTCTTGCAGAACTTATTCCTCCTCCGCTAAAAATAGGCAGCGTTACTTGGATTGCATAGTTTCTGTTATCAGATTCTAGGCCAGATTGGGGATTTGGAATAAATCCACCAAATTTACCTTGGTCACTAGTATTTTTTGATACTCTTCCAACTATATCAATATTTGGAAGATGGGCTGATCCTTTTGATCTAGCTGTATTTTTTGCAGCATCTCTATTTAATTTTGCTGCCTTTAATTGGTAATTATTTTGTAAGCCTATTTTTACCCACTCTTCTCTAACTAAGGGATTGGGTAAGTCAATTTTAAATTCAGGAGATAAAGGAGCTAATAGGGGTAAAGGTCCTCCTATTATCGCTGAAAGAGATTCCTTGGCATAATCTAGTTGAGCTTCTCTAGCAATTTTTGATACAACTGAAAGATCATATGCAGCTTGTGTTTCATGAAGTTCAGTTATTGCCGCTAAACCAACATCGAATCTTTTTTTAGCAAGATCTCTTTGTCTACCAATAGCTTTTTCTTGAGCTTTAGATGCATTGAGACTATCAATTGCGTTTAAAACATTAAAATAATTAGTTGCAATTCTGATCATACTTTCTTGTTGCTGGAAAGCAAATGTTGCTTCTGCTTGTTTAGATAGGGCCTTGCCTTTTTTGAATTGGAACCACTTATCTAATCTAAAAAGAGGTTGATTTATGGAGCCAACATATCCATTTGAGTTATATTCATCTAATTTTACATCTTCTAATCTATACTCATTCCAAGTTGTGGATCCAGTAACTTGAAGTGTTGGAAGAAGGCCTGCCAAGCCCTGAGACCCTGATTCTTTACCCGCTCTATAAGAAGCTTCTGTGGCTTTTAAGATGGGATCATTTTGTAAGGCCATTTCATAAATATCAGAAAGATCTTCAGCTTGAATATTTCTTGATATCAGAGAGATAACAAAAACTATAAGAAATTTATTTCTAAGAAAAATATATTTTACCATTTCTTTCCTCTAAGTAAGGTGTATTAGTAAAGTATAACACCTAGTCGCTATTTCATCCTAATTTATAATAAAATCTAACTCTATAATATGCTATTGTTAGCTCCTATTAACTATAAATTAAATTTAATAATTAAGTGGCTAACTCTATTAAAAAGAAAAATTCAAACCAAGTTCCGTCAGGCGTAGACAAAGATACATCCGATCCAATAGCAGGTTCAAAGAAAGTATATCTAGAAGGTAGTAGACCTGATATTCGAGTTGCGATGCGAGAGATAGATCAAACAGATACTTTAACTAATGACGTTCCAGAAAAGAACCCCTCTATTTTGGTTTATGATACTTCTGGTCCTTACACTGATTCAAATAAAGACGTAGATCTTACCAAAGGTCTTGAGCCCATTAGACAGCCATGGATAGAAAGGAGGGGTGATACAGAAATACTAAAGGACAGAACCTCCACTTTTGCAAAAAATCAAGCTAGTGATTTCGATCTTTATAAATTAACTTTTCCAGACATTCCAGCTCCTAGGATTGCTAAGAAAGGACACAATGTTACCCAAATGCATTATGCTCGAAAAGGAATCATAACTTCTGAGATGGAGTATATAGCGATAAGAGAAAATCAAGGATTAGCCGAGGCAAAGGAAAAAGGTTTACTAGTTGAAAGGCACAAAGGAGAATCTTTTGGATTGACTATTCCAGATGAAATTACTCCAGAATTCGTTAGAGATGAAGTTGCTAAAGGGAGGGCAATTATTCCTTCAAATATTAATCATCCTGAATCAGAACCTATGATTATTGGTAGAAATTTTAAAATAAAGGTAAATGCTAACATTGGAAATTCTGCTGTAACTTCTTCTATAGAAGAAGAAGTTCATAAGATGACTTGGTCAACTAGGTGGGGAGGAGATACAGTAATGGACCTTTCAACAGGCAAGAATATTCATCAAACAAGAGAATGGATCATTAGGAATTCTTGCGTTCCTATTGGTACGGTTCCCATTTATCAAGCCTTAGAAAAGGTTGGAGGTGTAGCTGAAGACCTGAACTGGTCAATTTATAGGGATACTTTAATAGAACAGGCGGAGCAAGGAGTAGACTATTTTACTATCCATGCAGGAGTTTTATTAAGATATGTTCCTTTATCTGCTAAAAGGTTAACTGGGATCGTTTCAAGAGGAGGCTCTATATTAGCTAAGTGGTGTCTTTCGCACCATAAAGAAAATTTTCTTTATACAAATTTTGAAGAAATTTGTGAGATTATGAAGGCATACGATGTTTCTTTTTCATTAGGAGATGGATTAAGACCTGGTTCAATCGCTGATGCTAATGATGAGGCCCAATTTTCTGAATTAGAAACTCTAGGGGAGCTTACAAAAATAGCTTGGAAGCATGACGTACAAACTATGATAGAAGGCCCAGGGCATGTATCAATGCAAATGATCAAAGAGAATATGGAAAAACAATTAGACATTTGTGATGAAGCCCCTTTTTATACATTAGGACCGCTAACTACAGATATTGCTCCTGGCTACGATCATATAACTTCAGCAATAGGAGCTGCTATGATCGGCTGGTATGGGTGTGCAATGCTCTGTTATGTTACTCCCAAAGAACATCTTGGCTTACCTAATAAAGAAGATGTTAAACAAGGATTAATCGCTTACAGAATAGCAGCTCATGCTGGAGATTTAGCCAAAGGGCATCCAGCGTCTCAACTGAGGGATAATACTTTATCAAAAGCAAGATTTGAATTTAGATGGGAAGATCAGTTTAATTTGGGGCTAGATCCTGATACAGCGAGATCATACCATGATGAAACCTTGCCAAAAGATTCAGCAAAGGTAGCTCATTTTTGTTCTATGTGTGGACCAAAATTTTGTTCTATGAAAATTACCCAAGAAGTTAGAGATTATGCAGCTAAGAATGAAAATATTATTAATTCAGTAGATTCTGATATAGAAAGAGGTTTGATAGATAAATCATCGGAATTTAAGAAGAAAGGTTCTAAAATATACCAAGAAGTATAATTAAAAAAAAGGAGATAAAGTTATGAGTATAAAAGTAGGAGATAGTTTGCCTTCAGTTAATTTAACAGTAATGGGAGATGAAGGTCCAAAAGGTGTGACAATAGATGAACTTTGTTCTGGTAAAAAAGTGGTGCTATTTGCAGTTCCTGGGGCTTTTACCCCAACTTGCAGCATGCAACATGTTCCTGGTTTTGTAGAACATGCATCAGCCTTTAAATCTAAAGGTGTTGATACGGTAGCTTGTATTTCTGTCAATGACCCTTTTGTTATGAGTGCATGGGGTCAAGATAGATCGGTGGGTGATGATGTGATGATGTTAGCAGATGGTAATGGTGAGTTTACTGCAGCAATAGGCCTAGAAATGGACGGTTCTGGTTTTGGCTTAGGAACAAGATCTCAAAGATATGCAATGGTTATAGATAATGGAGTAGTTTCTTTATTGAATGTTGAATCAGGTCCTGGGTTAGATGTAAGTTCCGCTGAGAGCGTTTTAAAAACTTTATGATCTATGAATACTCCTGTCTATGATATAGGTCAAATTTGTTCTCTCGATAGATGGGAGTCTTTTCAAGAAGGGCAGCCGCATGATATTTTTAAAAGGTTAAGAAATGATGCACCAATTTATTGGCATGAAGAAAACTTAGATTTTGAACCTGGATTTTGGGCTATTACAAAACATAAGGATATTATTAAGGTTTCTAAAGATCCCTCTACTTTCTCCTCAGCAGTAGGAGGGCATTTAATGACTATGGGCGATCCTAAGTTAGTTGATCCAACTGCTGTTGCAGCTGTTATAGGGAATATGATTGGTATGGATCCTCCTGAACACCAAGTCTATAGAAAAATGGTGTCTCCTGGCTTTAGTCCTAAAGTTATTAGGGCAATGGAAGATGGTATAAGAAATAAATGCAAAGATTTAATATCAAATGTAAAGAATAAAAAGGAATTTAATTTTGTCACTGAAATTGCTGAACAACTTCCGTTATGGGTTCTATCAGAAATGATGGGGATTAAAGAATCAGATAGGTTGAAAGTTAGAGATTTAGTAAATGAACTAACCGATGCATCCATACAACAAGACCCTGAAAAACAAGCGCAAGTTTGGTTAAACTATATGGAACTCTTTAAAATGGGAAGAGATATGATAGAGGAAAGAAGAAAAAATCCTAAAGAAGATTTGATGAGTATAGTAGCAAATTCGGAAGTGAAAGGAGAGGGGCTCCCTCCAGAACTTCTAGATGGCTTTTTTCTTCTAATGGTTATCGCAGGGAATGAAACAACAAGAAATACTATAACAGGTGGACTTATTGCTTTATCTGAAAATCCAAGTCAAAAACAAAAGTTATTAAATGACTTTTCATTATTCTCCAATGCGGCAGATGAGATGCTTAGATGGGTTAGCCCGGTTATTTATTTTAGGAGGACTGCAACCAAAGACACTAAAATTGGTGAACAGTCTATTTCTAAAGGAGATAAAGTAGTGATGTGGTATGGAGCAGCTAACAGAGATGAAGATATTTTTAAAGATGCTCACCTTTTCAGGGTAGATAGAGAGAATGCAAAACTACATTTAGCTTTCGGAGCTGGCGAACATTTATGTTTAGGGAATCGTTTAGGGCATATGCAGATAAAAATTCTTTTTGAAGAGTTACTTAGATCATTTCCGGATATTAAAGTTATATCTGAGCCTATAAGAATCCCTTCAAATTTTTTAGATAGTATCTCGCACTTGCAGGTACAAATATAGGAGTTTAATGTGTTAACAAAAGCAGACGATTACCCAATTCATCAATTGTCACTACCCGTCTCAGAAGTAGGAACGGAGAGGAACTTTTATGATAGGTATTTCTTTAATGGATATTCAAAAGATGGAAAAGTCTTCTTTGCAGTCGCCTTATGTGTTTATCCAAATTTAAATATTATGGATGGAGCTTTCACTGTAACTTATAAAGGGAAGCAACATAATTGTCGTTCTTCAAGATTATTAAATTTAGAAAGATTAGATACGAAGGTAGGTTCTTTAGAGGTTCAAGTCTTAGAGCCTTTAAAAAAATTAAGAGTAATTTTAGATGATAAGGATGCTGGCATTTCTGCAGATTTAGTTTTTGATTCTAAGTTTGAAGCTATGCAAGAACCTAAAATGTCTCTAAGCAATGGCCCAAGGCTTGTTATGGATACTACAAGATTAACTCAACAGGGTTCTTGGGAAGGTAAGATAAATTTACAAAGTGAGACAATAGATTTTAATTCAACAACTAGTTTAGGAACCAGGGATAGATCTTGGGGTGTAAGACCGGTAGGAGCATACGATAGTCAACCTGTTATGCCATTTGAGATGCCCCAATTCTATTGGTTATGGGCTCCAATACATTTTCCAGAATTTTCTACGCATACTTATTTTGTGGATGACGAGAAAGGAAAACTAGTAACAGGTCACTCTGTTATTCAAGGTAAAGAATATAAAGATATAGAGGTACTCAGTAGTCCCAAAAAAACAGTAATTTATAATCCTGGTACTAGAAGAGTTAAATCTGCAGAATTTATATCTTCCAAAGACGATGGAACCGAAATTAAAATAGGAATCGAGACTCAAAACATAGCTTTTATGTGTGGAATTGGTTATATGCACCCAGACTGGGGAGCTGGCCATTATAAAGGAGAAAATGAAACAACTTATGACACTTATGACTTGAGTGAAGATCTACAAGACCCTCCCTTCTTGCACATTCAAGCATTTTGTAAAACAACTTTTGAGAGCAATAATAAAATAGTCGAAGGTGTGGGCATACTTGAACAACTTCTCTTAGGAGCTCATAAACCAAGTGGTTTTAAAGAACTATTTGATAATCCTGATTAATTTAAATGCAGAGAGATCAGAAAATTTTAGCTGATAGATTTGCAGGTTATTTCTCTAAATTCAAAGCACAAGAGTTTACTTGTAAACATATAGAAAGAGTCTTTGGAGGAGCTTCTAGGGAAACTTATAGAGTTACTTTAATGGAGGAAGGTGGTGAAGAAATAAAATTAATTCTTAGAATGATTCAGGACAGTGGACTAATAGATACCAAGCAAGAAACTGAATATGAAGCTTATTCTTTGTTCCAAGACTCAGATGTTCCAGTGCCTAAAGTGATAAAAATGGAGCAGTCTAAAGAACACATTGGTAAGCCTTTCATTGTCATATCGGAACTAAATGGTCAGGCTGCAAGCCCTTTTGATAAGGAGGCTTATAAACCATTTCAACAAGAAATAGGTGTCCAATTTTGGACTATACTAGCCAACATAACTAATTTTAATATAAGTAATATTTCTTCTGATTCTGCTATTGCAGGAGTCAAGGGTAATAAATCATGGAAGAAAGAATTAGATTATTGGGTTAGTGTAATAAGAGAAGATTCTATTGGAGTTGAACCAATTTTGGAAATGGCTATAAGATATTTACATAAAAATAATCCAAAAGATTCTAGTAAAATATCGTTAGTTCATGGAGATTTTAGAAGTGGAAATTTTCTTTTCAGAGAAGAAAAGATTACTGGAATATTAGATTGGGAAATGGCTCATTTAGGAGATCCATTGGAAGACTTGTCTTGGGCTTTGTCTTCAATTTGGTGTTGGGAAGAAAAGAATAGACCTGCGTACTTAATAGAAAGGGAAGTAGGAATAGACATCTGGAAGAAAAATACAGGATTATCAATTGATGAAGAATCCCTTTTTTGGTGGGAGCTATTTTCTTGTGTAAAGGGTTTAGCCATATGGATTTCTGCTGGTCAAGAGTTTCAAAGTGGAAGAAATACTGACCCAATAAATCTATTTTCAGCATGGATACCAGGAGATATCCATTCTCAGGCCATACTTGATTTGCTAGAAACTCGGGTTGCTTATCTATGAAACCTTCTATAGATCAAAGCTTGATTATTCTTGCACAAGAGCTTTCTGAAAGAGTTACACCATTACTTGAAAGTGATTATGAAGTTTCAAGATTAAATGCTTGGAGCGCTTTGCTAATTATTATTGCCAGTGTTAATGATGACCAATCTAATTATTTACTTAAAGAAAATAAAGAAATTGAATTCCTGTTAGAAAAATATAAAGGCTTTCTAGAGAAAAGGAGTTTCTTTCATTCTCATAACCCAAGTCTCTATACTGAAGATAAAAACATTAAAATAAATACTCTAAAGAAAATCAATGAGAACTTAAGAAGTTGTTTCATTTCAGCACATGTTATCTTTGAAGATCATAAAGAGAGAGAAGCCCTTAAGGATTCTTGGAAAGTACTTTCATCTATGCAGATGAATCAAGGAGTTAATAAACTAATTCCATTTCTTCAATCTAATAATGATTAGTTAGAAAGTTTCCTAGCTTGTCCAAAGGACTAAGGATACAAAGCCCCATAATCCCATCGCAAGAGGAGTAAAATATAAAACTGGTAAAGCTGCATTTGAAGCACTTTTAATCTTAGTTTTAATTTTCTGCATTTTTTAATATTTAAAGGTTGAATAAATTTATAAAAATCATTATATCACTTTAATTTATGTATTACTATAATTTATATGAATATATTGAATAAAAAGTTTAAAAAAGACAATATGGTTAAATGAAGACATTTTTAATTAGTAAAAAATCAATTATTTTAGGCATATTTTTAATAATAATGCCTCCATTAATGAGTGCTAATACAGATGAAGATCTTAGAAACGCTCAAATGTTTATGCAGCTAATTGGCATTCAGCCTTCTCAGCAGGAAAGTGTACAAAAAATACTTTTAAAATCTATGAAGAAAAGGGTAAAAGCTTTTAAAAAATTAAGAAGAGTAAATGGTAGACCTGGTGAAGCTTTTGAAGATTTAAAGAAGATACAAAAAAGAGAGAGAAGAGGATTAAAGTCTATATTAAGCTCGGCCCAATTATCCTTGTATGATGATCAAATTAAAAAGAATAGAGCAACGTTCTTTGGAAAGAGCTCTAAATCAGTTCCGGGGGTGCAAGGTGGTCAAGGAGGAGGTTACAGAAATGAAGATAAAACCTCTGATTAATTCTATTCAATTATCAGGTCTGCTATAGCTATTCCATTTTCTCCTCTTACTGCTTATAACAGATAAAACTTTCGAAAATAAGGCCAGCCTACAATCTTTTTCTTGGCTACAAAATTTAATCCATCTTTAGAAATAGCAACTCTAGTTTTTGTGAACCAAAATTATTGAGGCCATGATAATACATCAGTATAGTCTTTGAACTATTATCAACATGAACATCAGGTGAAGCAATATGAGGAACTGTAAGGTCTTCAATCTTCTTAACAATATATGGAGCTATGTCTGGGTGCGTTTTTCTTTCTTCGTCATAACAAGTTGTTAGCATCAAAATTATTAAACAGAATAAAACTAATTTTAAAAAATTTAATATAATTCATTTGATTTTGGACAGAACTTATTCTTCTAGTTGTATAATAAGCGAAAACCAAAATGGTTAAAGAATATAACGCAGATTCCATACAAGTTTTATCTGGACTAGATCCAGTAAAAAAGCGACCTGGGATGTACACAGATACCTCGCGTCCTAATCATTTGGTATTGGAAGTTGTCGATAATTCTGTAGATGAAGCTCTTGCAGGCCATGCTTCTGAGATCGAAGTTTCAATATACAAAGATGGATCCATTTCAGTGTCAGATAATGGCAGAGGCATGCCTGTTGATGATCATCCTGAAGAAGGTGTGCCAGGAATAGAATTAATTTTTTGTAGATTGCATGCAGGAGCCAAATTTTCAGACAAAGATTATTTATTTTCAGGTGGTCTTCATGGTGTAGGAGTCTCTGTAGTTAACGCCTTGTCTTCTTGGCTTAAGGCAGAAGTAAGAAGAGATGGGAATAAATATGCAATAAGCTTTACGGATAGCGAGAAATCAACTGACTTAAAGGTGGTTGACAAAGTAGGGCAAAGAAATACAGGAACTAAGGTCTCGTTTTTACCTAATTATAAGTATTTTGATACAAAAAAGGTTTCTATTTCTCAATTAGTGGCTGCCTTGAAAGCTAAGGCAGTACTGTCGCCAGGCTTAACTATTAAATTTAGAGATGAAGAGAGTGGGATCAAAGAAACTTGGTGTTATTTAGATGGCTTAAGTGCTTATTTAAGGTCTCTTAATATAGACCATGTATCTACACCTTCGGAACCATTTGAAGGTGAATTTTTGAATGATGAAGGAGGCCTTAGTTGGGCAATTCAGTGGTTAGAAGGAAATGAAGATCCAGTAACAGAAAGTTATGTTAATTTAATTCCCACTCTTCATGGCGGAACTCATGTTAATGGATTGAAGAATGGTCTGAATGAAGCATTAAAAGAATTCTGTGAATTTAGGAACTTAATTCCAAGAGGAGTAAAACTTACTTCAGAAGATGTTTGGAAGAATTGCAGTTATATTATTTCAGGTAAATTAAAAGACGCTCAATTTACTGGTCAAACTAAAGAAAAGCTTTCTTCTAAAGGTTTTGCAAGTTTTGCTCAGGGGATTATTAAGGATGCTTTTAGTCTTTGGTTAAATCAACATACTGATGAAGCTGAGAAAATTGCCCTTTTGAGTATATCTAATGCGCAAGCTCGTCAAAAATCTTCTAAAAAAGCAGATAGAAAGAAAATAACTTCCGGACCTTCTCTCCCAGGGAAACTTTCAGATTGTACAAATCCTGATGTAGAAAAAGGAGAATTATTTTTAGTTGAGGGAGATTCTGCTGGAGGTTCAGCGAAGCAAGCAAGGGATAGAGCTTTCCAAGCCGTGATGCCATTAGGAGGAAAAATTCTTAATACTTGGGAGGTAGATACATCTGATATTTTTAGTTCTCAAGAGGTAAATGATATAGCTATAGCTTTGGGAGTTGATCCTAATAGTTCGAACTTAGAATCTTTAAGATATGGAAAGATTTGCATTCTTGCAGATGCTGATTCAGATGGTTTACACATAGCCACTCTATTATGTGCTCTTTTTCTAAAACATTTTCAACCCCTAGTTGAAAATGGTCATATTTATGTAGCAATGCCTCCTTTATATCGTATAGATCAAGGTAAAGAAGTTAGGTATGCTCTAGATGATAAAGAGAAAGAAGCTTTGGTTAATGAATTAAAAGATTCCAATAAGAAATCTAAGATAGAGATACAGAGATTTAAAGGCTTAGGTGAAATGAATCCTTCACAACTCAGGGAAACAACTATGAAACCAGGTTCAAGACGTTTAGTTCAATTAACCATGGAACCTGGGGATAAAACAAATAAGGTTATGGACATGTTATTATCTAAAAAGAGAGCTCCTGATCGTAAAAAGTGGATTGAAGACAAAGGAAACTTAGCAAATGTCTGATCTAGAAAAAATATCCCTAAGTGAATTTACAGAAAAAGCATATCTCGATTATTCTATGTATGTCATTTTGGATAGAGCTTTACCAAACATTGGTGATGGACTTAAACCTGTTCAGAGAAGAATTATTTATGCAATGTCAGAGTTGGGATTAAATGCAGGAGCTAAGTATAAAAAGAGTGCCAGAACCATAGGCGAAGTAATAGGTAAATTCCATCCACATGGAGATGCTGCAGTTTATGAAGCCATGGTATTACTATCCCAATCTTTCAGCACTCGTTATCCTTTGATAGAAGGTCAAGGTAACTGGGGATCTTTAGATGATCCTAAATCTTTTGCAGCAATGAGATATACGGAATGTAAGTTATCCCCTTTTGCACAAAGTTTATTGAAAGAATTAGGTCAAGGTACTTCAGATTGGTCAGGAAATTTTGACGGTACCTTATTAGAGCCTAAAATCTTACCTGCTAGGTTACCGAATATTCTATTAAATGGAACAACAGGAATAGCTGTTGGTATGGCTACTGATATACCTCCTCATAATATTTTAGAGGTTGTAAAAGGAGCTATAGCTTTATTAGAAAAGCCATCTTTGACTGTTCAGGAACTATCTGAGTTAATCCCTGCTCCAGATTTTCCTACTAGTGCAGAGATAATTTCTTCAAAAGAGGAGTTATTAGAAATATATTCAACCGGACGTGGAAGTATCAGAATGAGATCAACTTTTGAATTTGAAGACGGAGAGATTGTGCTAAATGCTCTACCTCATCAGACTTCTAGTTCAAAGATTTTGGAACAGATAGCATCCCAGATAGAGTCTAAAAAAATACCTATGATTGTAGATTTAAGAGATGAAAGTGATGAAGCAAATCCGGTACGCATTGTTCTAGTGCCAAAATCTAATAGAGTAGATAAAGATGCTGTAATGAATCATTTATTTGCAACAACAGACCTACAAAAAAACTTTAGAGTAAATATGAATATTATAGGCTTGAATGGTAAGCCTAAAGTAATGGATTTAAAGTCATTACTCAAGGAATGGCTAACTTATAGACAAAATACAGTAACAAGAAGACTCCAATATAGGTTAGATTGGGTTTTAGATAGGCTGCATATTCTTGAAGGGCTCATGATAGCTTTTCTAAACTTAGATGAGGTTATACACATAATTAGGACAGAAGATAAACCTAAGGCAGCTTTAAAGAAAAAATTTAAATTAAGTGATATTCAGGTAGATTCAATTTTAGAGATAAGACTCCGTCAGTTAGCTAAACTAGAAGAAGAAAAAATAACGGCAGAAGAAGACTTTCTTGAGACCGAAAGAAAAGAACTACAAAAAATATTAGATTCAAAAAGTAGACTCAAGACCCTCGTAAAAAAAGAGTTAAAGGAAGATTCAGAATTATATGGCGATGAGAGAAAGAGTCCTCTAATTGAGCGTGAAGAGGCAACTGCTTTTAACGAAACCGAACTTTTAACATCTGACCCTGTAAGTATAATTCTATCTAAAAGAGGTTGGGTAAGGGTGGCTAAGGGTCATGATATTGATTTAGAGACTATTAAATTTAGAGAGGGAGATTCTTTCCTTTCATGGGTTAAAGGAAGATTAAATCAGAACGCTATTTTCTTAGATTCGGAAGGAAAATCATATACTTTACCTATTCATACTTTACCTTCAGCAAGGGGACAAGGAGAACCTTTATCCGGGACTTTAAATATGTCATCAGGAGCTACTTTTGCTGGTGTTCTTTCAGGTAAAGAAGATAGAAAAGCGATATTAGCAAGTGATTCAGGTTATGGGTTTATTGCCAATCTTGGTGATCTCCAAACCAAAAATAAATCTGGAAAGTCTGCTTTAAAAGTAAAAGAAGGAATGCAAGTACTGAGTCCTCAAATGATAGATCAAGATAATGATCTATTAGCAGCTATAAGCAATGAAGGAAGGATGCTTATTTTTCCTATAACAGAGTTACCGGAACTTTCTCGAGGAAAAGGCAACAAGATTTTAAATATTTCTAAGGCAAAATATCTATCCGGAGAAGAGAGTTTGTCATTTATAGCAGTACTTGGAGAGGGAAGGGAATTAAAATTAAATAGTGGCAAGAGACATTTCACTATTAAAGGCAAAGATCTGCAGAATTTTATTGGACAAAGAGGTCGGAGAGGAAACATGCTTCCTAAAGGGTTTAGAAATATTGATTCGATAGAAGTTATTTTATTAAAACAAGAGACATTAAAGGAAGCAAAAAATGATGACTAAAGAATCAAAAATATTAGCATCAGGTTTAACTTTTCCTGAGGGTCCTAGATGGCATGATAATAAACTATATTTTTCTGATTTTTTTACTCACAAAGTGATGGCGTTGGATCTATCGGGTAATTTAGAAACCATTTTAGAGATAGATGATCAACCGTCAGGTTTAGGATGGTCAAATGATGGCTCACTTATGATCGTTTCAATGACCAAAAGAAAACTTCTATGTTTCTCTAATGGAAATATAATTGAATTAGCGGATTGCTCTAATTTAGCAAACTTTCACTGCAATGATATGGTTGTAGACATCCATGGAAATGCTTATATTGGTAATTTCGGATTTGACATGTCAGCAGGTGAAGGTCTAACTGCAACTAATATGATCTTGGTAAGGCCAGGAGAAGAGCCATGCATTGCAGCTGATGAATTATTTTTTCCTAATGGAACTGTTATATCGCCCGATGGGAAGATATTAATTGTTGGAGAAACTTATGCAGCTCGTTTAACTGCTTTTGATATAAATCTAGATGCAACCCTATCTAACAGGAGGATTTGGGCAGATTTATCTAAAATAAGAGAAAATTATTTTCCTGTTCCAGATGGAATATGCCTTGATGAAGAGGGTGCAATTTGGGTTGCCTCTCCTACAACTAATGAAGTTATTAGAGTAGAAGAGGGCGGAAAGATTCTAGAAACCATAACTGTAAAGAACAATGCCTATGCATGCATGTTAGGAGGAGAAGATAGAAAGACACTTTTTATATGCACATCAAATGGAACTGATGAGAAATCCTGTAAAGAAGATAGAGGGGGCTGCATAGAAACAGCTGAAGTAGATATTGCTGGTTGCGGACATCCATAGATTTTATTTACATTGTGGTTAAAGTTAAATTTATTTTTGTTGGATTATGGAATACCGGATTTAGTTACGGAGTTTTTTTTGGCCTAGACTCTTTATTTACCCATCTTTTTGATTCTAGATTTAACGCTTACATGCTCGCCATGATCTTATCGCAATTTATAGGTATAATTTGTGGATACCTATTACATAAGAATATAACTTTTAGTTCTTCAGTATCTGGTAAAGAAGGTTTTTTTGAATTTTTAAGATTTACTTCTGTCAACATACTTACTTTCTTCTTAAATCTAGGTCTTCTTCCCTTATTTGTAGAAGTATTACTTTTCGATCCAAAAATAGCTGCTTTGGTATTGATACCAATAATGGCTTTTATAAGTTTTATGAGCCATTTAAAATTCTCATTTAAGGGCTAATCAATCCCGCTGTTGACAATGTCTTAATTAAGTCATCAAAACTTAAAGAATCAGCTAATCCATCCAGTTCACTTGCCTTACCATCAGTTAAATCATCTAATGCAGATAGAATAGAAAGGTGACCTAATGAATCCCATTCCTCTATTGTTTCATTGGATGCATTTTCATCAATTTTAGCTTCATCAAGCTCCAAAGATTCTGCAATAAGCGATATTAATGTAGCTTTATTTATCATATTTTTCCTCTAATTTTTTGAAATATCATAATCTATCACATCTCTATATGCTATTTTTCCAGCCTTTCTATCAGAGAAGTTGGGAGTATAATATTTGCAGTCAGAAAAATGGTAATGAGTTACTTGACTATAACGTGTTTTAGAATTATTTGTTACTGGAGCACCTCCATGAAGCGTGTTTGCAGTCCAAATAAGAGTTTCACCTCTTTTCATTGGGACAGAAATAGATTCCAATCCATTTATAGCTACAAGACTTCTCAAAAATTTTTCATATTTGTCATAGTTACTTTTAATTTCCTTACTGTTTTTAGGGATATCAAGTCCTAAACTAGCAAAGTCTATGATAGGGAATTTATTACTTTTCTTGACTAGTATTAATGGACCTTGATCTTCATTAATATCTTCTAATGCAGTCCATGCAGCAGCTAAGTACTTTTCCGGAATAGAACCAAAGTGGATATAATCGGAGTGGACTGGTTGTTCAGTCCCTTTTTTAAAATTTATAGTAGAAAATGGAATTGGTTTTCTTTTATAGCAAAATTCAAGAAAACTCATAATAGTTTTATTTAATGCTAATTCTTTTACTTCAGAAATTTCTTTCCAAGCTTCCACAACCCTAGGGCTTTCATTATAGTGATAGTACTTTGGATTTTTCTTTACATTGCCACTTGCAAGAAAACCATCAAAATTTTCTATTAGCCTTTTTGTAAATTTTTCTTTTAGTTCAAGATTAATAACCGTATAGCCAAAATTATAAAGATCTGCCGCCTTTTCCCAGAAAATATTTTCCATAGAAGGATCAGCAAGACCTTTCGATTGATTATTTTTTATAAAAACATCAGCTGTTTCGCACCAAGGCTCTTTAAACTGCTGTGCATTAATTTCTAGAATTTTATCTTGTGTAGACATCGGAATAAAGATTCAATCTCACTTTAAAAAAGTTAAAAGGTTAGAATAATTTTTAAGCCCGTATCCTATATTAGTATAAAATTTTTTTTTCTGCTTAAATTTTTCTTTAGATATTTCAAAATAACTAAAGTCAACATCTTTACTTAATAGATTTGTAAAACCCATCTTTTTATGTAATTTAATTACTCTAATGGCCTGATTCTTAACAGTCATTTTTGGATTAGTATTTAGTTGCAATATTTCAAAGAATATTTGATATACGCAAAATATTGTTTCAATTATTGCATTGGGTTCAGCGTCTGCAATACTTATCAAGCTCTGATAAGAGGCTTCCTCAGTTCCTAGCTCAGTTAATCTAAAAGCACCCACTCTTTTTAAATCCAAGCTTTCTATTATCAGATATATGCTATTTTTAGTTTGTTGATTTGATTTTTTTATAAAATCTTTCTGTTCTTGAATATCATTAGATATAGGATTTAGGCCATATGCTCTATCAGATCTTCTGAGATTGAAAATAAATTCGGCGTCAGAATCTTTTATTTGTCTAGTTTTGAAATAACTACCTTCAAATAGATACATGTCTACTAGAGACCTCCATCTAAAGAAAGATGGGCACCATTTATATAACTTGATTCAATTAAACATTTGAATATAGGTATTAAATCTTCGGCTTGACCTATTCTTTTTGAAGGAATTTGATTAATTAAATCTTTTCTTTTGTGTGCTGGTATTTTTTCCCATAAAGGAGAACCAAAATAACCTAAATCTATAACATTCGAAGTTATATTAAATTTTGCATATTCTTTAGAGATAACATTAGAAAGGCCTGATAAAGAAGATTTCGAAAGAGAGTAAGGTGAAATCCCTATGTCGCCTCTCAATGCTCTTGTAGAAGATAATAAAATTATTCTTCCCCATTTAGCAGAAATCATTTTTTCTATTAAAACCATTAGTGCTGAAATGCTTGTCATTACATTTGCATTATGAACTTTTTTAAAAGAGTCTAAATCTTGGTTAATAAAAAGGCCATCAATTGTAAGAGTGCTGAAATTTATAAAAACTAGCTGATCTTTTTTTTCAATTTTTCCCAATAAATTTTTAAAGTCACTAGAGTCATAATTAACTATTACACTCTCTACATTTACCAAGTTCGAGAATAAATCAGCGCTTTCTCCAGATCTAACGATTGCTAAGATGTTATATTCAGGACAGATAAGCTTAATAAATTCTTGAGCTAAGTGAGACGTTGCTCCCGCTACTAGGATTTTCATATCTCAATGATACAGGTTGCCCAAGATAAGCCAACTCCGAAACCAGACATAAGAATTTTCTGTCCCCTCTTAAGTTGGTTTGTATTTTGTAAGTCATTTATTAACAATGGTATTGTGCAAGAAGTCGTATTACCAAGTTCTTTGAGATTTGAAGGAATCTTTATAGCGTTTATTTTTAGCTTCTTTTGCAGTTGTTCTAAAACTAAATTACTTGCCTGATGAAAAAGAAAAAAATCAATATCGTCTGAATTCAGATTAGCCTTTGCCAGACAACTATTTATACTTTTGATTACTTTATTCATGGTAAAGAGCATTACTGCTGGTCCATCCATATAAATTTCAGGAATCAGGATATCGGTTGAGTTCTTTAGAATAAGTTTCTCTACTCCACTTCCATCTGTTCCAATATCTGAAGAAAGAAACTTTATAGATTCTTCATTACTGAATGATATAGAAGTTGCAGCATCAGAAAATATTAGGTATGCAGAGTTGTTTGGGTTATTTAAGTTTTTATTATAAGAGTCAGCGCATACCAATATAGGCTTCTTGCATAAACCCTTTTCCATCATTGATTCCAGGATAATCAAGCCATATACAAATCCTGAGCATCCAAGATTAATATCGAAAGATCCAATGTTATTTTTGAATATCTCTCCTTCAATAAAAGCTGATAAATGTGGCATTGAATAAGGCGATGTTTGAGTTATAGAAATTATTAAATCTGGAGTGAAATTATCTTTATCTGCTATCTTTTTTACAGCCTTAATAGCTAGATCCTTTACAGTTTCTTCTTTAGAACATTTATAACGAGTTTCTATACCAATCTTTATCAATAGCTCATCTATTTTTTTCTGTTCAAGTGTTCCAGAAAGAAGATCTCTATTTTTAATTCTTTCAGAGCCTAATTGAAAAGAAATATTTTCTATTTTCATGAATTTATGGCTTTATAAATTTCTGTATAGCATACTACTTTTCCAAATTTATTTTCAAAGTTAGCATTGCCTTTTATTTTTTCTTTACCTAAAAGGTTAATATAACCCTGCATTTTTTCTGGGAGGAACCATTCCTTTTTTTTCAAGAGTTCTACTTTTGAAAAACAATTCTGAGCAATATCAAGAATCTTATTACGATTGCTCAAAGATATTATAGGAAAAATTAATGTTCCCTTAGGCTCAAGATAAATATTTGATCTTTTTAAAACTTCGCCAATTAATTTAGAGCCGCAGTTTCCGCTTGAACAAGGGACATGTTCAAACCAAGGGCTTATCTCGGCTATTTTCTCAGCAACTCCAGAAACATCATTAATAATTAAATCAAATTTCATGCCACTCCAGGGCTGAAAAATAGACCCATGACGAAAATCAGATTCTATATCATGTAACTCAGCATTTTTTTTTACCACTTCTTCGGCTTCATCATCTAAGTCAGAAAAAAATACTTTTTGTAAACCTTTGGATTTAGCTAACTCAATACCTACAAAACCTGAACCACAGCCGAGATCAAGGACAGAGGTTTTTTTAGATACATATTTACTCGAACATTCTATGAGCATACTGGAAGTCAAGTTCGGTTGGAAAACACGCATAAAGTTAGGTAAAAAATATTAAGTTATAAGTAAAATATTAATCAAACTCTTCTAAAGACATAATTACTGAGTATGGTCTTTTTTTTGTATTTTCATAAGTACGCCATGCATAGGTACCAATGATTCCAAGTCCAAATAAATTTAAACCCCCAAAAAAGATCACTACTAATACTGTTGCTGTATATCCAGGAACATCTATTTGATTATTAATATAACTATAGAATATTGATGCTCCTAGAGTAATAGCTACGAAAATTCCTGTAATTCCAGCCCAAGTCAAAAGTATTATTGGGGTATTAGAAAAAGAAAAAATGCTATCCTTCAGATAAATCATCTTCTTTTTAAAAGTCCACATTGATTTTCCATGAAGCCTAGGAAGTCTCTCATAACCAATTCCTTCTCTTCTGAACCCTAGCCAAAAAATGATTGCTAAAAGAGAGGAATTGGATTCATTTAATTCAAGAACTTTTTGCCTAAATACATTATTGCAACCAAACACATCTACTCCGCCTATCGGCATATCAGGTACAATAAATTTTTTGTATAAAAACCAGAATATTTTAGAAAATATTTTAGAAAAAATAGGATCTGATCTTGCATTTCTTATTCCATAAACTACATCGCAGCCCCCTCCTGATAATTTTGAAAAGAATGTATCAATAAGCTCTAATGGTTCTTGAAGATCAGCAGACATAACTGCAAAATTTTGTCCTCTTGCTTTATCTAATCCAGTTCTTACAGCAGCTAAAGAACCAAAATTCTTTGATAAAAGTATTAATTGTGACTTTAAATCACTTGTAGGTAATAGTTCCTTTAACAGACTGAAACTCTTATCTGGGCTTCCATCAACTACGAAAACTACTTCCAGATGATTAATTTTTTTATTAAAAGAAGAAAGTTCAGCAATAAGATTTGGGATGCCAGATTCATTCCCATATATTGGTATTATTAAAGAGTTCTTTATCATTTTTTTATTATAGGTTTATTTTTAACGAGTTTTCTGAAAAGTCCATAAAATTCCGCAACCTGGCTTATAACAATTTTTTACTAATGTTTCTTTAATGTTGATATTAGTAGTATCTTTGTCTAGATTTAGTTGATTCTTCATATCACTGACAAAAACATCTTGTTTTTTTTGTCCTGAAATACCAAATATAGAGCAATTTGGAAATTGTTCTATTAATTTATCTATATTGGACATGACATAAGGAAAACCTTGAAGCGGTCTTTGAAAGTCTTTGGAATAGATTAAACTGGCTCTTTGGTAAACTTCTGACATGTATTTTTTATAGCTAGCTTCCTTTAGGTTATTAAAAAAGATGGGAGCATTTATGCAAGCCTTGGTATGACTTTCTTCAATAAGAGCTTGGAAATTAGTATAAGGTAGAGAGCTTCTAGGTCCATAGAGCATCGACACTGCAAAAATACAAAATATCAAAGAGAATGTTGTAAGTTTGTCCGTATTCTCTTTGCCATAAATAATTATTAAAAGGCAAGTTAAAGGAAAGAAGGTAGTAAAGTATCTAGCTTGAAATACTGGCTGGTATATTAAAGAAAATATCAATATAAAACTCATGGACAGAATTAAAGGCAATGAAATTCTTAATATGAAAAATAAATCTTTTTTTAAACTTTTGTATCTAACTAAAAATAGGCAGCCAAGAAGAAGGATAGCTGGGATCATAAAGCCCGCAGTATTTAGTAATTGTTTAAATGAAAGATTTATATGGGATATTTGACTTCCATCAACAAACTCTATTGAAAATATATATAAAAAGACTATAGGAAAACATAGGCATATTAATAAAGTAAGTATTCTTAAAAAATTCTTTATGAAGAAGAATAGGCTAAATAATACAGAACAAACAAAAAGTCCTGAAAATGGGTGCAAAGATGCCAGCATAATTCCAGTAAGCATCATTGAATAGAACGAAGATTCATCCTTAAATAGAGCAATTCTTATATAAAAGGATGAAAATAAACAACTAATTCCGAACACAAAGCTGTAGACCCCAATTTCTAAAAACATCCTAAGAAAAAATTCTGAACTTAAAAGGATAGAAATAAAAATTAATAATGCCTTTATAGAAAGATAATTCCTTAAAATATATAGAGATAATCCTATGAAAATTAGGTTTATTGAATTTAACAGGACAAGGATATCTGGACTATTAGTATTGGCTAAATCAGAAAATACTTTAAATATAATTATCTTTGTTGGATAGTTAACATCCCCTAAAAATCCAGGTGTTAAAAGGTTAGGATAATCTATGAGGATTTTTTGTAGTGTCCATAATTCATCTCCCCATAAAGAGGTAGATATTTGTTGAAATAAGAAAAAGCAAACTATAGTGAGCAGGAATAAATAGCAAGTAAGTAATATTTTGTTTTCAGTCATTTCTTAATTAAAGATTCCTTCAAATAGATCTTGAGCCACCAATCTAGATCCCCTAATGCTTAAGTGAGCTTCGTCTACCTGAGTTAGGTTATCTTCAATTGGGGCCCCTTTTATTTTATAAAGACATTCTTCTTTGCATAATATATTTATAAGTGATAAGAAAATGATATCTTTATTTAAAGACAAAGTGTCCGAAAATTTAGAATCTATTTCTTGAACAGATTTATTTAACCCAATTGAAGTAGTTGTTTCTTGTTTTTTCTTATATAGCCCATAATAAGAAACAATATTTGGCAGGGTTTGGACCCATGTAGGTGCTGGTCCTAGGACCAAGATATTTGTGACATTATTTTTCTTTAAATGGTCAGATAATTCTTTCCAATTAGTTTTTAAATGATCTTTTCTTTGAGCCATTATAACGTACTGGATATCCATCTCTTGAATTAAGGAAACAGCAAAAGCATTACTTCTAGAGCAACTATTAGAGAATTCTGTATATTTCCTGCTGATTACTTTAGGGGGACAACTGGAAGTGGCAACTTGCATAAAATTATATTTATCACTGAAATGATATCTTAATCCTGGACCTATTGCTTGGGCATGAGAATCACCCCAAATTAATACATTCTCTTTACCCGACATTTCAATATAGCAACTAGGGTCAATATTTTCACCTTGCTCATAAAAATTACATTCTTCTCTATATTCTGCTTTAGAGAGCTCTAAACCTTTATAACTTTTTAAATATTGTTGATCTTCCTGCGTGAGTTTATTATCCATAAATCCTTGACTTTTAATTCCTGTGATTGAAAACACAATAAAAACAAATACACAGGGTATGATTGAAAAGATTAAAAATCTTTTACTTATCCTTTTTTTATTTCTGTAAGGTTTTTCAATAACTATCCAGCTGAAGTAGGCAAATATAAAACTAAGAATGCAGATTATTAATAAAAAAGACTGACTTAATGTTTCATAGAAATAGAGCCTACAGAAAGCTAAAAAGGGTTGATGCCAAAGGTAAGCACTATATGAGATCAAGCCAATACCAACTATGTAATTAAAAGAAAGAAACTTTCCTATCAAAGTCTTGGAAGATGAATAAAGAATAATTAATAAAGTGCCCAATACTGGGACTAGGCTATAAACTCCAGGAAAGGGTGTATTAGCATCGAAAGTAAATATTGAAAATAGTATTAGAGCAAAGCCAATGGTAGCTAGGTGTTCTGTAAACTTAGTTATTAGTAGCTGATTTTTATGTAAGTAGAAAGCTGCAACCGATCCTATTAACAATTCCCATGCTCTGGTAGGTGCCAGAAAGAAATTAGCTGTTGGAGAAAATCTATAAACCCATTCAGAGAGAAGTAAACTTAATACTAGAAAAATTAGAATTAATCTTAATATATTTTGTTTTCCGATTTTCCATGTCAAGATAATGAAGATTGGAAATAAAATATAGAATTGTTCTTCAACCGCTAAACTCCATGTATGAAGAAGAGGTTTTAATTCAGCCGCGGCTGAAAAGTAATTACTTTCCGTCCAGAATAAAATATTTGAAGAAAAAAATGTTACTGCAAGAATACTTTCAGAAAAGTCTAGAAGTTGATTAGGCATCATGAAGAGATAGGAAAAGGGGATGCTAAATAGCATAACAGCAAATAAAGCTGGTAAAATCCTCCGAGCTCTTCTTTCGTAAAAATTACTTAATTTAAATTCACCCTTTGATTTCTCTGAAAGTATTAAAGAGGTTATTAAGTAACCACTAATTACAAAGAAGATATCTACTCCTACAAATCCACCTTCAAAAAAATTTATGCCAGCATGAAATAAAATCACAGGAATTACGGCAATTGCCCTTAAGCCATCCACTTCTTTCCTGTATTCCAATTTGAGTTACCAGTAATTTTAAAATCAAGTATTTAAAAAAAAATTTAAAAGTTTTAAATATCTACCTTAGATAGTATTTTAGAGTTTGTGTAAACTAAGTCTACTAGATATGATCATAGCATTTGGATATAGATGATTTATAAATAGTTTTTAAATTATGGTTGAAAATACTAATTTTGATTTTGACATTATAGTTCTTGGCTGTGGGGCCAGTGGAATGCTTGCGGCTATATCTGCGTATGAGAACGGTTTGAAAGTTGGTATTTTTGAGAAAGACTCTGTAGTCGGCGGAACGGCAGCTGTTTCTGGAGGGATAATTTGGGCTCCAATGAACAGCCATATGAAAGATGCTGACATTAAAGATTCGAGAGAGGATGCTATAAATTATTTTATGTCATTATCACAAGGAGAGATGGATACTGAATTATTAGAATCATTCATAGATAACTGCTCCGAAGCAATATCATTTTTAGAAAAACATACAAGTATTTCTTTGTCTATATTATCAGGATATCCAGACTATTATTTAGACAAACCAGGAGCTATATCTGGTGGAGGTAGAGCATTAGACAATAGTCTTTTTAGTTACTTAGAATTAGGAGAATGGAAAGATAAAGTTAGAAATAATGGCCCTTCATTGCCAATGACCCTATCTGAAACACCTCTTGGAGGAGGAAGTGGGCAGTTAGAAGAAGAGGTATTGCAAGAAAGAACAAAAACAGATCAACGAGGAATGGGTCAGGCATTGGTAGGAGGGCTTCTTAAAGGGTGCATAGATAGGGGCATAATTCCGAAAACAAATGTTGATGTCATTAAATTGTTAACTAAAGATTCGGAAGTGAAAGGAGTCGAGGTAAAAATAGGAGGTAAGATTCAAAAATTACATTCTTCAAGAGGAGTCATAATAGCCACTGGAGGATTTGAGTGGAATAAAGAATTGGTTTCTTCTTTTCTCAGAGGTCCAATGACTCATCCTGCATCGCCACCTTCAAATACCGGAGATGGTTTAATGCTAGCTCAGGAAGTAGGCGCCTCTTTAGGAAATATGACTAGTGCTTGGTGGACTCCAGTACTATCCATACCTGATAATTCATGGCCAGACGGTTCTCAAAGATCTTCACCTGTCTTAATGGAAAGAACTTTACCTCATTCAATTATAGTTAATAAAAGAGGTAATAGGTTTTGCAATGAAGCAACAAATTATTCCGCTCTTGCAGGAGCTTTTCAGAGCTTTGATCCTACAACTTATTCTTATTCCAATCTTCCATCTTGGATAGTATTTGACGCAACACATAGGGCTAGGTATATGACTGGACCATCTATACCAGGATCGGAGACACCAGAGTGGCTTGTTGAATCAGAGACTATTACCGAATTAGAAAATAAACTTGGAATAATTCCTGGTGCTTTATCTTCTTCTATTGAAGTATTTAATAACTTTGTAGAACAAGGAGAAGATAAGGACTTTTCGAGAGGTAAAAGTGAGTATGATTATTTTTACGGTGATCGATCACTTAAAGGTATATCAGCAACTTTAGGAAAGATTGAAAAAGGCCCATTCTATGCAGTTGAGTTAAAAATGGGATGCCTTGGAACTAATGGAGGTCCAAGGACTAATAAGTTTGGACAAGTTTTATCAGTGAGAGGTGAGTTAATAAATGGACTCTATGCTGTAGGGAATGTAATGTCTGGTTCTACTGGGTCTGTATATGCTGGAGCAGGAGGAACTCTTGGACCGGCTCTGACATTTGGATATTTAGCAGGAATGCATTGCGCTGGAGTAAATACTTTAAAGAGAAATTAATTTAATTTGGAGAGAAAAATGAATGTATTAGAACAATTTAATTTAAATGGAAAAGTAGCAGTGGTTACAGGAGCAGGAAAGGGCATTGGAAAAGGTATAGCTATAGCGTTAGCAGAAGCAGGAGCAGATATAGCTTTAGCCTCTAGAAGTAAAGAGGATCTAGATAATGTAGCTAGAGAGATAGATTCTATAGGTAGAAAAGCTTTAGTTGTGCCGACAGATGTTACTATTATTGATCAATTAGAAGCTCTAGGAACTATTACTCAAAAAGATCTAGGTCCTATTGATATTTGGGTAAATAATGCAGGCGGCCTTCCTGATGCAACTCCTAGATATATGACAAAAACATCTGAAGAGGAATTTGATGCTCAAATAGGGTTAAATTTCAAAGCAGTCTGGCAAGCTTGTGTTATAGCTGCTAAGAATATGTCTGAAGAGGGAGGCTCTATTATTAATATATCTTCAGCTACAGCAAAGAATATGGGCCCTAATCCAAAAAATGGACCTTATGGCGCATCAAAATCAGCCGTAAATAGTATTACAGCATCTTTTTCTCAAGAGTTAGCACCTAAGATTAGAGTAAATGCTATTGCACCAGGTCCAGTTCCTACAGACAACTTCAATGATTCAGTTGGAGTTCATTCTCACGAGGAGACAGCAGCTTTAATGAATATGATGAACCTTCCTTTAAAAAGACTGGGCACTCCAGAAGATATTGGAGCGGCAGTAGTATTCATGGCTTCATCCGCATCCAGTTGGATTACTGGGCAATGTTTATATGTAGACGGTGGAATGTAGGAATTAGGGTTAGAATATTTAAAATTAATCTACACCATCTTCAGCTGGATCTCCTGCTTCAGTATCAACACTATTCAAGATAGATTGAATTGTATTTTGAACCTCTTCTGTTAGAAGGGAAACACTATCCGTAGCCAAGAGGTTTTCTTCAAGTTGTTCTATTTTAGAAGCACCTAAAATCATTGTACTAACATTAGGATTAAGTAAACACCAAGCTAATGACAATTTAGTCAATGAAATATCTAAGTCATCGGCAATGGGTTTCAATTGCCTTACTATATCTTGCCTTATTTTTCCTCTTTCAGATTCCATAACTCTTTTTTGGAGCCATTCATAACCTTTAAGTGTTGCCCTTGAGCCTTCTGGAATTTCATTAAGATATTTTCCAGTTAATACTCCAGAAGCTAATGGTGACCATATAGTTGTACCTAAACCATATTCTTTATATAGGGAGTCATACTCTATCTCAAATTTTTGTCTATCTAACATATTGTATTGGGGTTGCTCCATAGTGGGTGGAGATAAATGATTATTATGTGCAAAATCATAGGCTTCTTTTATTTGATCAGCTGACCATTCAGAAGTTCCCCAATATAAGACTTTACCTTGAGTAATTAAATTATGCATTGCCCAAACGGTCTCTCCAATAGGGGTTCTAGGATCAGGGCGATGACAGAAATATAAGTCTAAGTAGTCCACTTGAAGTCTATGCATAGCTTGATGACAGGCTTCTGTTACATGTTTTCTACTTAATCCCTTTTGAGTGGGAAGCGCACCAAAATTAGGTATTCTTCCGAACATAACTTTTGAAGAAACACAGTAACTGTCACGAGGTTTATTTAATTTTCTTAGTGCTTTACCCATAACTACCTCAGATTCACCAGCTTCATAAGCTTCAGCATTATCAAAAAAGTTAATACCTGCATCAAAGCAAATAGCAAACATTCTTTCTGCTAACCTCGTATCTACTTGATGATTAAAAGTTACCCATGAGCCAAACGATAGTTCAGAAAGTCTTAATCCTGATTTACCTAAATTTCTGTATTTCATTTATGTCTTCTTATTTTTTAATATAGTTTTAAGAAAAAAAAAGGAGCCAAGGCTCCTTTTTTTATTTTCCTTCTTTAGAAATTGTATCCTAAAGTAATACCCATGGTTCTAGGAGGATTTGTCATGCCTTCAGTAAAATTAGTCTGAAAAGTAAAAGGTGTTCCAAAAGAGAAACCTCCACTATAAGGATTGGATAAGAAGGCCAACTCTTGCTCGTCTAAAAGGTTTTTTACCCAGATAGTTGCTTCAAACATACCATTATCTGAAGTATATCCAGTCAGTAGATTAACAGTATTTAGTTCGCCTATTTCTCCTCCAGGAACAAGTCTATCAGTTCGTTCTCCGGCCATAGACCAAATTAGTCTTGCAAAGTAATTTCCTGCGCTATAGTCAGCCCAAAAATTTACTGTATCTTCAGGTGCGTTCGAAGCACTTTGGCCAGCAATACTTCCTGTAGCAGTTAGCAGTCCAACGTATGTTGGATCATTTATAGGGCCTATTGTGCCAGAATCATATTCCACAGTGACGCTCGCCAATGAACCACCCAAAGTCAATGAATCGCTCACTAAGTAAGCCCATTCCATTTCAAAACCTTCAGCAGTTGCATCCGCATTAAATGCAAGTCCACCTTGCATATTGGTCATGCTTTGAGTAGCTCTATCAAAGACTGTTATGTTATCTGCTTTGCCTTGATATCCATCAAATTCAGTTTCAAAATAAGATGCATTTATCATGAGTTTTCCATCCATCAGCGTGCTTTTAACACCTATTTCCATTAAATCACTCTCTTCATCTTGATAAACAAGCAACGATGGATCTATGGCAGTAGGGGTTATAGTAAGACCACCAGGTCTAAAACCACTGTCTAAGCTGACGTAGACCATAACATCCTCATTGAGGTTGTGTATAATCTTAAAGCTTTCTGTTGTAGATTCATTTTCACCATAAGCATCTGCATCAGCTATGGCATCTAAAGTACACATTCCAAGCCCACACAAGTAAGCCATACCCATATTAGTGTAGAGTGTTGTGAGGTCAGTTGTTTGCTTTTTAAAGAAATCCATTTCTTGATCTCTAACCCCAACTTGGATAGCTGTAGAATCTGTAATATTAAACTTCACATTAGCGAAGAAAGCATTAGTTTGTCTAGCTAGAGGTATGATGGTATCAACTTGAAAAAAAAGATGAGGGTAAGACGCACCCAATATATTAGCTTGAAAACCTGTAGTATCTACAGTAGCTAAAGTAAAGGTGTCCGTGTTATTAGTGTACGCTCCAACAACGTATTCAATTTTTCCACCAGGATCATTTGCAATACGAATTTCTCCATGTTTAGTTTCAGACGCTGTAGTTACTCGTTGATAATATCCCCCAGGGTAAAATTTACCAAAATCTCTATCAATAATAGTATCAGAGAGATTCTCTTTATCTGAACCAATTAAAGTTAAAGTATGACCAGCTAAGGAGTAATTTATAGTAAGTGTTGTTCTATCTAAATCATTTTCATCCATAGCTAATCCATTATGAATAGCAATTCCATCTTCCATACTTACAGTTCCAATAGGGCCTCCATAATATTGGCGATTATAGGAAGGTACTTTTATTCCAGCAGCTGCAGGTGAAAATTGAGATAAGAATCCTTTGGTCTGTGCAACTGCGGCAGGTGCAGAACCAGCTGATCCAGCTACGGGTCTTGGTTGGGTGTGAGAGATGTTAGCTTTTTCATAAACCAGTTGCATATCCAAGGCATCTGTTGGAGCAAATGTAAACGATAATCTTTGACTATCAATTTTTTTATTCTCTCTTTGCCCTGTCGTTACATTAAAAATTTCATGCCCATCATGTTCATTGACTACTCCAGCAAATCTCATAGCAAGACTACTAGTAAGAGGAATGTTTACGCCAGTTTTAATCAAAGTTCCATTATTATCTGCTATTGAACTTTCAACATAACCGCTCATTGCATCAGCAATTTCAGCTGACTTGGTATAGATATGAATAGCTCCTCCAGGAGAAGTAACACCTTGAAGCGTTCCTTGCGCACCTTTTAGAACTTCTATTCGCTCTATGTCATACAGTTCAAAGAAAGCTTCACCCGGTCTTACAGGCACTTCATTGACATAATTTTGTGCTAAGGCTACTCCTGACCAATCTGGGTCAGTAAAAAGGCCCCTGATTGAGACTGCTTTACGACGGGTATCGTACTCATTAAAGGTAGTTCCAGCAACAAGGCTACCTATTTCACTAAAATCTCGTATTTGGAAGTCTTCCATTACACTAGCAGTTAGAGCATTAACAGTAGCAGGAACATCTTGAACGTTTTCAGCTCTTTTCTGCGCAGTAACTACAATCTCTTCTAATTCTGCAGTAAATATGGACCCGCCGCTCATTAGCAAAGACAGTATTATTATGTGTTTTATTGATTTCATTTTCTCTCCCCAGTAAGTTAAAAATCTTAATAAATAAAGATATTTATAAAAAAATATTACTTTAATATTACACTTTTTGAGCAAATTGACCATTTTTTCATTTTTTTGGCAGGAATCTGCCAATAAGTTGGATAATTATATTTAGTTTAAAATCTGTGATGACATTCTTTTACAAATTTCATTAAATTCATTAATAGTCTCATTAATGATATCTTTAACAAGTTTTACTTGATCAATAAGCCCTACAGATTGTCCTGCAAGAGCAGGAGCCGCATTCATGTCACCTCCAAAATACAAGTCTTTTATTTTCGACATTGCCGACATTTCCATAATACCCTCTTCATAAATATCTTTAGTAAAATCTGTTTTTAAAGCTCTGATACACGGTTTTGACTTCTTATTAAGGATCCAAGTGCCTTGTTCATTGGATTTGAGTATGTAGTTTTTGAAATTATCATGAACAGGACTTTCTTTAGAAGAGACAAATCTTGTTCCCATTTGGATTCCTTCAGCTCCTGCAGCAAAAGCGGCAGCCATACCTATGCCATTCACTATTCCTCCGGCAGCAATCATAGGAAGATCAGTTTGTCTTCTAATTGATTGCAATAGAACACTTAGACCCACTTCTTCAGGGCTCTTAAAGCCTCCTCCTTCTGTTCCTTCTACTACAAGGCCATCCACTCCGGCATTAGCAGCTTTCATTGCTCCAGCAAGACTTGGTACTGCATGAAAAACTGTAATTCCAGCTTCTTTTAAGATATGAATGTATTTTGAAGGATCGCCAGCTGAAGTAGTAACAAACTTTATTTTTTCTTCTACAACAAGATCAATCATACTTTCGTCTTGTAGAAATAATAGTGGAAGATTTACGCCAAAAGGTTTATCTGTCATTTGAGACATAGCTTTAATTTCATTTTTGCAGTTTTCAACTTCACCAGAGGAAGTTTCTATTATTCCAAAACCTCCAGCATTAGATACAGCTGACGCAAGTTGACTTCTTGCTATCCATCCCATAGGGGCTTGAATAATTGGGTATTTACATCCTAATATTTTAGTGACTCTATTCATTTCTTCTCCTTAGATTTAGTTAGACCAGTAAATATATTCATCACCTTCCTCATACTTCTGTCCATCATATTTATCTATCATGGTTGGAACCTCATAGGCAGACGGAAATAAAGGTTCTTTTTGTTCTGAATTAAATTTTACTAAGAGCTCTTCAATTAAATTTGCTTCTTCAGCATGACTTTCAATGAGATTATTTTTTTCTAAGGGGTCCACTGAAGTATCAAATAACCAGCGCATATTTTCTTTTTTACTAATTATGTATTTCCATTCTTCGTGCAAGACAGACTGATGATTCCATGATCTCCAAAAAAGAGTTTTATGCGGCCGTGAAGAATTTTCATTTTTTATATACGGCAATAAATTCACTCCATTTAATTCATTTTTATTAGAGGATTCAGTTCTTGCAGCTGAAGCAATAGTAGAAAAAATATCAAAATGATGAATAGCACTATCGGATTTTTGTCCTGGACTAATTTCATTAGGCCAACTAATGATAAAAGGAACCCTTATTCCTCCTTCAAAAAAACTTATTTTCCAACCTCTGTAAGGTTTATTGATATCTTCTAATTCTATGTAATTAGCTCCACCATTATCACTAGTAAATATGATGAGAGTTTTGCCATATATATCTAAATCTTTTAACTTCTCAACAACCTTTCCAACACTTCTATCAAGTGCAGCTATCATTCCTGAGTAAACCCGAAGATTGTGGCCAGACATATGACTCATTTGTTGAACATCACTTCGCAATGCCTGAAGCGGATTGTGAATTGCCCAATGGCTCAAATATAAGAAAAAAGGTCTATTTTTATTATTTTCAATTACTTTTAATGCTTCGTCAGTATAGTAATCAGTCAGATATTTATCTGGTGCGAATAAATCGCCTCCATTAAACCTCGCCGAATATTGACCAATACCCCAGATCATTTTATCAATTCTTGTATCAAACTTGGCATTCACGATATCTGGATGATCTTCAGGTAAATACAGCGGTCCCACCATAGACAAAGAGTCTTGAAAGCCTTGACTGAGAGGATCCATGCCATAGGCATTACCAAGATGCCATTTTCCTATGTGTGCCGTGTAATATCCTGCATCTCGCAAAACCTCAGCAATAGTGATCTGTTCGGTGGGCATTCCTTGTTCCATATAAGGAGGAATTTTTGTTGCTACTTCTCTATCAATCCTTGCTTTAAGCTCTGAGTCATTCTCTTCTGCAAGCCAATTCATGATTAATCTTCCTGTAGCAGGAACAGGAGTGAATTCATATCCAAAGCTTGTTGGATATTTTCCCGTCATTATTGAAGCTCTAGATGGAGCACAAGTTGCATTTGCTGCATAACCTCTAGAAAACAAAATGCCGCTGCTTGCTAATGAATCAATATGAGGAGTTTGAAGAGATCCATCAGCCGCTCCGCCGTTATGCATGGATATATCGTTGTAACCCATGTCATCAGCCAAAATTAAGATTATGTTTGGTCTATCATCTTGACTGGCAACCTTAGGACCTTTGGGCCAAGAGGTTGGAATGTTTTCTTGTACAGGCATTGTGAAACTGGCTATCTTTGGTATAGACCAAATAAGAATATTTACTTTATATTCCCAGATTAAAAATCCTGAAATTACAAGTATCGGTAAAAAATAGGCTAGCTTTTTAATCATCTGTTAGCTGCACGATAATCCCTTCATTTGGGTTGATATTCCCTGCAACCACTTCTTCATAAGTGCTGGTAAAATTTTCTAAACTAGAGATTTCTTTGACCTGCATCCAATCTTTACTTTGCAACGCTCTGGCACTCATGAATAAGTTTGTTTTTTCGGCATAGCCATCATGACCCCAGTCTCCAATGCGTTTTTGAATATGAGCTGGGGCAAAAAAGAATTCAGTTCTTTCTTGCAACTCTGCTTGAGCTAGTGCCTCGTCTACAGACCCTCCTTTATCCCAATGGGTCATTCCTACTGTAAGGCATTTGAGCATTTTATCTCCCAAAGAGCCTTGAACTGAAGAGAGAACTGATTGATTACCTGACATGTCGACCATAACAGATAAATCTTTACTTATACGGCCTAAATCATCATAAGATATAACTTCGTCATAGCAGTCTAAACTCTCTACAAATTTGATATTATTCTTTGAAGTCAAACCCACTATCTTTGGTGAATCGTCTGTTTCTGCTAATCCTTGAGTTAGTCCTATAGCTGTCTTACTTGAAGCACTTACGATTATGATTTGAGATGCGCCTTCATAAGATTGAACTTCTAACGCATCACATAAACAAAAGGCGGTTATATGTAGAGGGAAGAGCAAGGCTCTAATATTGTCCATAGACGCATCATAATTTTCTTCAGAATTGAGTCTTACATAATTGTTATAAACGGGAGGTAGTTCTTGTCTATGTTCTTTACCATCAATGAAAGACTGAGGAGAGACTTTTATAGGTTTAACAATTAAAAAGTTTGCCGGTGGAAAATAACCAAAAACTCTTTCCCCTTGTTCAATCTCTTCATTGTTAGACATAACTACTTCAGCAAAACCCCAGACAGGAATACATCCCCATTCATTATTAGAATCCTCTGAGGGAGGAAAAAATTTCCAGTAACCAATGGCGTCACCCGCAACACCATAAGTAACATTATTTGCCGTGAAAGAAAATTTTTCTATTCTGACAAGAACTTCGTTTTCTCCGATATGATCGCCCTGTTTTTTTGAAACAATTCGGGTTTTGTTCAGGTCAGTTTTAAGTGTTTGTAATTCGTTCATATTATTTTTTAGTTATTCTTTTGTCGTGTAGAAAGAAAAAACATTGCCAGTAAGATAATCGTTACATAAGGAGCTAAAACATGACCGGGAGTTGGTCCATTAGAGTATTCTCCTGCAGCAATCAGATCTCCTGTCATTATGGGGTATAGAAAAGTCCTGGTTCCCCATTCGAGAATCCAAAATAAATACATTAAAGGTATTAATGATCTGTAACGAAAGATCACAATCCAGCAAACCGCACAGAATATAAGCTGCGCCAATCCCCAAATAGAAAAAAACATATATATAAGTGGCATAGGATCTGGATCGCCGGTTAACACCTTCAAATTAGCTATGCCATGCATGCCATATTCTTCAAATAACATATGAATGATAGAGCGCCAAGTCATTAGGCATACAAAAACAATAAAGAACCACATCGCAATCTTGGCACCTTGATAGTTATTGTTAGCTTCTAATGGGAGGATTGTATTAAGCATAAATATCTTCACTATTTGTTTCAATATTCAGTTGACCTTCGAGTCCCGCAATTCTATGTTGAGCACTTTTTATGTAGTCAGGATTGGAAATCATTTCCAACATAGCTTTTCTGCTAGGGTACATAGCTATTGCCACTGAATCCCATAGATCTTCAACTTCTCCTAACATAAGTCTTGTTACTCTTCCTCCATAAATGCCTTTACCTCCTACTTTTTGTAGATGCTCAACCACTTCTCTTCCATAAATTGCGTAGGCTTCCGCACCAGTAAGATTAGTCTCCCTTTTATCTGGATATGAAGCTTTTTCTTTAAATTTTAAAAGATTGATCATAAAAATAGGCTCATCATGACCTTCTTCAAGAAAATCCTTCATTTGTTTTTCATTAGGCATCACTGCGTTTTTTACTATCATAATGTTATTTCCTAATTAACTTGATTTATAAAATTTATGAGAATTTCAGATAATTCTTTAGGTCGAGTCCATTGGTAAAAATGTCCTCCTCCAATATGAGGTGCACTTTTAGCGTTAGGGCACATTTCTAAAACATCCTGTTCTATACCGTTTGTAACAGGATCGTCTCCTGCAAACACACTCAAGAAAGGTTTTTGCCATGTACCAAAAAAATCTCTCGCCTTTTTTTGCTCTTCTAAGGATTGATCAGGAATAATAGGCACATGGCTAGGCATAGCTCTCGGACCCATTTTGTAACTTGGGTCAGGGAATGGGGCATCGTAAGCTTTAGCTAAATCAGATTTAAAAGGCGATGAACCGCTAATGCTCAGCATAACGAAAATATAATTTAAAATGGTCGAAATAATTGAATTTTTACCCATTTGCTGTGACATCATAAAACCAGTTGGCAAGTCTACTGTATCCCAACAGAATTTTTGCCAATACATGAATTTCAATCCAGGATGTGTCTTCCCGCTGTCCATTTCTCTGACTTGTTTTGCCATAGAAAAAGGAGTCAATTTTAAGTTACTTTCTCTGAAGGCCCTTATTTCTTCAATAACTTCTTCTGGTGCTTCTGGGTTATAAGGCAGCCCAGTATTGCCCATTGAAACTTTTGTAAATCTTTCAGGTTCTCTAGCTACCATTCGGAGACCTATTAGGCCGCCCCAATCTTGGCCAAAGAAAGTTAAGTCTTGGAAATTATTAGCAACAAGCCAATCAACCATCCAATCCACTTGGTTTTGATAGCTATAATCATCCCTAGAAGCTGGCTTGTCAGATTTTCCATATCCGGGAAGATCAGGCGCAATAACTCTTATTCCAGCTTGTGTTAAAAAAGGAATCATTTTTGAATACAAGTAACTCCATACTGGCTGGCCATGCATGGCTAAAAGGATAGGGCCATCTTTAGGCCCTTCATCAATATGATGAATCCTTAAATCAGATCCATCTTTGGTTTTTATGTTGGTATAGTGAGGTTCAAACGGGTAATCTACAAGATTCTTAAATCTGTCATCAGGGGTTCTAAGTATTTTCATTTTTAGATGTTTATAATTATTGCAGGAGTAATTCGCAATCAGTACCTTCAAAGATACTAGAGATTTTTTCTTGATCACTTGGATTAAGAGATTGGTACTCCTCAATAATCCATCTCAGGCATTTACCTTGGTAATTAAAAGTTTGTTGATGCCATAGGCAATTGTCGATTTTTGCTTCCCACGTTTTATTTTTATTTTTTAAAGCTTTTGCATTTTCCAATAAGGCTGGCACATAAACTCGTCCTATTTCTGAAAGTAATGCTTGAAGACTATCAGGTAGAGACCCTATTTCAAGCCAATCATTTTCTTTTGGATCTAGTCCACTTTGGTCTTCCATGGTATTTACCCAAGCAATAGTTCTTGGAGAAATTTCATGTGCTATTTTTCTTGAAGTTGGATCAAAACCTATTAATTGAGTTAATTGCCCATAAATCGCAAAATCTGAAGAACTAGGCCTATATCCTAATAGGAAGGGAAATGATGCAAAGTGCTTTTCCATTATACTTAGAAAGCGTTTATAACTAGATTCAATAATTGGCGCAGTAGTTTCATTAGAGCCCACGACCCATAATCGATTAATTTGTCTTGGTCCAATATAATCTTTAAATTTTTTCCAAATTTCTTCAGTTAAAGTGACGTTATTGTTAAGTGGTAGAAGTTTAGCTGCATTTTCGGCATCTTCTTTGAGATGCCATCGATAATGAAACATGTATTTAGTAACCCACTCATCACCAAAATCTTCTAGCAAGAAGTTAATAAATTTTACTGCAGGATCATTAGGTATAACACTTCTTCCTGCCACTTCATTTTCTAGTCGTCTTATGATGGGTGTGGAGTCTGTAACTGCATTTATATTGCCAGCTTCGTCTGGAAGCAAGAAAGTAGGCAATAAGCCTGGTGAAGGCTTTTCTATATTCATTTGATCCAATATATTATTGGGATCGCCCCAAATAATAGTATGAGGAATATGACGGTAACGTAATAGAGCTACCATTTTTCGGGTGTAGGGAGATGGAGGAGCACCTATTAGTTTTAAAGGTCTTGGAAGAGTCATAATTTTATACTAAACTATTGACATATATTATGTCAATATGACAAAGTGTTACTTATGACATTCCAAGATAATCAAGAAGAAAATACAGATGGTCGGTTACTAAGAAGTCAGCAGTCGCATCAAGTAATCGGTGATGCAATGTTGTCTTTAATCCAAGAAGGGATCCTTATACCTACTGCTCAACAAGTGGCAGATCGTGCTCAGGTAGCAATTCGAACTGTGTTTAGACGATTTAAAGATATGGAAAGTTTATTTGAGACAATTCATCAAAAAGAAGTTGTTAAACACAGAAGGTACTTTTTAGATTTTGATGAGGGTTTAGAACTAGACAAGCGACTTTCTCTTTTAATTAAAATGCACTCAAAGGTGTATGAGGATATGAACTTTATGATCAAGGCTACTAAAGCTATGATGTGGCGTTATAAAGTACTAGAGACAAATTATAAGCAATCTCAAATAGATTTAAAAAAACATCTACAATATTATCTACAAGAATTATTAAAACAAGATGAAGAATCTCAACAATTAATTGAATTACTTCTTTCGTTTGAATCTTGGGAAAGACTAAGGGAGTTGCAGGGCATGAGTAAAAAAAAGGCTATCGAAGTTATAAGATTTCAAGTGAAAAAATTATTAGATGTAAAGACGCCATAATATTTAAGATAAGACAATATGTTTATGAAAAAAATACTTATTACTTTAGGCCTAGTTATCATTGTTGGTTTTATTATTTCAAGAATTCCAGCAGTAGAAGATAGGGTCGTTATAACGGCGGTTAGTAACTCTGTGCAAACTAGTAGTTTACCGGAAGAGGATGCACTCACAGCAGTTGTTTGTGGATCTCGATCTCCGATACCAAGTGAAGGAAGGGCTGAGGCTTGCATTATGGTTAGGGCCGGAGAAAGTATCTACCTTGTAGATACAGGAAATGGCAGTGCTGTTAACCTAAGGAAATGGAATGTACCTTTTAATAAAATAGAATCAGTCCTTTTTACTCATTTACATTCTGACCATATCTCTGATTTAGCAGATATCCACTTAGCGACATGGATAGCTCAGAAAAGAACTGATAAGTTGACAGTTTATGGACCAGAAGGCGTAGAGCTTGTTACTCAAGGGTTTGAGTCAGCTTATGGACCTGATTATTTTTATAGAAATTCCCATCATGGAGAGGAAATAGCCCCTTTAGATATTGTTGGCTTTGACCCTAAAACTATAGATTTGAATAACCCAGTTATTGTTAATAAAGAAGGTTTGAAGATTACTGCCTTTAAAGTACTCCATGATCCGGTTAAGCCAGCTCTAGGATATCGTTTTGATTATAAGGGCCGATCTTTGGTGGTAAGCGGAGATACTTCTTATAGTGAGAACGTCGTTAAATATTCAAAAGATGTTGATGTTCTTTTGCATGAAGCACAGTCTAATTATTTAGTAGGGATGATTCAGTCTTTTGCTATAAAGCAAGGAGCAACAATGAGAGCAAAAATAATGGAAGATATTATGACTTATCACACAACCCCATTGGAGGCTGCTGAGATAGCCAGCAAAGCTAATGCAAAACATCTAGTTTTTTATCATCTAACTCCTGCACCTAGAAATGAAATGATGGAAAGAATCTTTCTTAGAGGAGTTGATGATATTCGAGATGATTGGACGCTTTCCAAAGACGGGACAATGATAGTTCTCCCTGTTGACAGTGATGAGATTGATGTAACTAGTATTGACTAATTTTAGAAAGTGCTTTGTCAAGCCTATTCAAACCTTCATCTATATCTGAAGGCGGGATATTTAGTGCGGGAGCTAATCTTAGAGTGGAATTACCGGCAGTGACAGCTATGACACCTTCCTGATAACAAGAGTCTAAAGCGTCATTAGCAGAATTAATTTTAGTTAGATCGCAACCTATCCAAAGGCCTGCTGACCTTATTTCATTAAAACATTTGTATTTATCAGATATTTTTTTTAATCCCTGAAGCAATATTTCTTCTTTTTCTAATACGCTATCTAAGAGGTAGGGTTGTTTCACTATATTAACAACTCTAAGAGCTACTGCACACGCAATAGGGTTGCCCCCAAAAGTGCTGCCATGTGATCCTGGCTGAAGACAATTTGCAATATGTTTTTTTGTTAAAGTAGCGCCTATTGGAAAACCTCCTCCTAAGCCTTTAGCAGATGTAAGGATATCAGGTTCTATTCCATATTTAAGATAAGCGAATAGATATCCTGTTCTTCCTATGCCACTTTGGACTTCATCAAAAATTAAAAGAGCTCCATTTTGGCTACAAAGTTCTTTTAAGGTGTTTAAGAATTCTTGATTTGCAATTCTTATTCCAGCTTCTCCTTGAATGGGCTCTATAATTACTGCCGCAGTTTCTTTATCAATTGCATTCTTTATTTCTTCCAAATTATTAAATTCCAAGTGTATGACTCCTTCTGGTATAGGGCCAAAACCTTCTCTATGTTTTTCTGAACTGCCCAAGGCTATATTTAAAAGACTTCTTCCATGAAAAGAATTTGAAAAGGAGATAATTTTATTTCTATTCTCACCATTTGAATGGTGATACTTTCTTGCTAATTTAATTGCCACTTCATTGGCCTCTGATCCAGAATTAGAAAAAAATAGACTGTCTGCAAAAGTTAATTCAACTAAAGTATTGGCAAGGTCAATAGTTGGATTATTAACTAGGTAATTACTTGTATGCCATATTAAAGAGGACTGTTCATTTATAGCATTAACTAATTCAGGATGAGCATGACCAAGGGAATTGACAGCAATTCCTCCTCCAAGATCTATGTATTCTTTACCATTTTTATCCCACACCCTTGATCCCAATCCTCTTAAAGGAATAAAATCTGCAGGAGTGTAATTTGGGAACATGCCGTGTTTATATTCTGACATAACTCAGTTTTTAAATTTATATACCATATTTAATATGTATAAGTTTAATATTCTTTATTGATTCTATGTAACAATTATTTATGATTAATCTAAAAATAGACGCAAAAAAAAATATTTATAGGATTCTTTTGCAACCTAATCGCTCTATGACTTGGAAAAATAATCTAATTTTTCTCTTGGTAATCTTTGTTACCTGTTTTCTTATAGCTACCCTTTTTGCTTTTGCAGGAGCTACTCTTATTTTACCTTTTGCTGGATTAGAAGTTTTGTTGGTAGTAATTTGTGTATATCTAGTGGCGAATAAATCTAAAAAAAATGAAATTCTGACTTTAACTCCTGAAAAGTTAGTTGTAGAAAGGGGCAGTTATAACTCTAGAGAAGTAATAGAATATATTCGTTTATGGACCCAAGTAGAAATAGAGAAAACTATTCATCCTTGGTATCCATTGCATTTAGTGATCGCCTCAAAGGGTGAAAGAGTTCCAATAGGAGATTTTCTTAATGAAGAAGAAAAATTAGAGTTGATAGATAAGATGGAAGAAATTATTCTTAGTTTAAGAGGAAAAGAGTTAATTAAAGATTAATATAATTTTAAGACATGAGTAATGAAATAGTTCCAAAAGGTTATAAGAAGTTAGAGATCGCTCAACCACATATAGAAACTTTAGGGCCGGGTTATTATAAGAGGGAAGAGGATGGTCAGCTAGTTTTTGCTTTTTATGTGAAGCCAGAGAATTGTAATCAAGCAGGTTCTGCTCATGGAGGCATGTTAATGGCGATAGCAGACTATACTCTGGCAACTACTATTATGGAAGGACCAAGGAATCCTGTGGCTACTATTAGTTTTCATTCTGAATTTATAGCGCCGGCAAAGGTTGGTGAGCTACTGGAAGTCAAAGCTATCAGAACAAAATTAGGCACATCATTAGGTTTTTCTGAAGGTAAGATTAAGGTAGGAACAAAAATTATAATGAATTTTGGTGGTGTAATTAAAAAAATGGATAAAAAATGAATAAAGAATTAGACATAGTTATTTATGGAGCTACAGGATTTACAGGAAAATTATGTGTGAAGTATTTTTTAGAAAATTATAATGAAAAAGACTTTAAATGGGCTATAGCAGGTAGGAATTTCGAGAAGTTAGAGAATATCAATAAAGAGTTTGGTTCAAATCTAGAAATACTCTTAGCTGATTCTGATGATGAAGTTGCATTAGATAAAATTACAAAAAGGACTAAAGTTATTCTGTCAACTGCAGGTCCTTTTCATAGATATAGCTCAAAATTAGTTGCGTCTTGTGTGAATAATAAAACTCATTATACGGATATCACAGGTGAAAATTTTTGGGTCAAAGGACTTATAGACAAGCATCATGAGCAAGCAGCAGCTGAGGGGATAAGAATAGTTCCAAGTTGTGGATATGATTCTTTACCTTCAGATTTAGGAACGTATTTTGCAATTAAGGAGATGAACAAGCCTATTAAAAAGGTAGTTTCTTTTCATACTGGCCAAGGTGGAGTTTCTGGAGGTACGACAGAAACAATGTTTAGTATGGGAGATCTTAAATTAGGCAAGGAGATGCAGGACCTATTTTTATTAAATCCTGCAAAATCAACAAGTGATATACAAATCTCATCAACTTCTGACAGAGTAGGGGTTTCTAAAGACAAAGATATAAAATCTTGGTCAGGACCTTTTATTATGGCAATAGCTAACACCCGAGTAGTTAGAAGAAGCGCTGCATTATTTGCACAAAGACAAATGCCTTATGGAGAAGATTTTATATACACAGAAAAGGCTTCCTATAAGTCTTTTTTAAGCGCTATGATAGTTTCTATCACAACCATTTTGGGAGGTATTATCTTATTTACACCTTTAAGAAAGTTAATAAGACCTTTGTTACCTAAACCTGGTGAAGGACCAAGTGAAGAAGTTATGCAGAATGGTTTTTTTGAGTGTTTGTTATTAGTTGAAGCAGAAGATGGAGAAAAAAAGATTTATAGAATGTTTGGGAATGGCGATCCAGGATATAGGGTAACTTCAAAATTTGTTTGCGAGAGTGCGATTTCATTGACAAAAGATCTTGATAGATTGCCAGGTGGAGAAGGCTATGGAGGAGTTTTAACGGCATCTACCGGTCTTGGCAATATTCTTATTGAGAGACTTAAAAACGTCGAGATAATTTTTGAAGGCCCCATTAGTCCTTGATTTTTATATTCTAAACTTCTTAAGTTTTTTCGTGATTAATATTTTTTTTAGCTTAGCTCTGTCAGGAATACCTTTAACATAAGGAGGATAGGCTTCCCCTTGAATAAGGGGTAATAAATAATCTTTACAGGCTTTTGTTATGCCAAAACCTTTACTACTTATATATTTCTTAGGCATCTTTTTTTCAATATTAGCTATCTTATTGAGAGGAGCTTTTGAAATCCTCCAAGTATATTTTTTTCCTTTGCCTCTAACAATTATAGGCATGACTGCAGATTCTCCTTTTTCAGCATATTTAACGGCTGATTTTCCAACTTCATAAGCCTGATCTAGATCAACTTTAGAAGCAATATGTCTAGCTGAACGTTGAAGGTAGTCTGACACAGACCAGTGAAATTTATATCCTAAATTAGTATCAATTAAATTAGCTAAGAATGGAGCAACACCTCCTAGTTGTTTATGCCCAAAGGCATCTTGTTTTTCTGCTTCTGCTAAGAACTTACCATTTTTATACTGTGCACCTTCCGAGGCAACTATTACACAGTAACCTTCTTGAAGAACAGTTTTTTTAACTTTTTTTAAAAAGAGCGTTTTATTAAAAGGCACCTCAGGAAAGATTATGACGTGTGGAGGATCATTTTTTTTATCGGCAGCCAAACCAGCTGAAGCAGCTATCCAACCAGCATGTCTTCCCATTACTTCTAATATAAATACTTTGGTTGAAGTTTCAGCCATACTGGCTATATCTAAGCTAGCTTCGAGGGTAGAAGTGGCTACATATTTAGCAACAGATCCAAATCCTGGTGAATTATCTGTAAAAGGCAAATCATTATCAACAGTTTTAGGGATACCTATACATTGCACAGGCCAGTCAAGCTTGGCAGTTATTTCTGATATTTTATTTGCAGTATCTTGAGAATCTCCACCTCCATTGTAAAAAAAATATCCTATGTTATGAGCTTTAAAAACTTCAATTAATCTCAAATATTCTTTTTTTTGTTCCTTAAAATTTTTCAGTTTATATCGACAAGAACCAAATGCTCCACCAGGTGTGAAGAGAAGTTTTTCTATTTCTTTTACGTTTTCTTTACTTACATCATAAATTTCTTCTCTAAGAACGCCTAGAATTCCATTCTTAGCAGCGAATATTCTATTTATCTTTTTTGACTTAGAGACAGCTTGAATAACTCCAGTAGCGGTAGCATTTATAACCGAAGTTACTCCGCCTGATTGAGCATATATAGCATTTTTTTTATTCATAAAATCTTATGGTACTTAAAACTTCATTCAGTGGGAATCATGATCTTTAGTTATAATTGATTTAGTGAATAAAGAAAAGATACATTTTTTAGGAATTTGTGGGACTTTTATGGGAGGTCTAGCTCTTTTAGCTAGAGATAGAGGTTATGAAGTAAGTGGATGCGATGCAAATATTTATCCTCCTATGTCTAAGATATTGGAAGATCAAAAAATCAATCTAGTTCAAGGTTATGATCTAGATGATTTACCTGATGTCGACTTATATATTATTGGCAATGCCCTTTCCAGAGGTAATCCTTTAATAGAATTTTTATTAGATAACAAAAAAGAATTTCTTTCTGGCCCAGAATGGATGGCTAAAAATATTCTTCATGACAGAAAAGTTTTAGCTATTTCAGGAACTCATGGAAAGACAACAACTACCTCCATGTGTTCATGGATTCTTGATTATACAGGAATAGATGCAGGATTTTTGATAGCTGGAAAGCCAAAAAACTTTGATTCTTCTTCTAGGCTAGGTAGTCATGAAATCTTTATCATAGAGGCAGATGAGTATGACACTGCCTTTTTTGATAAAAGAGCTAAATTTGTGCATTATAATCCTGAGATTTTGGTAATAAATAATTTAGAATTTGATCACGCAGATATCTATAAGGACATAGGATCTATTCAAACCCAGTTTCATCATTTAATAAGAACTATGCCATCAAAAGGTCATATTCTGTTCCCAGAAAATGATGAAAATATTCAAGAAGTTATCTCTCAAGGAAGCTGGTCCAATATAGTTACTTATGGTGACCAAAAAATATCTGATTGGAATTATAAGGCAGTAAATGAAGATTTCTCCATTTTTGAGATCTCTTTTAAAGATAAAATACAAGAAGTAGATTGGAGCTTAATTGGAGAATATAATGCTCAAAATGCTTTAGTTTCAGTCATGGCTTGCAAAGAATTAGGGGTTCCTATTAAAAATTCTTGTGAAGCGCTTTCGACCTTCAAAGGTGTTGATAGAAGGTTAGATTTAATTTATCAAGACAATAATATTAGTATCTATGATGATTTTGCTCATCATCCGACTGCAATACGTAAGACTTTAAAAAGTTTGAAATCTAAATACCCTAATTCTAGAATAATAAGTCTTATTGAGTTGGGTTCAAACACAATGAGGAGTGGATTACATGATGAAGAATTGAATAATTCTATAATTGACTCTGATCTGGTATTTTGGAAAAGTAAAAACTTTGATCAAGAAGATAGACTGATTAAAGAGAATAAAAGTAAATGTAAAAAGATTAAAGATAATGAAGAGTTTATAGCTAGCTTTGTTTCTGAATTAAAGAATGGAGATATTGTAGTCTTTATGTCTAATGGAAATTTTTCATCTCTTGGTAATCGTATTATTAATAGATTGAATTAGATTTGAATTATGTGCGGTCGTTATACTTTAAGAAATCATATCAAAGCTCAGGAGCAATTTAAGTGCGAGATTAGATCCTCTAGATTTAATATCTCACCCGGCCAAGATATTTTAACGATCACAGATATTCCTAGATTTATAAAGTGGGGTTTCACTCCTTATTGGGCAGATAAACCTTTTAATCTTATTAATGCCAGATCTGAAACTGTTTATGAAAAACCTTCATTTAAGAATGCAGGGAGATGCTTGATACCATCAGATGGATGGTATGAATGGAAAAAAGAGTCAGATAAGAAAGTGCCATATTTTCATCATTTTGACGATGAGATTTTTTGCTTTGCAGGAGTATTTGGAGGGTTTAGGGGGGAAGTTGGCTGCGCAATTCTTACTATGCTAGCTCCTAACGAAATAAGTCATATTCATGAAAGAGCTCCTGTCATAATTGAAAAAGCTCGCCATAAAGACTGGTTAGAGGGAAATCTTAAGGATATATATACTTCTAACATGACTGAGAGGGTACAATACTATCCTGTTTCGAATCATGTAAATAACCCTCAGTTTGATGATGAAACATGTTTAAAAAAATTAGATTAAGGTTTAAAAATTATGTATTCAACAATGAAAGAAGTTAGAGAAGAAATAGATCTAATCGATAAAGAGTTAGTTTTAATCTTAGCTAGGAGGCAGAAATGTATAGAGTTAGCTGCCTTGATCAAAAATGATAAAAACAAAATTATTGATGAAGAAAGAATTGAAGATGTTATAAGTAAAGTAAAGAAATTTTCTAAGAATTGTGGTCTCTCTTTAGATATTTCAGAACCTCTTTGGAGAAAATTAATATCACTTTCTATAGACCATGAGTTCGAAGAATTTTCCAGGATATCTGAAAATTAAATGAAAAAAATTTCATCTATAATATTAATTCTTTTTTTAAGCTCTTGCTCCCAAGAAAAACAGGTAGATAGTTTTAACAAGATAGCTGCAAATAGCTTGATTATTGATACTCATATAGATGCACCTCATAAATTAAACTTGTTAATTCAAGAAGGTTTACAAATCCATGATCTTGCCGATACAACCAATACAGAGTTTGATTATCCAAAAGCTAAAAAGGGTGGTTTGAATGTCGCTTTTATGTCTATTTACCTTCCAGCTAAGACCCAAATCACGAGGACATCTTTTGAAGAGGCTAATAAATTGATAGATGTAATTGAAGATATTATTACCCTAAATCCGAGTAAGTTTTTATTTATAAAAGATACTAAATCTTTAGATGGTTTAATAAAGAAGCAAAAAGTAGGGTTAGCTTTAGGCATGGAAAATGGAGCTCCCTTAGAAGGCAAACTAGAAAGAGTTAAATTTTTTTATGAAAGAGGTATTCGCTATATAACCCTTACACACTCTAGAGTAAATCATATCAGTGATTCCTCTTATGACTCTGAACGTGTTTGGGGTGGGTTGAGCGACTTTGGAAAACAATTGATTCCAGAAATGAATAGAGTTGGAATCATGATAGATATTTCTCATGTAAGCGATGAAGCATTCTATCAATCTATAGAACTAAGTAATGTGCCATTAATAGCTAGTCACTCTTCTTTGCGTCACTTTACTCCTGGGTTTGAAAGAAATGTAAGTGATGATATGTTAATAAAGTTAGCAGAAAAAGGTGGAGTTATTCAGATAAATTTTGGAAGTACTTTTTTAACAAAACAGGCGCGCGCATATTCTGATGCTTCGCAGAATTATATGAAAAATCTCTTTGGAGATGATATATCTATAGTAGAGCCTCAAGAATTGATTAAAGCTAAAGATAAATTTCAGATGACAAATGGTTTACTTCCTTTTGCTTCTATAGATGATGTAGTAGATCATATTGATAGAGTTGTAAATCTGGTTGGTATAGATCATGTGGGATTAGGGTCAGATTTTGATGGAGTAGGAGACTCTTTGCCTACAAATTTGAAGGATGTTTCGATGTACCCCAATTTAATAAGAAGAATGTTAGAAAGAGGTTACTCGGAAGCAGATATAAAGAAAGTATTAGGAGGAAATCTTAGACGAGTCTGGTCAGTAACGGAACAGTATGCCAATAAATTCAAATAAATTAAAAGAGATACCTCTTTTTCCTCTAAATGTGAATCTCTTGCCAGAAGGATTTATCCCCCTTCAAATTTTTGAGCCTCGATATATTGATATGGTTAAACTATGTATGAGTGATAACTTTGGTTTTGTAGTAGTTTTAGATAAATATGAAGTTGGAGAACGAAATAAAGACTTAAGCTTTCATAGCATAGGAACGTATGTAGAGATTGTTGATTTTGATAAATTAGATAATGGGTTATTAGGCATAACAGCAAAGGGTAAATTTAGAGTGAAAGTCTTAAACTTTTATACTCAAGAAGATGGCTTGAACATAGCTCAAGTTGAACAACTTGAAGAAGAAAATTCTTCAGAATTAAAGAAATATTTTAATAATATCTGGAAAGTGCTGAAAGAAATTTCTGAACATCCTGAGATTAAAAAAATGAATATTGAAATTGATTTCACTTCTTCAACGAATGTTATCTATAATTTGTCTAGTTTACTTCCGCTGTCTCCTCTAGAGAAGCAAGAGATACTTGAAGCATCTTCAGATAAAAAGAGATTGGAATTTTTAGACCACCTAATAGTTAAGTTTGGAGGAGGTTCAGGTCCTACTCAGGATCTCCAAGCTTAAGTAATTGTTTCCCTTTATTCATGCCTGTATAAAGTCTTTGAAGAGTTTTTGGAGCGTTTTCTAATTCTTCTTGTATATCTTCTTCGTAAATAATTTTTCCTTCATCCACCCAGTTTTTCATTTCTTCTATAGCTTCAGGAAATTTTTCTACATAATCAGTAACTATAAAACCTTCCATTTTTGCTCTCATAAAAATCAATGACATATAATTTGTAGGCCCTGGAGGTAAGGTTTTTTCATTATATCTAGAAATTGCTCCACACAACACAATCCTAGAATTTAAGCTCAGCTGGGTTAGGGCGGCATCTAGAAAATCTCCCCCAACATTATCAAAAACTACGTTGACACCTTTTGGACAAACTTCTCTTATTGATTGTCGCATATTTGCTTCTTTATAGTCTATGGCTGAATCAAAATTTGCCTCCTCTGTTAGCCATCTACATTTTTCTGCTCCACCAGCTATCCCTATAACTTCACATCCCTTTATTTTTGCAATCTGTCCAGCTATAGAACCAGTAGATCCTGCAGCTCCTGAAATAAGAGCTATATCACCTGAAATTGGTTTACCAATTTCTAATAGACCAAAATACGCTGTCATACCAGTTATTCCAAAGACGCTTAAAGGAGTTGTTATAGGAATATCTGAAGGTACTTTAGAAGCTCTTAAAAGACCAGTTCCGTCAGTTATAGCATAGTCTTGCCAACCAAATGTTCCTTCTACAATATCGCCTTCTTTAAAATCAGAATTCTTAGATTCAATAACCTGAGCAACCGAGCCAGCTCTCATTACTTCACCAATTTGTACAGGAGGAACATAACTTTTTCTATCTTCCATCCATCCTCTTTGTGCAGGATCAAAACTTAAGTAAAGATTTTTGACTAAAAATTCACCATCTTTAATCTCTTCTATTTCTACTTCATCCTTCCAAGAAAAGTTTTCTTCTCCCACCATTCCATCAGGTCTTTTTGCTAATACCCATTGTCTATTTTTAAAATTAGATCTTGTCATTTTTATTATTTATTTATTATCCCTGGCGCCAATTTCCATGAAATCCATGAGGTATTCTGTGAGGTAATTTTGCTTTTCCTATGGGTCCATCTGAAACATTTTGAGCGTCTAGTACCATCAAATCAGATGTATTGTCAGCTCCATTATAAGCAGTTGCAATAAGATAACCTTCTCCTTCTGAAGCGTCTTTAGATTTAGGAACAAAAACAGGTTCGCCCACGGCATCTAAATTAGTTAAAGAATAAGCTTCTTTCTTGCCTGTTTCATGATCCATATGTGCAATCGAATTAAGACTTATTCCTTCAGGATGATCTCCTATGCCAGCTGCGTAATAACCATGCCTATAATCTTGCATAGCAAACCTTTCATCAAATCTAGGGAATTCTCCCATTTCTTCATCTTTATAAGTTTTCTTGATGTTACTTGAGTTAGATTCCAAGTCTATTTCCCATCTATTTAATCTTGCTTCTGCATTTTGGGTTTCTCCTTTTGTCCCATCTGCATGAGGAAATAGAGGGGGTTCTTCAAATTGCATGACATCAGCAATAATTTTATTATCTTTAGTGAAAGCATTCATTGGATGAAAGACGAAACAAGCTTCATCCGTATACCATTTTATATCTTCAACAGAACCATCCCTAGGCATAACACCAATATGACTTCCTAGATCAGGATCCCAAGCTATTGGAGGCTTACCCTCGATTGCTCTGTTTAGATCCATAGTTAAAGGAAAAATAGGGAATATTACATGTTCAGTTGTCACCATAAAATCATGGACCATAGAAGAATAGGGTGCATCAAACTCTTCATATTTTATGAGTTCCCCTTGTTTGTTAACTACAAAGTAACTCATAGTTGTACTAAATATTTCACCAACTGTATAACTAAATCCATGCATATCACCAGTTATTGGGTCCACTTTAGGATGAGCTGTCATGGGTGATTTAAGTTTTCCTTCATACGTGCAGGATCCTTTAGATTCAAGGCTATAAGGATCTAGTTCAAATGGAGCATGACCTTCTTCCAAGGCTAAAAGCTTCCCAGCATGATGAATTATGCTTGTATTGGCAGTTCCATCTTCACCCTCTGGATTCCAATCTGGATCTGGCTCCATAGGATTCATAAAATTAATTAAAGATCTACCTGCTAATCTTTCTTGCTTCCATTTAGAAGTTTTAGCCCATCTATTTTTATAAGAGACTTTTCCATTTTCAAAGTGAAAGGCATGTATCATCCCATCTCCAGCAAACCAATGATATTCTCCGCCCAAAGGCGGAAACTGCGGATCTGGTCCATTCCTGTAGTAGCTACCAAATAAATCTTTTGGTATTTCTCCTTCTATTATCAGATCATTTAAATCTGACTCCATTCTTAATGGCGCAAAATTTCCTTGTAAGTTTGGATGATTAGGATAAGTCTCTGTCATTAGTTCTCTCCTTATAATTTAGAATTGATATTAACGTTTACTGACTTGTCGTTGTCAAGTTGAAATTATCAAGCTTTGTTAAATCTTTGGAGAAATATTCTTATACCCACAATGAAAACGACTATAAAGATTAGCCCTAGTAAGTAAACAAATAAGGGGAGTTCTTTAGGAAAGGATTGAGTTAAATAATAGGGAGATAAAATATAAAAGAATGCCCAAGGTATTCCAGACGTAAGATCTATAAAAAGAAATTTATGTTTAGACATGCCCATGGTTCCAGCTATTGCTGGTAAAACTGTTCTTATTGGGCCCATAAATCTCCCTATTAGTATTCCATAAATACCATATTTATTAAAAAATAATCTTCCTTTTTCTAAGGCATCAGGATACTTAGAAAATGGCCATATAGAGTTAATTCTCTCTTGGAAGAGGCCGCCAATTAAGAAGCTAAGAATATCTCCAAGACATGCTCCTATATAACCATAAAGAAAAATTTCTAAGGGATGCACATTAGCTAGATAAGCAATACCAGAAGCCATAGCCAGCAAAATAACACCAGGCATAAACAAGCCTATACCTACAAAAGATTCTATAAAAGCAATTATAAAGATAGAAATACTAATCCAGTCAGGATTTAGTTCTATCCAAATTTTAAGCAATTCAAGATCAAACACTTTAAAAATTTCTCTAATTAATCTAATTAATTCATATAGAATATTTACTTATGGGTGATAGTAAAGACATTAATCGTTATATGAACTTTTTGGGGGCCAAAGCAAAAGAGGCAGCATCAGTTTTGTCGCAAACAACTACAGTTAAAAAGAATAAAGCATTATTGGCTTGTGCTGATGCTATTTCAGAACAAAAGGATGAAATTATAAAAGCTAATAGAAAAGATTTGATGAATGCTCAAAAGAAAGGAATTGCAGACACCTTGATTGATAGGCTTGAATTAACTTTGGATAGAGTGGATTCCATGATATCAGGGATTCATCATATATCTTCTCTTGAAGACCCTGTAGGGGAGCTCATAGATATGGGTCCTACTCCTTCAGGTATAGAGGTAAGCCGTATGAGAGTTCCATTAGGAGTTGTAGGAATAATTTATGAATCAAGACCAAATGTAACTGCAGATGCAGCTGCTCTAGCTTTAAAATCAGGGAATGCTGTAATCCTAAGGGGAGGTTCTGAAGCCATCCTAACTAATAGAATAATTTCTAAATGTCTAATTGAAGGGTTAAAGCAATCTGGATTACCTCTTTCAACTATTCAGCTTGTGGATACTGTTGATCGTGAGGCTGTTAAGGTCCTTTTAGGTATGGACAAATTTTTAGATGTCATCATACCTAGAGGAGGTAAAGGTCTTGTTAAACTTATCTCCGACGAAGCAAAAGTTCCTGTCATAAAACATTTAGAAGGTATTTGTCATGTTTATATTGATGCAGAAGCAGATTTGAAGAAAGCTGTTGATGTATCTGTAAATGCTAAAACCTATCGATTTGGAATTTGTGGAGCTATGGAAACTTTACTTATATCAAAGAGTATAGCAAAACAGATCTTGCCCTTAATACATAAACATTTTACGGAAATGAATGTAGAGTTAAGAGGTTGCCAACAAACAAAGAGATTTATATCAGTTAAAGATGCTGAAGAAGAAGATTGGGGGACTGAATATTTATCTCCTATTTTGTCTATTAAACTTGTAATGGATGTAAAAGAAGCAATAGATCATATAAATAAATTTGGATCAGGACATACAGATTCTATAGTCACTGAAAATAATGATAATGTTCAAAAATTTTTAAACGAAGTAGATTCTAGTTCGGTTATGCATAACTTGCCAACCTGCTGGGCTGATGGCTTTGAGTATGGACTTGGAGCAGAAGTTGGAATCTCAACTGATAAAATTCATGCTAGAGGACCAGTAGGATTAGAAGGGCTAACTTCTCAGAAGTTTATTGTAAAAGGTGATGCTAATCTCCGATGAAACTAAAAAAGATCTAATTGGGGTTTTTGGTGGGACTTTTGATCCAATACATAAAGGGCATATAAAAATAGTTGATTTTTTATTGGATAATCTCCCTTTTGAAGAGATTAGGGTTGTGCCATGCGGCTTACCTTCGCATAGAGATTTTGTTGCTTCTTCAGAAGATAGGTTAAAAATGGTACAAATAGCTTTTCAAGAAAAGGAAAAAATTGTGGTGGACTCCAGAGAAGTTATTCAAGACGGGCCTTCCCGTTCTATAGAAACCATTGAGTCTTTAGCTAAAGAGCTGTCGGAAGACGTATCTTTGGTTTGGATCATGGGAGAAGATGCTTTTTCTGAGATAGAAAGTTGGTATAGATGGCAAGAATTTTTAGATTCAACAAATCTAATTATTGTTTCTAGATTAGATCCCAGTAGCAGAAACATAGAAACTTTGGATAATAGATTTTCTGAAAGGTTTGTAGATACTTTTCATGAATTTCATAGAAATGGATATGGTAATATTTTACATCTTCCTATGAGCCTAATAAACATTTCCTCTTCTTTGATTAGATCAAGAATTCAGAATAAAATTCCAATAAATGATTTGGTTTCCAAAGATGTTTTTGAATATATTCATGAACATAAACTTTATAACGAATAAAATTATGGAATCAGTAAAACTAAAAGATAAGGTACTTAAGGAAGTTGAAAATCTAAAGGCGTTGAATCCTGTAGTCTTAGATGTAAAGAATTCAGGTATTTTTACTGACTATATAATGGTATTAACAGCAACTTCAAGTACTCATATGAGGGCTATTAGTCAGGCGATAATAAAGTCTCTAAAAGATATGAATCTAAGTTTATTAGGTTCAGAAGGTTTTGATGGGGAAGATTGGATCCTATTAGATGCAGGTGATGCAGTAGTTCATATTATGTCAGCCGAGGCCAGAAGTTTTTACGATCTTGAAGGTTTATGGGATTTAGAATAGATGGAAATAATTATTGTTTCCTTATCGGGGGCTAAATCTAACTGGTCTTCTCAGGCATTCGAAAGTTATTGCAAGAGATTCGATAAATCAATACAGATGAGTTGGAAAACTTTGTCTCCAGAAAAAAGGACTAATAAGATAAATAATCCTCAAAAGATCATTCAGAAAGAGGGTGTTATGTTATTAAATTCAACTAAGAATTCAGGATTAAATATTGCTTTAGACCGAAAAGGAGTTCAATGGACAACTCATCAGTTGCATAAAAGATTTATAAAATGGCGTGAGTCTCATAAATCTGTTAATTTTTTAATAGGAGGAGCAGATGGACATGGAGCTGCGCTGATTGATAATGTTGATGAAGTTTGGTCTTTGTCTGCTCTGACATTTCCTCATGGAATAGTTCCATTGCTAATTGTTGAACAAATATATCGGGTTTGGTCCTTAACTAAAAACCATCCTTATCACCGTTAGAATTATGAAAAAAATTCTTAGTTTAAATAAAAAAAATAGAACTTCTGTACTATTTAATTTTAGATTGAGATTCATAGCTTTAATTTTTTTTCTAGTTTTTATTATTTTCTTTTTTCAGATCTTCAATTTGTCTGTATTGAATAATAGTATTTATCAAACAGCTTCAGAAAATAATAGGATTATAAATATTCCTCTTTACTCAAATAGAGGTTTGATTTACAACGAAAATGGAGATCTACTCGTTGATAATATTGTTTTCCAGAAATTAACTATGGTACCAGGACCTCATGATAATTTTGAGAAGGTTCTTGATGAGTTAAGGGAGGAGTTAGAAATTTCAGATGAAGAAATTCAAACTTTTAAAAAGTCTTTGGAAAATAGAACTTATAAGTATCAACCAATAACTTTAGTGAGAAAGCTATCACAGGAACAGATAGCTAGATTTTCATTAAAAAAATCTAGATGGCCATCAGTAAAGATTGAAGCAGATTTAATGAGACATGTTCTAGATGGCTTTCTATATTCTCATGTTCTTGGTTATTTAGGTCAAATAGATATTGAAGCCATTAATTCTTCACTAGAATATAAATATCCATTAGATGCCCTTGTAGGCAAGGCTGGTATAGAAAAGTTCTATGAGCGGCAATTAAGAGGTTCGGTAGGATATAAGACTATTGAAGCAAATGTTCATGGGATTGAAGTGAGAGAAATAAGAACAACCTCACCAGTCAAGGCTCCTGACATTCAATTAAGTATCGATAGAGAGCTCCAAGTAATTGCAAGAGATAGCCTGAAAGATAAAACAGGCACAATTATTGCTTTAGATCCATCTACTGGACTAATAAAAGCTTTAGTAAGCTTTCCAGACTATGATCCAAGTTTATTTAATTTAGGTAAAATAGAAAAATTGCATGAAATTATTTCAAATAAAGATGCACCATTATTTAATAGAGCAATTTCTGGTAATTATCCTCCAGCATCTACAATTAAGCCTTTTCTTGGAATTTTGGGACTAAACGAAGATAAACTAGATTGGAGAACAGAAATAGAAGACAAAGGGTCTTTCCAAATAACTGAAGGAGGGAGGGTTTTTAAAGGTTGGAAAGAAGACGGTCATGGAATGGTAAACCTATCTAAGGCTCTTATTGAATCTTCTGATGTTTTCTTTTATCAATTAGCCCTTAAATTAAAGATAGGAGAGATATCTAATTTTCTTATGCAAATAGGGTTTGGTTCTCTGACTAATATTGATCTTGATAACGAGCAGTCAGGAGTTGTTCCTGATAAGAGATGGAAACTTGGTAACATAGGCTCATCTTGGTATTTAGGAGATACCGTTAACATAGGAATTGGTCAAGGTTATATGACGGCGACGCCTATTCAATTGGCTGTAGCAACATCTGCGTTAGCAAATAAAGGAGATGCCTTTCAACCTAGAGTAGTTAAGAAGATAGGTTCTGAAGAAACCGCCAGACAACTTCTTTACTCAATCGAGACTGATTCAAATAATTGGAAAAAAATGGAATCTAGCTTGATGAATGTTATAAGTGCATGGAATGGAACAGCTCATAATGTTTTTGATCCGAAGGGTCCTAAGATTGCTGGTAAAACTGGTACTGCACAAATAAGTAGTTTATCTGAAGAGGAAGATTATTCGATTGTTAGACAAGAAAGTTCAAGAAGAGATCATGCATTATTCATTGGTTATGGTCCAGTTCCCGATCCATCTTTAGTAATTGTTGTTGTTATAGAGTACGGAGAGTCGGGTAGTTCTGTGGCGGCTCCTATTGCAAAAAAGATGTTTGATCATTATTTTTCATCAAAATTATAATGAGTAAATTAAGACCTTTAGAACATAGTCTGAATACATCTTTAGTAGACGTTTCTTTCTCAAAAAAAATTACTAATTTTTTTGGAGATTTACCTCTTGTTATCTCATTATTATTAATTTTAATTTTTGGTTTGTTTGTTCTATACAGTGCAAGTGGTCAATCTACTGCAATGGTAATTAGACAGTCTCTGTATATAACTTTAGGTCTTATCTTGATGTTTTTCTTTTCTAGAATTAAGTTAAAAGTTTATGAGGAGTTTTCTTTACATTTTATTTGGATAGCTATTGGTTTATTAGTGCTAGTTTTATTTTTTCCTGCAGAAGGATATAAGACAAATAGGTGGATAGATCTAGGCTTTATAAGTTTTCAGCCTTCTGAGATAGTTCGTTTTATTCTTCCTCTTGCAATCGTTTCTTATTTGACAAAACGAAAGATTAATTTGTCTTTTATAGATTGGTCAGTAGCTTTTATAGCAACTTTAATATGCGCATTCTTAGTTTTAAAGCAACCAGATTTAGGCACTTCTCTAATAGTTGCTATGTCTGGATTTTTACCTTTATTTCTAGCTGGCTTTCCCAGAGCATATTTATTCACTCTTGCAGCATTTATCACAGCAATGTCTCCTTTTATTTGGACTTCACTTAAAGAATACCAAAGACAAAGAATTATTACTCTTTTTAATCCTGATGCAGATCCTTTAGGGGCAGGATGGAATATCTCGCAATCCAAAACAGCAATTGGATCTGGAGGATTATCTGGAAAAGGTTATCTTGAAGGGACCCAAAGTCAGTTAGATTTTATTCCTGAAAGCCATTCAGATTTTATCTTCGCAGTAATAGGAGAGGAGTTTGGTTTCTTAGGCATCATTATTCTTTTAATAGTTTACTTAGTTATCTTTGCGAGATGCCTTAAAATTGCTTTGAATAGCAAGACAGAATTCGGAAGGTTAGCATCTTCATGTCTTGCTTCTATTTTTATAATCTATCTCCTTGTAAATATATTAATGGTTGTTGGATTGATTCCAGTTGTAGGTGTACCATTGCCATTGATTAGTCAAGGAGGGACGTCAATTCTTATTCACTTACTCAGTTTTGGTGTTATTCTGTCTGTAAGAAAAGAAGATATGAAAAGTGTTTAAAAAAAATTATTTTAAGTCAATTTTTCCATTGATGTTAACTTTATTTCTTTCTTTAAGTCCAACTCTATATAGCTTTGAAGTAAATCCGGCTATCTCTAATTTTTTAAAAGAGATGGAGGATAAACATGATTTTAAGAAAGAAGATTTAATAAAATTAGTTGAATCTGCTAAATTTCAAGAGAAAGTAATAAGGATTATGGATAGGCAGCCAGAAGGCACAATGACTTGGGGCCAGTATAAAAAAATTATGGTCAATTCTTCACGTATTGATGCCGGAAAAGAGTTTATAAATATATATAGAAATGATTTAAAGAGAGCAGAAGATATTTATGGAGTTCCCGCCCAAGTTATAGCGGCTATTTTAGGAGTGGAGTCAAGATATGGAAAAGGTCAAGGAACAAGCAGGGTTTTAGATTCACTTATGACACTATCTTTTTATTATCCAAGAAGAGAAAAATTTTTTAAAATCCAATTAGAAAATTTTCTACTTCTAACTAGGGAAGAGGATATAGATCCTTATTCAGTAATGGGTTCGATAGCTGGAGCTATGGGTTATGGTCAATTTATGCCCGATAGTTACAGAGATTATGCTGTAGATTTTGATTTTGATGGGAAAAGAGATTTATTTAATAATGCCTCTGATGCAATAGGTAGTGTTGCAAATTTTCTTAGTAAAAAAGGTAAATGGAAACCAAATAGTGGAATAGTTGTTCCAGCTTTATTAAAAAATGAGAGGCCCAAGATTAAATCATCTTTTAAACCAAATTTAAGTTTAGATGATTTAGAAAAACAAGGTCTTTATCCTTTAATACCCCTAATGCAGAATCAGAAATTTATTCCTATAGAACTTGAATCAGAAGTAGGGTTTGAGTACTGGATTGGCATGCATAACTATAATGCTTTGTCTCGTTATAATAGGAGTAAGTTATATATTATGGCCGTTGTAGAATTGAGCAATTCTTTAATTAATTCGTTCTAAAATATTATGATAAATTTTTTTAAATTTCGTAGAAACTTTTCTTTAGTAATTCTTTTGATGCTTTCAGGATTATTAAATGGAAAAGTGAGTTTTATTCCCGATCCTCCTAACTTAAGCGCAGAAAATTTTTTATTGATAGATGTGACAACTCAGAGAGTTTTAGCAGAAAAGAATGCTGATAAAAGAATTGAGCCGGCTAGTATTACCAAATTAATGACTGGTTATATTATAGCAGATCAGATTGATAAAGGATTTATCAATGAACAGGATGAAGTTCTAATCAGTGAAAATTGTTGGAAGAAAACTGGTTCAAGGATGTTTATAGAAGCAGGAAAAAAAGTTTTAGTAGATGATTTATTGAAAGGCATGATCATACAATCTGGTAATGATGCAACGTGTGCTTTGGCGGAACATGTAGCCGGTTCTGAAGAAAATTTTATAGACCTTATGAGGACATACGTGATTGAAATGGGTCTTTTAGAAACTAATTTTGTTAATGCAACTGGTTGGCCTGATACCAATCATTATTCTACAGCAAGAGATTTAGTAAAGATTTCTTCCCGTTTAATATTGGACTTTCCATCTCACTATGCTTTATATAAAGAAAAATGGTTTACTTATAATGAAATAAAACAGAGAAATAGGAATAGCCTATTATGGCAGGATGATTCCATAGACGGCATTAAAACTGGTAAAACTGATTCGGCAGGTTATTGCCTCGTCACTTCAGCAAAAAGGGGAGATACTAGAATAATAGCTATCACAATAAAAAGTGATAATGAAAGAACAAGAACTACAGATAATAGACGCCTCTTAGATTATGGTTTTAGGTACTTTCAAACTAGAAAAATTCTTTCTTCGACTCAGCCTCTAATAGATGAAACTGTTTGGGGTGGAGAAGTAGAGAAAGTTTCTTTATTCTCTAAAGAAGATATTTACTTAACACAAAGTCCTAGAGATTTTGAAAGGATAAACATAATTACTAATTTAGATGATTACATCCAAGCACCTATTTACAAAGGCGACAAGGTTGGAAGTGTGGTTATAGAATTGGATGGCATAGAACTTTATAAAGAAGATCTCGTCTCAAATTCTATTATTGATTCAAGGGGTTTTTTTGGGAGAGTTTGGTCCAATTTTCAACTTATTGTTTATGGTTTTTTAATGGAAGATGAATAATTGAAAGATAAATGGCTTGGTCTTTCTTAAATAATAACTTTATTTCTCAAGATCAAGTAAGTATTTCTCCTTTTGATCGAGGGTTTTTATTTGGCGATAGCGTATACGAAGTTATACCTGTTTATAATAAAAAGCCCTTTTTACTATATGAGCATTTGAATAGATTAGAAAATAGTCTTCAGTCTATTTCTATAATTTCTCCTTTCTCCCAGGAAAAAATGACATCAATTATTAATGAGTTAATTCAAAGAAACTCTTGGGATAATCAATATGTATATATTCAAATATCTAGAGGTAATGAAAATAAGAGGCAACGCATACCCGACTTAGAAATTACCCCAACAATATTTCTGTTTTCTTCTAAATTGGCCATCAACCCTTATAGAGGTGAATCTAATATTCCCGGGCTTAAATTAATTTGTTATGAAGATCCTAGGTGGTTAAGGTGTGATATTAAATCAACTTCTTTATTGCCAAACATTTATGCTTTATTAGATCAAAACAATGATAAATCAGATGAAGTTCTTATGCATAAAAGTAAAATTGTAACTGAAGCAAGTGCAGGTAGTATTTTTTTTGTCTCAAAAGATACAGTGTCTGCTCCCATCCTAGACTCTAAAGTTTTGCACGGTATAACAAGAAATCATATAAAAAAGATTCTTGATAAGATGGCTATTAATTTTATAGAAAGAGACATTCATATAGATGAGCTGCCTTCTGCACGAGAGATTTGGTATGTGAGTTCTACTAAAGAAATTCAACCCGTTAGTCAGATAGATAATTTTCAAGTAAATTATAATGAGACCAGCCAGATATGGAGGGAGGTCTTAAAAGAGTATATCAAGACTATTAATTCTTAAAAAAAAGCTGACTTAAATCTCTTAATCCTTGCCAAGAGTCCTGTTTTTTATTTCCTTTGACGGATGCATCAATTTCTGCGACTTTTGATAAGCCATCTTTTATTTGTTTAAGTTCTAATTTTTTTGCTGCCCCTTTTAGTCTATCTTTATAAAATTTAGGCCCAAAAACCTTTTCGTAATTTCCTAATGTTTTGATTAAAAATAGATTACTTAATTCTTTCGATAGCAAACTTAATATTTGGAGTTCTGGAGTACCCTCAGATCTGAAATGTTCCAATATTTGAACTGTCTTTTTTTTATTTCCTAATATAAAAGCTTCAGTTAAATCAAAGATCCCATATCTCGAAGCATTAGAAATGGCATTAATCATCTTTTCGAGATTTATTTTTTCTTTAGGATAGATGAGAGAAATCTTATGCATTTCTTGTAGAGTAGCGAATAGGTTTCCTTCTGTCATTTCAGCTAGAAATAAAACTGCGTCTGGTGTTATCTCATTACCAAATTTTAGAGCTCTCTCATTAATCCAACTAACTATTTGATTATCATCAAGCGTTTTTACTGTTACAAGTATACCGTTGCTATCTAATGCTTTTACCCAAGCAGAAGATAGAGATTTACTTTCTAATCTTTCTGCAGAAATAATAAGTATTTGGGAATCATTTTTCTTTCCCGTGTAGTCCTTTAAGGCTTTACTTCCTGAAACTCCTGGTCCAGTCCCTAACATCTTTAGTTCTAAGATTTTCATATTTCCAAAAAGATCTAAGTTTTCTGAAGCATTGGTTAGTGTAGTCCAATCAAAATCTTTAGTTACCACTATAGAACTTCTTTCTGTGTATCCATTTTTAACAGCTTTAGCCCTTATTTTTTCAATGGTTTCTTGAATAAAAAGAGTTTCATTGCCAAAAACTGTATAAATATTTTCTAGACCTTTTTCTAAATGGGAATCTATAGTTGAGTGGGCAATCTTCACTTTTAGATTTCTTTATAAAGATGAGATGGTTAAAGAAATCAAAGAAATAGCATCTTTAATAAATTCATTTAATAGTAACTCTTCTTTATTTTCCATAGCCATAATTCTAGATTCATTATACAAAAAGGGTTTCTCTAATTTTATCTGGAAGAAGTTTTCTTCAAGACCCTTAATCCTTATAGAATATTCAAGCTTATACTCTAATCTTGCTTCTGAAGCTTCTAAGTTTTCATTAAGGGCTAAAGAATATCTATTTAATGTTTGATTTATAACTCTTAAAATAATGTCCGCATCTTGATCCGAGTTATTTAACAACAAGGATTTGTAATTTTGACTTTCCTGAAATTGGTTTATAAATTTCTGATTAATTTCTTTGGGATCATAAATTAATATTACTTTGGCCCCTATAAAAGCATTTTCACTATCCCTTATTTTATATCCGCAACTAGCTATGAGAGATATTAAGATTAATGCCACAAAGTAGTATCTAATTCTTTTCATCTTTAATTACTATATTTACTATCTTTCCCGGCACATAAACAATTCTTTGTATTTCTCTTTTTGAAATATATTTATTTATAGTCTCATCAGATATAGCTATTTCTTGGATTTCTTCTCGAGACATATCTTTTGTTGCCTTTAAGGTATTTCTTAATTTCCCATTAACCTGGATAGCTATTTCAAGTTGATCATTTATTAAAGCTTTCCTATCTTCTTTTGGCCATGATTCATTTAATATATCTTTTTTTAGATTTGTATTAAGTAATTGCCATAAATGATGGCATAAATGAGGAGTGACAGGAGATAACATTAAAACAATAGCATGAATTGTTTCATGCACCACTCTTCTCTTTGATAAAGAGGCATTTACATCTAAAAAGGAATTAGGGATTGTATTTGTTAATTCCATAATAGCTGCAATGGCTGTATTAAAAGTTTGTCGTCTTTCATAATCGTCTCTCACCTTTAATATAGTTTGATGAGTTTTTCTTCTAAGTTGTATCTCTTCTTCAGATTTAGGATCCATTAAGATCCCATCTGGAATCCCAGCCTTTATATGATCATGAATTAAATTCCATATTTTTTTTATAAATCTTGAAGATCCTTTGAGGCCTTCATCTGACCATTCAAGAGTTTGTTCTGGAGGTGCGGCAAACAGAATAAATAGTCGCACGGTATCAGCCCCATATTTTTTTATGAGAGGTTCTGGATCTACAGTATTACCTTTAGATTTAGACATTTTGAACCCATCTTTTAAAACCATACCTTGACATAGTAATTTAGTAAAAGGCTCATCTCCTTTTACTAGTTTTAATTCACGAAGGCATTTATAGAAGAACCTAGAATAAAGTAAATGAAGAATTGCATGCTCTATTCCTCCAATATACTGATAGACTGGAAGCCAATAATTCACTCTTTCATCAAGCATGGATTCTTTACTGTCATATGAAGCAAAGCGAGCAAAGTACCAAGAAGATTCAAAGAAAGTATCAAAGGTATCAGTCTCTCTTTCATATTCTTTATTCTTATGTTTAAGAGAAAGAAATTCTTTCATATCTTTTAGAGGAGAAGAAACTCCTTTAAATTTAACTTGTTTCGGTAAAGAAACTGGTAAATCAAAGGCCGGTATATTTTTTCCATCTGAGTCTTTTAGAATTGGTATAGGAGTTCCCCAATATCTTTGTCTCGATATACCCCAGTCTCTAAGTCTATAATTAGTTTTCTTGACACCACAATTTAGTGTGGTTGCCTTGTGTAAAATGGCTATAAAAGCTTCATCGTAATTTAGCCCATTGAATTCATCTGAGTTTATTAAGACATTTTTTTTAAGGTTAACTTCTTCTTTGTCATCTAAAAAAGGCTGAATAACCTTTTTTATAGATAAGTTATACTTCTTTGCGAATTCAAAATCTCTTTGATCATGACCTGGGACTCCCATCAAAGCTCCTGAACCATAGTCGCTGATTACGAAGTTAGCTGCCCAAATTTCGATCTTTTCTTCGGAAAATGGATGAATAGCGAATAAGCCAGTATTTACTCCTATTTTTTCTTGTTTTGCGAAATCAGCCTCTGAAACTTTTACTTTATTTACTTGTTTCAAAAAGTCTGATATCTCATTATTGTTCTTACAATAATTCTGGATAACAGAATGGTTAGGGGAAAGAGCTATAAAAGAAACTCCCATGATTGTGTCTGGCCTAGTTGTAAAAACAGAAATTTCTTCAATTCCGGTCTCAATTTTAAATCTAAACTCCATTCCTTCAGAGTATCCAATCCAATTTCTCTGCATCGTTTTCACTTGTTCGGGCCAATCTTCGAGAGAATCTAAGCCCTTCAGTAGTTCTTCTGAAAAATTACTTATTCTGAGAAACCATTGCTTAATAATTTTCTTTTCTACTATTGCCCCAGAACGCCAACCCTTTCCATCAATAACTTGCTCATTCGCTAGTACAGTCATATCGACTGGATCCCAATTAACTTCAGCTTCTTCTTGATAAGCCAGATCTTTTTTTACTAGTTCTAAGAAAAACCATTGTTCCCATTTATAGTAATCTTCATCACATGTAGCAAATTCTCTTTTCCAATCATAAGAAAATCCCATGCTTTTAAGCTGTGACTTCATATTCTTAATATTTTCATAAGTCCAATCTGAAGGTTGAACTTTATTTTGAAGGGCGGCATTCTCAGCAGGTAAACCAAAAGCATCCCAGCCTATGGGCTGAAGAACATTCTTTCCTAACATTCTATTGAACCTGCTAATGACATCGCCAAGAGTATAATTTCTTACATGACCCATATGTAAATTCCCACTTGGATATGGAAACATGCTTAAGCAATAAAATTTTTCTTTATTATCATCTTCTGAGACTTCAAATGAATTATTTTTTTCCCAGAATTCCTGAGCTTTTTTTTCTACTTCATCAGAATTATAGAAGTTTTTATTGTCTTTTATCACTTTGGTTTAAATTTTTCTTCTAGATAATTGATATCAAAATTACCAGAAATAAACTTTTCATCATTTATAAGATTTCTATGGGTTTCTATGTTTGTATCAATTCCGGAGATTTGCATTTCATCTAGAGCTCTTAACAATCTTATCCGAGTATCCTCTCTGTCATTAGCTCTGACTATAATTTTAGATATTAAAGAATCATAAAATGGAGGTACAGTATAATTTTGATAGATATGAGAATCTACCCGCACACCAATACCTCCAGGAGGATGATATTCAGTTATCTTGCCAGGAGAAGGAAGGAAAGTCTTAGGATGCTCTGCATTAATTCTACATTCTATAGCGTGACCTCTAAAAACTATGTCCTCTTGTTTTAAGGAAAGCTCTTCTCCTCTAGCAATTCTGAGCTGCAACTTTACAAGATCTAGTCCCGTTATTTGCTCTGTGACTGGATGTTCGACCTGTATTCTTGTGTTCATCTCAATAAAATAAAAATTATTATTTTCATAAAGAAATTCGAAAGTACCTGCGCTCACATAATTTAGTTTTTTACAGGCATCAATACATCTAGAAAACATATCTTGTCTTAGCTCTTCAGGAACTCCTAAAGCAGGAGCTTCTTCTATGACCTTTTGGTGTCTTCTTTGAAGAGAACAATCCCTATCAGCAAGATGAATTACATTTCCAAATTTATCTGCCAATATCTGGATTTCAATATGTCTTGGATGTAGAAGAAATTTTTCCATGTATACAGTGGAATCCCCAAAAGATGAAGCAGCCTCTTTTTGGGTTAGATTTATTGCATTCTCCAGATCTTCTTTATTTTCTACTATCCTCATTCCTCTTCCGCCTCCCCCTGATGCAGCTTTGATTATTAGAGGATAGCCAATTTTATCTGCTTGCGCTTCTGGGTTATCATCCACAGCACCATCAGTCCCAGGAACAATAGGTAAACCTGATTCAAGAGCAAATTTCTTAGCGGATACTTTATTACCCATTTTTTTAATCACTTCTGCACTAGGGCCTATGAAATGAAATCCACTTTTTTCTACTTTTTCTGCAAAATCAGGATTTTCTGAAAGAAAGCCATATCCAGGATGTACTGCATCAGCTCCTGTTAACTCCAGAGCGCTTATGATAGCAGGTATATTTAAATAACTTAAAGAGGAGTCGGATGGTCCTATGCAGATTGATTCATCTGCCATTTTTACATGCATCAGATCTCTATCGGATTCTGAATAAACTGCAACTGTTTTAATATCTAATTCTCGGCAAGCTCTTAGGATTCTGAGCGCAATTTCTCCTCGATTAGCTATTACTAATTTTTTTATCATTTACTAATTTTTTTATTCTATCGTGAAGAGTGTCTGGCCAAACTCTACTGGAGAGGCATTATCTGTATGTACTTTTAGAATTTTTCCTGAAAACTCAGATTTAATTTCATTCATCATCTTCATTGCTTCAACAATACAAACAACATCTCCTTCTTTTATAATGTCACCCGCTTTTGCAAATTCTCTAGCTCCTGGGGAGGGGGAAGCATAAAAAGTTCCAACCATAGGAGATTTGATTGCATTGCTCACAGTCTGTTCTTCTATTGAGGGCTCATCTTTTTCAATTTTTTGAGTTGATTGGACTTCTATTGGTTGAGAAACTTCTTGTAGATTGACATGACTATTTTTTCTTTTTACCAGCCTAACTGATTCTTCGCCTTCTTGGATTTCAATTTCTTCGAGATTTGAAGATTCAAGCATTTCTATTAATTTTTTTACTTTTCTTATATCCATTTTTAATTATTTCCATATTTAGTAATTGCAGCTTCTAAAGCTAATTCATAACCTTTCGTGCCAAGACCTGAAATAATTCCAATTGAAATATCAGATAAAAAAGATTCTTTTCTAAAATCTTCTCTACTATAAATATTAGAGATGTGAACCTCAATGAATGGTATTGCAGTGCCTAAAAAAGCATCCCTTAAAGCTATGCTTGTATGAGTTAAAGCTCCTGGGTTAAATATAATGCAAGCAATATTTTTTAACTTTGCTGCTTGAATCTTATCAACTAATTCATGCTCCGCATTGCTTTGGAATGATTCTATAGTTTGGCCAGAATTATTAGCTATCGAACATAGTACATTTTCTATATCGTCTAAAGTTTCTTTACCATAAATTTCTGGTTCTCTTGTTCCCAAGAGATTTAAGTTTGGTCCATTAAGTAATAGAAAATTTGACATAGTTTAATTTAAGTACTTTATAGAAATTTTGACGAAGTTTAAAGAAATTAAGAGATTTTAAGTTCAATTTTATTAATCTCTATAGTATTTTCTTGAAGCTTGAGCTCTTTTCTTATTAGAGGGTAACAATAGCCTTTAATACTGCACCCCTGAAAAGTTATGATAAAACTAGTGAGTTTAGTTACATCGTAAATTAAGTTAGCAGAGACTTGATTGAAATATACTTCAGATTCTCCAAAGAATTCATCATACTTTAATTTTCCTGGAGGCAAATCTTTAATAGTTACTTCAACATCGCTTTTGATGGAAATTTTATCTTTATAAAGGTATACGCCTTCACTAAGGTCCCATTGCAAAGAAATAATACCTTTACCTTTGTAGCTAGCAGAAATTTTAAAAGCTTCATCTTCTTTTAAAATTTTCTGACTTTTAAAAATTAATGAATTAATATTCTGATCTGCAGAAACAGGCAATGCATGTACAATTTGTAAGATTAATAAATTAAAAATTAAAAATAATTTCAGATGAGTGTCCCCAATTTTAATAATATTCTTTTCTTGTTCATCATAGTTCTCTTCTCAACTTGCTCTAATGAGAATACTTCATACCCTCTTAGTATAGATCAGCCGTATGGAAATTTCCCAATGAAAGGGCAAGAAAGCATTGCCGCTTATATGACTTTAAAAAATATTTCTGATCAAGTAATAACTATCTCGGGGATTAAATGTGATGGAGTAACTATGTCATCATTTCATAATATGAGGTTAAGTGAAGAAAATCAGATGTTACAAATGATTAAAGAAGATAAAATTATTCTTGATTTAAATGAATCTATTAAACTCAAAGAGGGCGGAAGACATCTTATGTTGATGGGTTTAAAGAGAGAATTTTTTGATAAAGAATATATTTCATGTTACTTGGCCCTGGGAAAGGATGATGAGTTTTTAATAAATATACCCTTTAAATAAAGCTATGATTCAAAAAATTCTGCTAACTTTCATGATGAATCTTCCAGATTTTATAAAATTATTTTTATCTAGGAAAAAGCAAATAAATCTCCATGGAAGGAAGTTATTACCAAGCTTTCAGCTGATGTTATCAATGTCAGAGAATGAAAATTCTGAGATCGATTATAGTAGTTTAAGCGCTTCTGATTTCAGAAAGAATTATGATCAGCCTAATCCAATGTCATTTTATTCAAAAAAATCGGATAACCTTGAGACTCTTGATCATCATGTTGAAGTAGAGGATGGATCTATTAAAGTACGACAATATATTTCTAAAAACTCTTCAGAGAAGTCACTTTTATACTTTCACGGTGGAGGCTTTACTTCGGGGAACCTAGAGAGTCATGATAATTTATGCAAATATTTATCTTATCTTTTGGGCATTAATATTTTCTCTGTTGATTATAGAAGATCTCCTGAATATAAATTTCCTATACCGTTAAATGATTGCCATTATGCATATGAATGGTTGATTGCAAACGCAGAAGGTTTTGGGGTTGATCCTCTTAGAATTTATACAGGTGGAGATAGTGCAGGAGGTAATTTTTCTGCAGCTCTATGCCTCATTAGGAAGGAATCCAATAAGTCAATGCCATTTGGGCAGTTACTATTTTACCCGGTAACAGACCTAAGATACCTAACTGAGTCATATAAGCTATATGATAAAGGTTTTCTCTTAACAGGAAATATGATGCGTTGGTTTGTAAACAATTACATAACTAATAATGATGCTATGAATCCTTTGGCCAGTCCTTTACTAGCAGAAGATTTTACTGGCTTACCCCCTTCCGTAATAGTGACCGCTGGGTTTGATCCACTTCGCGACGAAGGTTATGAATACGCTCAAAAACTCAAACTATCTGGAATTGATGTAATTTACAAAGAACAACCTGGTTTTATTCATGCTTTTGCCCAATTTGGTGTTATTCCTGAATGTAGGTCTGCAATAAAAGAAGCTTGTTTGGATTTAGTATCTTTATCAAAACAAAATGAGCATGTCTGATTATCTTCTAGAAGTAAATAATCTAAGTGTTAATTTTAATTCTTTTAAAGGGGCATTTGATGCTTTAAATAATATTTCATTTAATATTTGCAAAGGAGAGACGTTATCTTTGGTAGGTGAATCAGGTTCAGGAAAATCTGTGACTGCCATGTCTATTATGCAACTTCTTCCATATCCCTTAGCTTCCCACACTTCTGAATCTTCTATCAAATTCAAGGATCAAGAAGTAATAGGAATTACAAAGAATAAAATTAGAAAATTAAGAGGTAATAAAATCTCAATGATATTTCAAGAACCTATGACCTCTTTAAATCCCTTTCAGAAAGTGGGTAAGCAAATAAATGAAGTTCTTCTTGTTCACCGGGGTTTTGATTCAAAAGAAGCAAATAAAAAGACATTGGATCTTTTGCATAAAGTGAGAATACCTCAACCAGAAAAAAAAAATAGAATCTTATCCTCACCAACTTTCTGGGGGCCAGCGTCAGAGGGTCATGATAGCTATGGCACTTGCAAATGAACCTGATTTATTAATCGCAGATGAACCGACCACAGCTTTAGATGTAACTGTAGAGAAATCACTTCTTAAGACATTAAAAGATCTTCAGAAAGAGATTGGTATGGCTATATTATTCATTACTCATGATTTAAATGTTGTGCAGAAGTTCTCTGATCGAGTTTGTGTTATGAAAGGAGGACAAATAATAGAAAATGGATCTGTAAGTGAAATATTTGATAGCCCGAAAGAGGCATACACCAAGGAATTAATTAATTCCATACCTAAAGCAAAAGATTATGACAAGAAGAATGAAGATCCAATTCTAACTTCAAAAGATTTGAGTGTTAAGTACAAGCTTAGAAAAAATTCTTTTTTTGAAAGCGTTAAATATTTTACTGCTATTGATTCTGTTGATATTTCTCTAGTTAGAGGTTCAACTGTTGGATTGGTAGGGGAGTCTGGGTCAGGTAAATCTTCTCTTGCAAGAGCTCTATTAGGATTAGAAAAATATGAAGGTGAAGTCTATTTTGAAGGGGCAAATTTAAAAGATTTAAGCAAAGAATCTTTTAGAAATTTAAAGAAAGATTTTCAGATAGTTTTTCAAGATCCTTTTGGGTCTCTTTCCCCTAGATTTACTATAGGAGAAATTATAGGTGAGGGGCTCAAGGTGCATGAAAAAAAATTAAACCTTAAAGACAGAAATGCAAGAATTTTTGAGGCTATCAAGGATGTGGGCTTAGATTTAGAAATTATAAACAGATTTCCTCATGAACTGTCAGGCGGACAGCGACAAAGAGTAGCTATAGCTAGAGCTATTATTCTTAGGCCAAAGTTAGTTCTTTTAGATGAACCAACTTCAGCGCTTGATGTTTCAATACAAATTCAGATTTTAGATCTATTATTAGAGTTACAAAGTAAATTTAATCTTTCTTATTTATGTATTAGTCATGATTTAAGAGTTATACAAAGCATATCCGATCTTGTATATGTTATGAAGGATGGAGTGATTGTTGAAAAGGGCTGGTGTAATGATATTTTTAATCATCCTCAACATCCATATACTCAAGAATTACTGTTGGCTTCTATAAGTTAAGGTTTTCTTAATTAAGAATTAACATATACTTTCATTTAATAAAAAAAAGTGTCAGATAAAAAAAGAATATATTCCTCAAAAATAGTTGATGGCAATGAACAAGCTCCTTCTAGAGCTATGCTAAGAGCGGTAGGCTTTAAAGATGAGGATTTTAAAAAACCCCAAATAGGTATAGCATCAACTTGGAGCAATGTAACACCTTGTAATATGCATATTAATCAATTAGCAGATGGAGCTTGCTTAGGGGTAGATAAAAGTGGCTCTAAAGGGTTAATATTCAATACAATTACAGTTTCAGATGGTATATCTATGGGTACTAAATCCATGAGATATTCGCTTGTTTCTAGAGAAGTAATAGCAGATTCAATAGAGACAGTCGTTTGTGGTCAAGGATTTGATGGCTTGGTAGCCATAGGGGGATGTGATAAAAATATGCCTGGTTGTTTAATGGCAATTGCTAGATTAAACAGGCCAGCTGTTTTTGTTTATGGAGGAAGCATTAAACCGGGTAAGGATAGAACTGATATTGTGTCAGTATTTGAGGCTGTAGGTGCCCATTCTTCAGGAAATATTTCGGAACTTGAATTATTGGATATTGAAAAAAATGCAATTCCAGGACCAGGTTCTTGTGGTGGAATGTATACAGCTAATACCATGGCTTCAGCCATTGAAGCCCTTGGCATGAGTCTTCCCAATAGCTCTGCGCAAGAAGCAATTTCAACTGCTAAAAGACTAGATTCTGAGATGGCAGGAGAAGCAGTTACTTATTTAATTGATCAAGAAATTAAACCTAAGGATATTATGACTAAGAAAGCCTTTGAGAATGCTATTTCTGTTGTCATAGCTTTGGGAGGTTCTACAAATGCCGTTCTTCATCTAATTGCAATTGCCCATGAAGCAAATATAGATTTAACATTAGATGATTTTTCAAGATTAGGAAGAAAAGTTCCAGTCTTAGCAGATGTTAAGCCTAGCGGAAATTATTTGATGTCAGAATTGATAGCGGTTGGAGGAATTCAACCACTGATGAAAATTTTACTTGAGAACAATCTTTTGCATGGTGATGTTATGACAGTTACAGGAAAGACTATGAAAGAAAATCTTGAAACAGCAAAATCTTACCCAAATAATCAGGACATAGTTAGGTCCATCGACAACCCTATAAAAGAAGATAGTCATTTACAAGTTCTATATGGGAATCTAGCAGAAGAAGGGGCTGTAGCTAAAATATCAGGAAAAGAAGGCACTTCTTTTCATGGACGAGCGGTGACTTTTAATTCTGAAGAAGATGCTATGCAATCAATTCTAGGAGATAAAATTCAAGAAGGAGATGTTCTTATTATCAGATATGAAGGACCGCAAGGAGGCCCAGGAATGAGAGAAATGCTTAGTCCAACAGCAGCCATTATGGGCAAGGGCTTAGGGAATAAAGTAGCTTTTCTAACGGACGGAAGGTTTTCTGGAGGCACTCATGGCTTTGTAGCAGGACACATAACTCCTGAGGCATTCATAGGAGGAAATTTAGCTTTAGTCGAGGATGGAGATGAGATCGAAATAGATGCTAAAAAGAGTGAGCTTAATCTTTTAGTTTCAAACGAAGTCCTTAGGGATCGAAAGAAAAAATGGATTCCCCCGGTGCGAAATGATTTAGGTGGAGTTTTATTAAAGTATTCTAAGACTGTAAGCTCTGCTTCAAAAGGAGCAGTTACAACTATCGACTGATTTTAAAATTTATCTGCAATAGTTTTCCTCTAGGATCATGTACTCTAGTATCAAAACTAAAATCAGGAGCGTCATATAACCTTGGTGCTTTTTTATCAAATAAATTAATGATAGCTAGTTCGAGAGACATCTTATTTTTATTTAAAACAAAATTTTTCCTTGCAGATAAATCATATACTGTGAAAGAATCAACTATATTTTTATACCCGAGATTTAGTCCTTTTGTATTAATAGGAGTAAGGTTTGTATAACCATCTATATATCTAATATTAAGGCCAATTCTTATTCCTCCTGTTTCTAATGAACTAAAGGCATTTAATCTAAGCTTAGGCAAGGAATGAGTATTAGAATCGTAATTAAATTTTCCTACTCGGTTAATCATAACTCGATGTTTTTCTTTGTTAATAGATTCATTTCCTTGATCAATATCTTCTGGGGTTAAGAATTCGTGTAATGTTGTTCCTTGGATTTTAAATTTAAAATCCCCTAAATTAACTAAATTATGTTCATAATTTAATGAAAAATCTAAACCATTTATTTTTGTTTCTTCTTCATTTATATATGAAGTGCTAATGCCTGTTATGTTTCCTAGGGTATCCCTTGTTATGGCTTGATTGAAGGGGTCGGATAAAATTAGTTGCTGCGCGCTTTCAACTTCAATTCTGTTTTTATAATCTATTCTCCAATAATCTAATGTAACTTTTAGATTTTCATGAAGTTCATAGATTAGACCTATGTTGACATTTTGAGATGTAGAAGCTTTCAAACTTGGATTTCCTAGAAGTGCCTGCCTAACAAATGGAGTTTCATCTAGATACCTTACGCTCCCAAGCTGGATATCTGAAGAATATTTTTGTGCCATAGAAGGTGAAACAAAGTTGTTTCCAATGGATCCTCTAATTAACGCTTTTTTGCCATTGAATCTAAGTGAAATTTTTGGGTCAAAACTAGAAAAGTTATCTAATCTTTCGTACCTTCCTGCAAATAATAAATTAAAATTATTATTAAAATTCTTTGATACTTCTGCGAATAAAGATTTTTTATTTCTAGATTCAGCTACATTTTTTCCTCCTCCTAAGAAAAGAAGATCTGCAGTTTTTAGCATTTTTCCATCATTATCAAATTCAGCTCTAGATAAATCGTCATAGGTAATATCTAAGGTTTCTTTATCTAGTTGCATACCAAAGGCGATATCAAAAGTCTTATTAGAGTTTCTTAGAATAGAGTTCAAAGAAGTAAGACCCCCTATCTTTTTTGAAATTTCCGCTCCTCTTAAGTATTTAATAAGTGAGTCTGAATTTGCCGAAGAGTCTATTAAATTCCATTTTTGATCTCCATTAGGTCCTCCAATGCCATCTATCGCATTTTCAAATCTAGAATTTATTATGTCAGGTCTATAATGCTTATTTGTATGCTTACTTTTAGTTAAAGATATTTGAAGATCTAAATTGTCACGTAGATCAAAATAAAACGAATTACTAAAATGATATTGAAAAATATCTTTAGGTGAAAAAGGAGAAGGAAAAGCTGCTGCCAGAGGTCTACCAAACCACCGTACAGGAACATTGAATGGGTTCCCTCCTTGATCAGGTTGAACTAATCTAGATAGGAAACTTAACGCTGGGTAAGAAGGAGATTGAGGATTATCATTCACATCAACATCTGATGTTATTAGAGTAGAGTTGAATGAAAATTTTTTTAAATCCTTATATAAATTAAGATAAAACTTTTTATGATCCTCATCATTTACTATATTGAACCTTTCACCATACTTAAATTTACAAAACCCAAATTCTATAATCCCTCCATTAGTTAGACACATAGGGTCTGGTATTTTCTGACCTGCACTATACTTTCCTTGATAATCTCCAGCCATGACTTCATCTTTTTTTGTAAGTATAAAAGTATTTCCAAGAGTGCTTATGCCTAACTCAGCTATCCCTGGAATCTCAGAAGCAGAAAGGGAGCTTCTACTTAAAAAATTCGCTGCTATTGTTATATTCGAAGATTCAAAATTTTTACCTAATAAGATACCAAGGTTATGTTCATCTTGATTATAGTTCTCAGTACCTTGAGACGCTGTGCTAATTTCTACGCCTTCAAAATTTTTATGAGTTATAAAATTGATGACTCCAGATACGGCATCAGAACCATATAGTGACGTTCCGCCTTCTTTCAATATTTCTATCCTTTCAATAGCACTTTTAGGAATAATATTTGCATCTATATATCCTTCCCCCTCATGAGAAGGAGTTCCTGAAAAAGTTTGTCTTCTAGAATTAATAAGTAATAGAGTTGATGCTTGATCCAAGCCTCTCAAAGTTATAGATGACATTCCTTGATCAACTCCATCCATTGCATTTGTTTGAAAGTGAGAGCCTGAACTAGAACTTAAATACTTTGATATTTCTGCAACTGTGGACACATTTAAATTTTCTAAATCAGCAGACGAAATTATTTCAACAGGAGAAGATTGTTCATTGCTAACAGCTATGTGAGAGCCTGTTACAATCACTTCTTCTATTTCATTCGAAGCTTGAATCCAAGAACTAAATAGAGAAATAATTATTAGGTAAAAGAGAGCATTTATTTTAATTAATTTGTTCAGTTGTCCATTCATATGAATTAAATTGATAATTTCTACTTGAAAATTCTGCATTTTATACCAATAATATAAACATTGAATTAAATGTACTTGAATTTCTTAGACAAACCCGACTTTTTAAATTTAGGAGGTAACCTATGACCGTTGTCACTATAACTAATGACAATTTTGAAGCAGAAGTCACTAAAAGTGACAAACCAGTTTTACTAGATTACTGGGCAGCTTGGTGTGGTCCTTGTAAAATGGTTGGTCCAATTGTAGAAGAGATAGCTGAAGATTTTTCTGGTATTTTAAAAGTAGGGAAATTAGATGTTGATGAAAATCAGGAATTGGCAGCTGCTCAAAATGTTATGAGTATTCCTACACTATTGTTATTCAAGGATGGAGAAGTTATAGCGCAACAAGTAGGAGCTTTAAGTAAATCTCAATTAACTGAATTTATAGAAGAAAATATTTAACTAGACGATACTTTCATCTGATGTTAGATTGAATCTAGTCTTTCATCAAAGACACCCGTTAACTCTGTTTTAATTCGAAAATTTTTCAAAAACTATCTAGATATGGATCTATCAGAACTTAAAAAATCTCCAGTAGAAGACCTCGTAAGCCTAGCTGAACAATTAGGAGTTCAGAACGCTGCTCGTTCTAAACGACAAGATGTGATCTTTAGCATTCTAAAGAAAAAAGCAAAAGAGGGTGAAGACATAGAAGGAGGTGGTGTATTAGAAATCCTTCAGGATGGTTTTGGGTTCTTACGTTCTCCAGATTCCTCTTATTTAGCTGGACCGGATGATATTTATGTATCTCCAAGTCAGATTAGACGTTTTAGTCTCAGAACTGGAGATACTATTCAAGGAAAAATAAGAGCTCCAAAAGATGGTGAAAGATATTTTGCCCTTTTAAAAGTAGATCTTATAAATCTTGAAGATGTTGATAAATCTAAAAATAAAGTCTCATTTGAGAATCTAACACCTTTATTTCCAGACCAAAGAATTATACTAGAGGCTGGGACTGGAAGCACAGAAGACCTTTCAGCTCGAGTTATAGACTTAACAGCACCTACAGGTAAAGGTCAGAGATCTTTAATAGTTTCTCCACCGAAAGCAGGTAAAACACTTTTGTTGCAAAGTATGGCGCATGCAATTTCTAAAAATAGTCCAGAGTGTAAAATTATCGTTTTACTTGTAGATGAAAGGCCAGAAGAGGTTACAGAGATGTCTAGATCAGTTTCAGGAGAAGTAGTGGCAAGTACATTTGATGAACCTCCATCTAGACATGTTCAAGTAGCTGAAATGGTCATAAATAAAGCGAGAAGACTAGTTGAACACAATCAAGATGTGGTTATTCTTTTGGACTCCTTAACTAGATTAGCTAGAGCATATAACTCTACTCAAGCAGCTTCTGGAAAAATTTTAACAGGCGGAGTGGATGCAAATGCCTTGGAAAAACCAAAGCGTTTTTTTGGAGCTGCAAGGAATATAGAAGGTGGTGGTAGTTTAACTATAATTGCTACTGCTTTAATAGACACTGGCTCCAGAATGGACGAAGTAATTTTTGAAGAGTTTAAAGGTACTGGCAATTCAGAAATTCATCTTGATAGAAAAATAGCAGAAAAGAGAGTTTTTCCTGCTATAAATATACGAAGAACAGGAACTAGGAGAGAAGACTTGTTAACTTCTGAAGAAGAGTTGAGGCATATAACTATTTTAAGGAAACTATTAAATGAAATGGAAGACACTTCAGCAATGGAGTGGGTTATCGATAAACTAAAAGATTTTAAGACAAATAATGAGTTCTTTGAGTCTATGAAGAGAAAGTAATTTCAATCTTCATTCGAGCTTCTCAATTTAGCAGAAATTCTTTGTATCAGAACTAAAAACAACATTAAGAAAAATCCTATTGTGATTCCTGTAAAGGTAAAAAAGATATTTTCTAAATTAATCTCTTTTTTCATTTCTAGAAAAATAATTCCTTCTTCAATGAAATTAAATTGTTCTAGCATAAGGGCACCAATTATTGAAAAAATAAATACTATTAGTGCTTTTCTCATTCTTTTTTCTTTAAAAATAAACTAAATTTTGTTTCCCCGCTGATCTTTGTTTTCAGTTCAGTCCAGTTTGAGCAGATATCCATTATATTTAATTCTTTTTCTGCTTCTACGTATATAACAGTGTCATTTTTTAAAAGAGATTTCTTTTCAAGTATTCCATATACTTTTTGGATTTTCTTCTCTCCAAATGGAGGGTCAATAAAGACTATATCAGAATCTAGTTTTTGTTTATTTAACTTCTCTAGCCAATCAAAAGTATTTTCAAAAATAATTTTAGACTTTTTGCTGTAACTCATTAAATCTATATTCTCTTTTAATTTTATATAGTGTAGTTTCTTATTTTCTATAAAAGTAACAGATTTTGCATTCCTTGAAAGAGCTTCAATTCCAAGAGCACCTGTCCCAGAAAATAAATCTAGGCATTTAGAATCATCTATATAAATAGCTAACCAATTGAAAAGTGTCTCCCTAGTTTTATGACTTGTAGGCCTAAGAGATTTAGATGGATTAAAAGAAATCACTCTCCCTTTATTTGTTCCCCCTATAATTTTTAATTTACTTATTTTCATACAGATATATTTATATAGGAGTTTAAGGTATTGAGATAATTTCTCAATTATCTAGCTTCAAAATTGAATCCATGATATTTTGCTACCCTTCATGACTATCCAGGAAAATTTTATCGAAGTTATGAGAGGATTTGCATCTACAGTTAATGTCATTTCTTCTCAGAATTCGTCCAATAGACAAGCTATGACAGCATCTGCGGTCACCTCTCTTTCTATCGATCCACCCTGTATGCTCATTTGTGTTAACAAAAGTTCTTCCATCCATAATTTGTTAGGCATTGATTCAAGTTTTTGCATTAATATTTTAACTTCTAAACAGCAAGATCTAGCAGAAATTTGTAGCGGTAAAGAAGAAGGAGAAGTCAGGTTTGAAAGTGGGAATTGGTCCGAAGATGACGGAGTGCCTTATTTATCAGATGCTCAAGCTAATATATTTTGTAAATGCTATGAGTTGATAGAGCAATCATCACATACAATTTTTATAGGTAAAGTTTTTAAAATAGTTGATAGCAATGTAAAAAAACCATTAATTTATTTAGATGGAAAATATAAAAATTAATAACCACTATTTAATTTCTTTTTTTATATGCTTAATCTCGTTTAATGCATATGCATCTTCTGACAGGTCTTTATCTTCAGAAGGAGCTGAACTATATTTTATTCAACCTAAAGAAGGACAAATACTTGAAAGCCCAATTAGGGTTAAATTTGGACTTAGAGGCATGGGTGTTGCTCCAGCCGGAGTAGACATATCTGGGACAGGGCATCATCATCTTTTAGTGGATGTTGAAGAATTACCGCCTTTAGATGAGCCGATAATATCTGATTCTAATCATATACATTTTGGGGGAGGGCAAACAGAAGTCTTATTGGAACTTTCCCCAGGTAATCATAAGTTACAATTGTTGCTTGGAGATAAATATCATATTCCTCATTTACCTCCAATTATATCCAAAGAAATTTCTATAATTATCAAATGAATCCTAATTCTTTCAGGGTGTTTAAAATAAGAATACTCAAGAAGCTTTGTTTTATAGGCTTGATATCTATTTCTAATTTAATTCAATCAATAGAGATAGATGGTAATTTATCTGACTTGGAGTGGAAAGATGCAAACAGGATAGATGCGTTTAGACAAATCTTGCCTTTTACACTTTCAGATCCTTTATATAAAACTGAAGTTTTAGTTTATGAAGATGAAAGAGGAATTTACTTAGGTTATAGAGCTTATCAGCCAACGAAAACTATGAGAGCAAACCTGCATGAAAGAGATGCTTGGCAGACTAATGCAGATAGGGTGGGTTTTATTATTGATTATAATGCTGACTCGAGTGTCGCATATGAGTTTTCAGTTTCGTTGGGCGGCTCTATGAGAGATGTTGTTTTTACCAATGAGAACAATCAAAAACCTGATTGGGATGCAGATTGGGAGGCGGCAACAAGCCAAGAAGAAAATGTTTGGTATTGTGAGATGTTTATTCCATGGTCCGTTGCTCCAATGAAGATTCAGAAAGGGGACTTTAGAAAAGTAAAATTAGGTTTCTTTCGACAGTCCATGGCTGAAGGTAAAGTTTACGCAACTGTTAAGTCAAATCCTACTAGGAATCCTTTTATATCTTTATTGAATGATTATGTGTTTAAAAATTTTGGTGCAAGCAAGAAAGATTTTTTTCCTTATCTTACCCTAAATAATGACAGGTTAGAGGAAGATAATACTTCAAAGGCAGGTGCAGAATTCTTTTGGAAAATAGATTCTGGCAAGCAATTAAATATTGCTATTAACCCTGACTTTGGTCAGGTTGAAAGTGATGATGTAGTAGTAAATTTCTCTAATATAGAGACTTATTATGCAGATAAAAGGCCTTTCTTTGCTGAAAATCAATCTATGTTTGACGTTTCAGGTTATAGATTTTTTTATGTTATTAATACTCGAAGAATTGGCGGCACTCCTGATTATAATTGTGAGGAGTATTCAGAAGAATTGCAAAACCTCTGCGATCTTACTTCACAAGAAAATGGCAGCAATGATATAGATTTAGCTGTTCGTTATACTCAACAAGCTAATAATACTGAGATTGGTTTTTTAGGAGCTTTTGAGGCTGATGAAGATTATAGCCAAGGTAAAGATTTTTATGCAGCTAGAATTAGAAATTCTTATAAGAATTTCAAAGTTGGATACTTGGGAACATATGTAGAAAGTCCTATATTTGACAGAACTGCTTCTGTCCATACAGTGGATTTTGATTACAAGTATTCTCCTGAATTAAGACTTTATGGTATTTTTTTGAATTCTTTGGTCAACGGTGAAGAGGGATTAGGATTGAGGTTAGGCATGAACCATATGCCTAATAAAGATAGATCAAATTACTTAGGTTTTTATTATTTTGATGAAGATCTAAATCTAAATGATATGGGATATCTAGGAAGAAATGACTGGATGCTTTTTGGTGGTAGAACGCAATTTAGGCAAACTAACTTTAGTCCAGATTCAGCTACTCTAAAGAGAGAATATACTCTTATGTTTTCGGCTGATAGTAATTTGAGCGGAGATAGAGAACCCGCAAAATTAGCTTTTGAATTTCAGAACATCTTTAAAAGTACCGCTGGCTTAGAGTTAGAGCTATTTTATAGAACGAAAGGTAAAGACAATATTATTACTGATGGCTATAAGTTTGCTCCTTACGTAGAAATGCCTCAAGGATATGGATCTAAGATAGAATTTGAAGGACCCAGAAGTGATTTTTGGGCATATGGTTTTGTTGTCTATTCAGGAAAAGGTTCTGAATACAGCCCAAGCTTAAATAAAAGTTATGGCTATAAAGGGTTTGCTAGGTTTTTTCCAATGGAGAATTTAGTTTTTTCTTTAGGTTATGCGAATCATAAAGAAAAAGAATGGTTAAACTGGATAGAGAGAGATCTTCTGGCAACTTACAAGAGGAACAAGAGAGTAACTTCTATAAATTTAACTTGGTTTAGAGGTAATAAGCACGAACTGAGATTAAAGAGTCAGTTTGTTGCTTTTACTGCTAGGAATCCTCAAGCATACATAGCTGATATAAAAGGTCAATTGGATAAGACTGATATTGATATATCTTCTTTCACTCTTTCCGATGTTTCGTTTCAAGTGCGTTATAGGTATGAGATCTTACCTCTAGCATATCTTTTCGTTGTTTACACGAAAGGAGGCAGAGTTGAAGCAGAAGATGAAGAGGACAATCTTGGTAAGATTTATCAACGACCTTGGGATGAACCAACAACAGATAGCTTTACTATTAAACTTAGATACAGATTTTAATTCTTGGGCAAATGTTCCTTAGAACAATACCAGAATCCTTCTGAGTTAACTGCATCCAATTGAATAATATTTAGATTGCAGGTCTTGCACTTGACCATAACATGCGGATCTTTGCTTATTTTTTTTTCGTTTTTTAGAATTTTATTCATCCAAAAAATCGCGATCATTATTAAGGCAATGATGAATATTTGAAACATAGTCTTTTACTCTAAGGTCTAGGTATAGATTTTTCTCCGAATAATCCAAAGGATAAAGTGTTTAACCATGATCTTGAAGAGACTCTAGATGAGTTAGATATAATGTTGTAATCTGGATAATTAAATTCTAATATTTCCTTATTTATATCTGATAAATCTTGTTGACCTAATTCTCGGTAGCCGATCATTAATATATTAAGGGCTTCAGGAGTTTGCGGTGTTTTAGGCAAGTGTTCAAGCACATATTTAGCCCTACCAACTGCTGCAATATATGCTCTTCTTTCTAAATAATACTCTGCAACATTAATCTCATGTTGAGCTAAAAGATTCTTTAAATAAATCATTCTTTGAGTTGCATGTTCAACATATTCACTCTTTGGAAATCTAGAAATGAATTCGCTTAGATTATCGAAAGAAATTTGAGCTTGGGTCACATCTCTTTTTGATAAATCAGTATTCATATATCTTGATAATAAACCTGAATCATTTGTAAAAGCTGCTAACCCTCTTAAATAATAGGCATAATCTGTATGAGGATGTCTTGGATGAAGGTTTGCAAATCTTTCAGCTGCGGAATTTGCCGCTTCATACTGGTAGTTACGATAATAAGCGTAAATTAATTCTGCTTGAGCTTGTTCAGCATATCTTCCAAATGGAAATCTTGCTTCAAGAGTCTCTAAGCTTATTATCGCGGTTGCAAAGTTTTCATTACTCAACCGGTCTTGCGCTTGATCATATAGTTCTTTTTCTAATAACCTTTCATCAGGTCCTTCCTCAGTCGACGAACACCCTATATTTAAAAGCACAAGAGAAATAGAAATTAGATAAATAATAAATTCTGATTTTTTATGCATTGGATTAAGTGTTAGATTTTTAAACTGCATGATAATAATAAGAATTCTACATATGGTTAACCTTCATTGACAGTAAAAATACCTCTGGATTCATACAAATATGATTTAAGATTTAAATAAATATTTACTCAATGACTAAAACAATTAAATTATCTTTATCAGTAGGCTCTGAAAACTCAGGAATAAGATTAGATTCAGCTATGGCAAAACTATGCCCTGAATATTCTAGAAATCATATAAAGAAATGGATTCTGGGCGGATCATTATTACTTAATGAACTTAAAGTTAAGCCAAAAACTATTTTAAAAGAAGGGGATATTATTGAATTGAGTGCTAAGGAAGAAATCTTAAGTCAAGATAAACCAGAAAAGATACCTCTTTCTATTATCGCAGAAGATGAGGCTATCTTAATTCTTGATAAGCCATCTGGTTTAGTAGTGCATCCTGGAGCGGGCAACAGAAATGGAACCTTACTGAATGCGCTCTTAAATTATGACAAAAACCTAGCACTTTTGCCTAGAGCAGGGATAGTTCATAGACTAGACAAAGATACCTCTGGAATTATGGTAGTTGCCAAAACTGAATCTTCTTTTTTAAATTTAGTTAAACAATTAAAAAATAGAACTGTACAACGTGAGTATCTCGCTCTTGTTGTCGGTAGTCCAATTTCTGCAGGAACCATAGATGAACCAATAGGGAGGCATCCCAAACTAAGAACAAAACAGGCAGTGATTCATTCTGGAAAATTTGCTGTCACTGAGTATAAGATTGTAAAAAGATTAGATGGCTATACTCTTCTTAATGCATATTTAAAGACAGGAAGAACTCATCAGATAAGGGTTCACTTTGCTTATAAAAAGATGCCCATTGTGGGAGATGGAGTATATGGAAATAGGAAGCGTTTAGCTCCTAATACTACTGATGAACAAAGAAAGTTTATAGAAAATTTCAAGAGACAAGCATTACATGCTCAGTCTTTATCATTTCGGCATCCAATAAGTGGAGATCTAAAGAAATATAAAACAGGTTTACCTAAAGACTTCACAAAATTAATCGAATGTTTAGAAAAGAAATAAGAGATAAACTCAATTTATTTATAATTCCAGAAAAAATATTTCATCCGAGTGTTTTCTCTTTTATGACCAATAAGATTTTTGATCAAAACTTAACATTCAAACATACTTCAACATCGAATAAGTTAGTTATTTCAGCTTTAGAAGATCTAATTGCAGTACCTATAATATGCATGAACCAAATTCATGGAAATGAAGCATTGGAAGTAAGTAGAAGCGATTTAAATAAGTTCTTAAATGCGGATGCTATTTATACCCAAAGTAAGAAATTAGCGCTGGCAGTTTCATCAGCTGATTGTCTTCCAATAATACTAGCTAGCAATGATGCTAGTGAGATAGCAGCTATTCATGTTGGTTGGAGAGGCTTGGCAAATGGTGTTATTGATTCAACCCTAAAGCTATTTAAAAATAAACATAGTGAATTGTCTGCATGGTTTGCTCCTTGCATCTCTATTGAGAATTTTGAAGTTAGTAAAGATGTATTGGAACAATTTAATAATAAGAATCTAGATAAATTCTTTTTTCCTTTAAAAGCAAAAGATAAATGGAAATTTGACTTAAGGAATGCCGCTCTAAAAGTAATGCAAAGAAAAGGGGTTAAAGTTAATCAGAGCAATTTATGTACTTACACGGAAGATAATTTATTCTATTCTTATAGACGAGATAAGACATCAAAGAGAATGCAAACTATAGTATGGATAAATTAAACTCAACATGAAAAAAATTGCATTTATTGGCTTAGGAACTATGGGATTTCATATGGCATCTCATATTCAGTTAGCTAATTTTGAAACCACAGTCTTTAATAGGACAAAACTAAAATCAAATGAATGGAATCAGAAGTTTGGTGGCAATGTAGCTGAGTCTGTTCTGAAAGCTGGAGAAGGACAGGAAGCAGTTTTTTTATGCCTTGGTAGAGATGAAGATGTTAGAACCACTTTACTAGGAGAAATAGGGCTTCTTCAATCAATGAAAAGAGGTTCCATCATAGTTGATCATACGACTACATCAGCAGGTTTAGCTCAAGAAATGTTTCATGAGTCTAAAAAGAAGGGAATTCACTTTATGGATGCGCCAGTTTCAGGAGGTGAAGTAGGAGCTAAGAATGGCACTTTAACTGTGATGTTGGGAGGAGAAATAGAAGTTTATACAGAGATAATGTCTGTGATAGATTGCTATTCAAAATTTTCAAAACTTATGGGCGGACCAGGTTCAGGTCAATTAACAAAGATGGTAAATCAAATTTGCTTAGCGGGTCTCATTCAAGGTTTAGCAGAGGGCTTAAATTTTACAGAAAAAGTAGAACTAGATAGTAAAGATGTCATTGAAGTTATCTCTAAGGGCGCAGCACAGTCATGGCAGATGGATAACAGGGCCGAAAGCATGACCAAGGATTTTTACGATCATGGTTTTGCAGTTGATCTTATGAGAAAAGATTTATCTATAGCGATTAAAGAAGCCCAAAAGAATAACCTTTCATTGGAAGTAACTTCACTTGTAGATTCATTCTATGAGGATATTCAGAATATGGGAGGAGGAGCATGGGACACCTCAAGCCTGTTAAGAAGACTTAAGAAGTAATGAAATTTACTATGATAGAAGATTCAGTTTCTAAAGAAATATTTGATAGCTCACATGAGCTCTTACAAGCTCATTGCATCGATAAATCTATTGAAATCTTTGGAAGTAATTTTCTATTAGACATTGTTTGTCCATTGGCAGCTTATCTTTCTGAGAGAAGTAGTTCAGAAATGCCTCTTAAAGTTTGTTTTTCTGGAGGGCAAGGTTCAGGAAAAACTACTCTATCTGAACTTGTACAAATTGCTTTGGGCGCTTATAAAAATAAGAACTCTGTTGGATTTTCAATTGATGATATTTATAAGACTTATGAAGAAAGATTAAACATGTCTGAAACGATCCATAAATTATGTAAAGTAAGAGGAGTTCCCGGTACTCATGATATCCAATTAGGAATTGATACCATAGAAGAATTATTTAATGCAGATTCAGAGACTCAGACTTTGATACCATCTTTTTCAAAACCTCAAGATAGAAGAAAACCTAAAAAGGATTGGCCAGTATTTAGGGGAAGACCAGATTTTATTTTTTTTGATGCTTGGTGTGGAGGTGTTCCACCAGAAAAAGATAATTCTTGGAAAGGACCAATTAATATTTTAGAAAAGGAAGAGGATCCGGAAGGAATTTGGTGGAAATGGAGCAATAATGCCTTAAAAAATCAATACCAAGATTTATTTTCTTTGTTTGATATTCTTATTATGATTGAAGTGCCAGATATGCAGACTGTATTTGATAGTAGGTGGTTGCAAGAGCAAACTTTAGCTAAGAATTTATCAGATCCAAAAGATTTAAGTAAAATTATGACAAAGAAGGAAGTAAATAGATTTGTTATGCATTATGAAAGATTAACTCATCATATTTTCAAAGAAGTCCCCAAGATTGCCAATATAGTGATAAAAAGGGATAAAGATTTTATGTTTTCATTTAGTAAAATACCCCAAAGGTAATTAAAATATTGAAACTCTATTTCTTGACTTAGGTTTTTTGGATGTCACAATCCTTCGACTTCTTCTAAGGTAGAGCTAAAAATTATAAATATTCAATAAAGTGGCAATAAAAAACGTTTCAGGCGCAGAAGCTTTAATGCTTTCTTTACGCGATGCAGGTACAGATCTTCTGTTTGGTTACCCAGGAGGAGCGGCTTTATTTATTTATGATGCTTTATTTCAGCAAAAAGACATAAAACATATTTTAGTGCGACACGAGCAAGCTGCAGTTCATGCAGCAGATGGGTATGCGAGAGCTTCAGGCAAACCTGGAGTTGCTCTTGTGACCTCCGGACCAGGCGCAACCAATGCAATTACTGGAATAGCTACGGCCTTTATGGATTCCATTCCTTTAGTGATTATTTCAGGCCAGGTAAAAGCCCCTTTAATTGGAACTGACGCTTTTCAAGAAACAGACATGATTGGAATATCAAGACCTGTAGTAAAGCATAACTTTTTAGTACAAAGAGCCGAAGATATACCTGATATTATAAGTAAGGCTTTTTATATTGCTACTTCTGGGAGGCCTGGACCTGTTGTTGTAGATATTCCAAAAGATCTAACCGATGCAGAGCATCGAGTTTCCTATAAATACAAAAAGAATATTTCTATTAGATCCTATAAACCTAAAGAAGATGGGCATCCAGGTCAGATAAAAAGAGCTATTAAATTATTACTACAAGCAAAACGGCCAGTTATTTATTCTGGAGGTGGTGTGATTAATGCTAATGCTTCAAAGGAGTTAATAAAAGTTGCTAAATTATTAGATTTCCCTGTAACAAGTACTTTAATGGGCTTAGGAGCTTATCCTGCAAATGAGAATAGATTTTTAGGAATGCTTGGAATGCATGGAACTTATGAAGCAAATATGGCGATGCATGAAAGTGACCTTATATTTGCAGTTGGGGCAAGGTTTGATGATCGGATTACTAATAATCCAAAGAAATTTTCTTTGGAATCAAAAAAGATCCACATTGACATTGATCCGGCATCAATTGATAAAATTATAGACATAGATGTTCCTATAGTGGGATCAACAAAATCTGTGTTGAAGAGTATTTATGAAGGTTTAATTAAGAAAAAACATCTAATAGAGAAAGATAAGATAGGTCCTTGGCACAAAAAGATTAAGGGGTGGAAAAAAGATTACGGCTTGGATCATGATTTAATAGATAAGAGACCTAAAGGAAAGAAAATATTACCACAACAGGTAATACAGGCTTTATATAAAGAAACTAAAGGGGATGCATTTGTTACATCCGATGTTGGCCAGCATCAAATGTTTGCTGCTCAGTACTATAAATTTGATAAACCAAGAAGGTGGATTAATTCTGGAGGATTAGGCACTATGGGATTTGGCCTTCCAGCAGCTATGGGTGTTCAATTTGCCTTCCCTGATGACATAGTTGCATGCGTTACTGGAGAAGGGAGTATTCAGATGTGTATTCAAGAATTATCTACGTGTCTTCAATATGGACTACCTATAAAAATAATCAATGTTAATAATGCAGCCCTGGGAATGGTAAAACAATGGCAAGATATGCAGTACGATGGAAGATTATCACACAGTACTTATGAAGATTCTTTACCAGATTTTATAAAATTAGCAGAATCTTATGGTCACGTAGGAATAAAAGTTACTCATTATAAAGATCTCAAGAAAGCTATGAAGCAGTGTTTTAAAATGAAGACAAAATTAGTTTTTTTAGATATTGATGTAGACCCTGAAGAGCATGTTTATCCTATGTTAGAAGCTTCAATGTCTTTGGCAGATATGCATTTAGATAAGACAAGAAAAACAGGGTCATGCAAAAAGTAATATCTTTATTGATGGAGAATCAGGCAGGTGCTTTATCTAGAGTTGTAGGATTGTTCTCACAAAGAGGGTATAACATTGATTCTTTGATAGTTGCTCCTACTTCGGATCCAACGGTATCTAGGTTAACTATGACAACTCAAGAAGAAGAAAGAGTTGTGAGGCAAATAATTAAACAGGTAAATAAACTAATAGATGTAGTAAAAGTTAAAGATCTAACGGGGATTAATTTAATAGACAGAGAATTACTGTTGATTAAAGTAGCCATCAGCAAAAGAAATAAAAATCTTTTAAAGAAACTTAATTGTTCTATTCTTTCAGAAGAGAATAAATTATTAGTCGCTGAATTTGTTGGAACTTCCGCTGAAGTAGATAAAATAATTCTCAAATTAAAGAATTGTCCTCTTTTAGAAGTAGTAAGAACAGGAGTCTCTGGGATATCCTCAGATGAAAAGATATTTAGTGTAAGGGGTTAAAGAAAAGAGGAAATATATGAAGATTTATTATGACAAAGATGCAAATTTAGAATTAATTAAAGGATTAAAAGTTACTATCGTAGGTTATGGCTCTCAGGGTCATGCACACGCAAATAATTTAAAGGATTCAGGTGTAGACGTATCTATTGGACTTAAAAAAGATTCATCTTCATGGAGTAAGGCAGAAGCTGCTGGCTTTAAGGTATTTGAAGTCAAAGAATCTGTCAAAGAGGCTGATATGGTTATGATTTTAATGCCAGATGAATTTCAATCAGAAACTTATAGTTCTGAGATTAATAAGTATATAAAGCACGGCTCTGTGTTAGCTTTTGCCCACGGCTTTAACATACATTATAAAATGATAGTGCCAAGGGAGGATCTAGACGTAATTATGATAGCTCCTAAGGGGCCTGGCCATACTGTTCGTTCTCAATATTTGGAAGATGCCGGAGTACCCTCTTTGATTGCTATTTACAAAGATATTTCAGGAAAAGCAAAAGAAATAGGCTTGTCTTATGCGGCCGCTATTGGAGCTGGAAGAGCGGGCATCATAGAGACTAATTTTAGAGATGAAACAGAGACAGATTTATTTGGAGAACAAGCCGTTCTTTGTGGAGGACTTACCTCTTTAATCCAAGCAGGATATGAAACTCTTACAGAAGCGGGTTATCCGCCTGAAATGGCTTATTTTGAATGCTTACATGAGGTAAAGCTGATAGTTGATTTGATTTACGAAGGCGGCTTGGAGAATATGCGTTATAGCATTTCAAATACAGCTGAATTTGGAGATTATACGAGTGGTCCGAAAGTCATCACTGAAGAAACTAAAAAAGCCATGAAGGAGATCCTGATCAATATACAAAATGGAAAGTTTGCTAATGAGTTTGTTAATGACTGCAAAGCAAGTAATGACGGCTCTGGCGGTCCTAAGATGAAGGAATTCAGAAAGATTTCCAACGAGCACTCTATTGAAAAGATCGGAGGAGAACTTAGAGGTATGATGCCTTGGATTTCTAAAAATAAACTTGTTGATAAAACAAAGAATTAAAAATTTAAGTGTCCAAAGAAACAAAAGATTCTATACCTCCTCTTTATGATGAACATGAAGAAATAGTCTCCGAGGCAGGCAAAAGAGTTAAAAGAAAAGGTATCTTCTTATTGCCTAACCTATTTACAACAGCTTCTTTATTTTCGGGTTTCTTTGCGATAATTGCATCTATAGAAAGTAATTTTATTCTCGCAGGGATGGCCATATTTGCTGCACAAATTTTTGATGGTTTAGATGGAAGGGTTGCTAGATTAACTAATGCAGAAAGTCCTTTTGGTGCTCAATATGATAGTCTGTGTGATGTGATATCCTTTGGAATAGCACCTGCCATTATGGTGTTCTTATGGGGCCTTGAAGAATTAGGTAGAGTGGGTTGGGTGATATCTTTTCTTTATTTAGCAGCTACAGCGCTTAGACTGGCAAGGTTTAATGTAGAAATAGAATTAACGGATTCAAAATTCTTTTCTGGTTTACCAAGTCCAGTAGCAGCAGCTTTTATTGTTTATTTTGTGTGGACACTTAGTGCTTCTGGCATTCAACAGGAGACAGTTTCTTTTTCCTTAGCAATTTTGACTGCTTCTTTAACTGGGCTAGTTACGATGCTTATGGTGGTTAATGTGCCTTACTATAGTTTTAAAGATATCAATCTAAGGAATAGAGTGCCTTTTTTTGCTATTCTTTTTGCTGTCTTCATAATTGCCTTAATCTCCATAGATCCACCCATTGTTTTAGTGGTATGCGCTTCCACTTATGTGATTTCTGGGCCAATTATTTACTTATTAAAAGCTATACGGAACTAAAATAGTTTTTCAAATTTTTTAAATAAATAAGTATCTTGTATCAAAGTCTTAACTTTAATCTTTCTAAGATAAAAGTTAAAATGCGCACCCCGTCAATAAACGGGTCTGTAGCTCAGTTGGTTAGAGCGCACCCCTGATAAGGGTGAGGTCGGAAGTTCGAGTCTTCCCAGACCCACCAACTTAATTAAATTTTAATTTAGTTTCCTTTGTATTAATATTTACAAGAATTGATCTAGATCAATTACCTTTGTTTTCTTTCATGTAAGATTTAGAAGTCTCTAATGAATAAGTTAAAACAAAGAAAGGCTGATACAATTCTAATCAGCTTAGATAAGAGTAGATTTCAAAATTCTGCAACTGCTTATTTGACTGAAACTTTCTTTTAAAGAAGATGAATCCTAATCAGTTATCCTATGAAGGCTGGAATAAAGTAGCAACTTCAATAGAAGTCACGAAGGATCGACCCTATGGCCTTTCTCGTCCAGACTTTATAACTTCATTATGTTTGTGGCGTACCAGCAAAGGTAGTGTTGTTGCCTTGGAGAGGTTCTGCCCTTTTATGGGGGAAGATATGGCAGTCGGCAAGATAGAAAATGACTATTTAGTGTGTCCGAATCATCGTATGTTTTGGGATAAAAATGGGCGATTAAAAGGGACCTCTACCTTCCTCTTAAATGATTATCCTTGGCTTATTTGTCACTCCTTTAAAACCAAGGAAACCAATGGTTTTGTCTACGTTTGGTGGTCAAGTTTGAAAAAGAAAGAAAAAGGTAATGACTAAAATTTGGAGTAAGGCAGAACTTCAAACGCTAATAGAATTAGGTTGAATCTTTCTTACTTGCATGATTTTATGAATATTTTTAATGGGTTTATCTTTGTACCTCAATGAGATTTATGGATAAAGATAAAACAAAGGACTCTTTAAGAAAAGAACTTAAAATGTTGAAACAACAACTTTCCAAGCTAGAAGATGAAGATGGTCTTTGTTTTTGGACAGGAGATGGAGAAGAAATTGAGACTCTGTATGCTAATATTAAAGTAGTAGAATCAAAATTAAACAAATAGAATAGAAGTGTGGCTAAAAATAACTTAGCTCTATGTAGAGTTTGTCAATATCGTGATATATGCATTCCTAAATCGTTACTACCTTCACTGCAAGAACCTTTTGTTCAAAAAATTGCTTCTGATCTAGCCCAACAAACTTCTTTTGTTAAAGGAAAATTGGTGTACAGACAAGGAGATGAATTTCAATCAATTTATACAATTCGGTCAGGATGCGTAAAAACTTTCAGTCTGGATAAAGACGGTGAAGAATTAATAGAGGGTCTATTCTTTCCAGGAGAATTTCTAGCTTTGGATTGTATTTCCTTTAAAAGATACTCTCACTTTGCAGTTTCTACAGAGGATTCTGATCTTTGTTTAATTAATTATCATAATTTGGAAACCTTTGCTTGTAGAGAATCTCAATTAGCTTTGCACATTAGCAAAGCCATCAGCGGTCAATTATCTAAACAACTAAGATGGGCTCAAAGTCTTACAAAAGGTAACTCAGAACAACGACTTATTACTTGGATATTTATTGTAAGCTCAAAGCTCAAATTGGAAGTCAAATCAAGTTATCAGTTTCCTGTACCTGTAACTAAAGCTGAAATAGCAAAATTACTTCAAATGAGACCAGAAAGTTTAAGTAGAGTGATAACTAAGTTAAATAAAGAAGGACTTGTAAATTTTGGCAATAAAGAATGCACAATAAATGACAAAAAAACACTTTTTCAAAGAAGTTCCTTAAAATAAAAAAATTTTAGACCATATAGATTTACTATTCCTTCATACGGTCAGTGAATCTCTCTCAAGGTAGAAATTAATTATTGGTTTCTTTAAAATAAGTATTAGGAGGAAGGAATTTATATGTTAGAGAAAAATGAAGAAATTATTAGAGAATTTATCTCTTCTTGGTCTGAGTTAAATGCAGATAAATTGGCAGATTTTTTTTCTAAAGATGGTGTTTATCACAATATACCTATGGAGCCAGTCAAGGGTAAAGAAAATGTAAGGCAATTTATAACCGGTTTTATTCAACCTTGGACCGAAACCACTTGGGATATTCTATCAATAGCTTCAGCAGGTGAATTGGTAATAGTAGAGCGGCTTGATCGTACCCAGGCAGGTGACAAGGCTGTGGATCTTCCTTGTGTTGGAGTGTTTGAAATGCAAGATGGGAAAATTAAAGTCTGGCGAGATTATTTTGATAGTAATACTTACTTTGAAGCTATGGCTTGAGATCCTTAGAAATACTTTAAAGGCTTAAATTACTTTATGAAAAATCCCTTTTTAAAAATAGTTGTTGTTTTAATAAGTGCTGTGATTGTTTATGGAGTTTTAATGTTCGGCTTCTCTGAACTAGGTGGGGAGGTGATAACTCTAATTAGACCAGAAGCTGATGGTAGTAATAAAAATATTAGAGTTTGGGTTGTAGACTCAGATAATCAATCATGGATTGAACATGGAGATAGCAAGACATACTGGATACAACAATTAAATAGTGATCCTGAACTTTCTATTATTAGAGAAGGGAAAGAAGGTAAGTTTTTAGCTTTTACTGACAGGGAGGCTCATGATTTTTATCACAGTTTGAGAAGAGAAAAGTACGGACTCTCAGATAAGGTTTTGGAAATGCTTACCTTTAACGCAACAACTAAAGAGAACTGCAGTGGTATTCCAGTGAGACTAGAGAAAATATGAAAAATTTAATGAATTTATTGAGACAAGATTGGAAAAAAAGAAGTTGGTGGATGTCATTGTTATTTTATTTTTGCTTGTATATGACTTTTATCTACTTACCTTTTGATTTATTCTTAAAACCAGTAGCAGAAGATGAAGAAATTTGGTTTGGTTTCACCCTGATAGGTTGGTGGGCGAAGGCTACAGAGCCTTTACATTGGTTAATTTATGGTTTGGGTGCTTATGGTTTTTGGCAAATGAAAACTTGGATGTGGCCATGGGCAAGTATTTATGCTGCTCAAATTGTTATAGCAATGTTTGTTTGGAATATATTAAAGGATAATAATTTAACTGCAGCTTTTATTTCGGCTTTAATTTTTTGTATTCCGATGATAGCTTTATGGCGATCTAAAGATCAGTTCACAGATTAGTGCAAAAAATTTTAATATCGACGTACAGAAATAAATCATAGAGATTTTGTTCAAGCCTTTCCAGGCTCTTCAATACAAGTTAAAGTTAGTAGATAAATTTAATATGAAGATTTTAAGAATAACTTTTATAAGCTTAGCCCTTTGTTATATTAGTTTAGTTGTAGTGTTTGAGTCTTGGTTAGGCTATTCTCAACCTACAAATACAAATACTCTAGTTATAACTACTTTAGATAATAATCAATCAAAAGACAGAGTACTTTCAGCTGTGAATAATGACGGAAAGCTTTATGTTTCAGCAAATCATTGGCCTCGTGCATGGTATAGGCAGGCTAAGTCCAATCCAAATGTAGAGGTATTGTATAAAGGAAAAAAAAATCTTTATTTAGCCATTCCAGTTGAAGGTAAGGAGCACGCTAAACTTATCAAGGAGCATGCTCATTCATTATCTTTTAGATTACTTACAGGGTTTCCTCCTAGGTATTTTCTTCGTTTGGAAATTAAAGAATAGAATTAATTTTCAGCTTACTTTTAATAGATAATTTTTTATGACAGTATTAGACCTATGAAACGTTTTTTTCTCTTTTTAATTAAATTAGTTGGAGGTTTTGCCGCTCTAATTGTCTTGGTTGTGATTTCTCTATTTGTTGTTGCTAGATTCAGTGATGGTCCAATAGGCAATGGACCTCCTTTAGAAATGATTACTGCAGGACCTTTTAAAACAGGGGAGTTGCAACTAGGCGAAGAGCCTGATTGGAGTTTCTTAAAAGATTATCCCGTAGTTAAATTTCAGTTATTGGATCCTCCTCGGTCTCGTGCTACTTTTATTATGGAAACAGGAGGAAGAATTTTTATACCTTCAGGGTATATGAATAGCACTCTAGGAAAAATATGGAAACACTGGCCAATGGAAGCAGAAGAAGATGGTAGAGCACTTTTGAGGGTTGACGGTAAACTGTACAAAAGAAATATGGTTAGGATCGAAGAGGGCAAGATCTTAAGTGATGTGTTGTCAGAGCTCAGTCGTAAATACGCCGGAGGTTTTCCTGTTTCTCAAGAAAATATTGATTCTGGAGATTTGTGGATTTTTGAGCTAGAGCCAAGAAACGATTAAATTCTAATTTGATTCCTCTAAAGACTTAACGGTCTTTTCTAACATTAAATCCAGAGGAGTTAGTTCAATTTCAAGTTCTCTGCTCGCAGATAATGGTTCTACGTTATCGTCATGATCTAAAACTCCCAACATAGCCCTACTTACAGGAGGACGTGAAGATAACATTTCAAAAGTCCCTGCCAGCAAATACCCAAGAAAAAAGGGTAGAGAAATAACTTTTATTTTAACTCCTAATAATTTAGCAGTTTTCTCAACTAATTGCTCCCTTGTTAATGAAGTAGGACCTGCAAGAATTTTAATTCCGGTCGGAGAAGATTTTTCGTTTAAACTTTTTCTTATATCTATTTTTAAAGCCTCAATAATATCTCCTGCATAAATAGGTTGCTCCAAACTGGATTTTCGAAAAGTAAAATTAAACTTGGAAAGAGCACTTTTTTTTAAGGCAATACTGGCATAATCATTCTCTCCTAGAACCATTGGCGCCTGAATCACTAAACATGGTATTTCAGAATTTAGAAAAAGTCTCTCTGCCACTCCTCTAGAAGAAAAACAATTATTTTTTGATTCCTGATTAGCACCGACTATGCTGATATAACATATTTTTTTTACTTTACTTCCTTTAACTGCATTAACTAGAATTTTCGTAGTTTTTTTATGTACTAAATCAAAATTATTATTTCTACTTTCTTTAATAATTCCCACTAAATGGAGTACATAATCGCAAGAGCTAACTAACTTCTCCATTATTTTTAAGTCCAGATAATTACATCTAACTATTTCTACATTTTTTATGTCATTGTCTTTAACTAAAATCTTCAAATCATTTTCAGCATTCTTAGATCTCACTAAAGCACAAATGTCTAAATTACTTTTAGATAATAAGAATTTTTTTCCTAAATTACCATTAGCACCCGTTATTAGTATTCTCTCTTTCATTTCTTTAATTTGTTTAGCAAGGTCCATAATCTTTCAGATATTGAGATTATGGTCGATGTAATCAGAATCCAGGCACAAGCAATAAATAAGCTGTAAGGAAGATCAATTCCTAACCCTTCTGAGAAGATGCAAATACTAACTAAAATATAGTAAGCCACACCATTAGAGCGGCCTAAAAAACTTGTCCGTAATTTATGTCCACTCAATGCTTTGGAGTCTAAGACATACTGAGAAAAAGAAACAATTACCAGTAACGGAAGAAGTATTGGGATGTTATGCGTGTTATTTAAAGCAAATAATAAAATAACTACTAAAAAAGCATCGCAAGAATGATCCAATAAACCTCCAAAAGCACTCTCTTGTTTTTTCTTTCTTGCTATACGCCCATCCAATATATCGCTGAAGATAGCTAATATTAAAAACATACTAGCAGCTGCCCATCTGTTAGAAAGAATCATCCAAACTAAGATTGGTGCAATGACCAATCTAAATATACTTAAGGAATTGGCTAGAGTAAGAAAGTTTTTCACTTAATTTTATTTGTTTCCAAATAAATCTCTATTTGCTCTAGGTAAGAACATCAAGCCAATTACGGCATTAAATAGAATGAAGAAATTATGCTGTAAGAATCCAAAAGCAGCCATTTGACCTTCATTTTCAGGGAAAAGTATTATCCAAGAAGTAATAGCTGCTGCACGCATAGGAGTAGGCACTGTTGCAGCAAAAAATATTATTGGAAGAAGTGGAAGTAAGGCTATAGAAGATACTTCAACACCAAAGAAGCCAAGAGCTGTTGAATAAACAAATACTGCGGCAAGTAACAGAGGCGATCTCAATAAGAAAAAAGCTCCGTAATGCTTAAGTTTTGCTAGCCTGAAAGCATGGAAAATTTCTAAATTTCTAATTTTATTATTTTGAAATAGTGGTCCACGAAAGAAAAATACCCAAAAAGTAAAGAAAAAAGCACCACCTATGGCAATATATTTTATAAGTCCAAAAACTACAGGTAAGTCTTTGCCTCCTATTGCAAATCCTATAGTGGCCCAAACCAACAAATAGAATATTTCACAAAACATTATAAATAACATTAGAGAGGCTACTTCCCATCCAGGCACTTGATCTCGTCTATTTAGGTAATAAGCCATAGCACCTTTTCCTATCTGTTCATTAAACATGGAGATGATGTAAGCACTTGCGCGAATAGGCATAATATCTGTGTATTTGATGTCTTGGATAAACCAATTAAGTGCTCTGGTTATTATTAGAGTGTCTAAGGCAAAATACAACAGACAATAAGCCGTCATCATTAGAATCCATGGTATCCAATTTACTGCAGAAAAAACGATTAATAGGTATTGGATTAAAGATAGGTCTTCTCTTAAAGCTGCTCCATTTAATCGATAATATATGTAATAGAAACAAACAGCTGTTATTCCTAATAGTATTATCTTTCCTATCCGATTAGTTTTCTTAGGTTTATTTATAGTATTGCTCTCAGAAGTACTCAATTTTTTCTCCTATATAAGGAAGTTGAAGTCTTTATGGGCTTGTAGGATACTTTATTTATTGGTAAATAATATTAATTTCAAATTAAACTTGATAAGTTTATTAGTATAGTTTTTTGAAAGAGCCTTCATAAATATGATAAACCTTATTTTGACAAATTTTAATTTTTCCAGATCATCATTAGATTGTTTTATGTTATTTTATCTAAAAAGATAGGTGTCTTCATAAGAATTATCAGAAAATCAAAAATTTAAATTTAAGTATGATTAAAGCATTTAAAAATTTTATGTCCAGACGCACAATTAGTTCCGACATCAGGAATCGTGCAATGAATATCTTTTCCAGTAGTACAATTTTTGAAGAAACCCGTACAAAAGTTGAAGCTTTAAGGTTACAAGAAGAGAGGCCTCATGAAGTACTGTATTTTCATAAAGTAGACGACCCATACTCCCATCTCACTATTCAATGTATCGATAAGTTTAAATCATCTTACGATGTTATTTTTAAGCCAGTTTTGGTTGGGGAAGAAAATCCTGAGACAGTTCATGAACCTTCACTCTACAATAGATATTGTTTAGAGGACGTTAAAAAGATTGCTCCATTTTACGGCACTGAATTCTCTGCAGATGCTTATCCATCAAAAGAATTAGTAGATAAAGCAAATTCAATCCTTGCAGCGGTGGATGATACAAGTTTCGGGGAGATTGCAAAAACTATTAGTTTTGCTATATGGAAAGGAGATCATGAAGTTTTGAATGATTTGTATTTAAAGTATCAAGCCGCCGACGATGAAGTCACAGCTAAGTTAATTAGTGGAAATAAAATAAGAAATGAAAAAGGTTATTACTTTGGTTCAGCATTTTATTATGAAAAAGAACTTTATTGGGGGGTAGATCGTTTGCAATACTTAGAAGAAAGACTCACAGAGCTAGGAGTAAAGAATAACTCTAATAATGAATCTATCTGTCCGATAAAATTAAAAGCTCCGACTAAACTCACCGCAGAAAAAAAGGTTAATCTTTATTTCTATCCTTCGCTTAATAGCCCCTATACCTTTGTTGGCTCTAAAAGAGTGAAAGAAATGCGAGAAGATTATCCAATTAATTTAATAACTAAACCCGTTTTGCCGATGTTGATGCGCAAAATGATAATTATAGGTGCTAAGGCAAAATACATTATTTCGGATGCAGCCCGTGAAGGAAGAAAGTATGGGTGTGAAATGAAATCAATTTATTCGCCCATTGGTAAACCAGCAAGAAAAGCTTATTCTTTGTTTCCAATTATCGATGAAACTGGAAAGGGGTTTGATTATATAGATGCGTTACTAAAATCTTCTTTTCAAGATGGGATTAATATAGGAGAAGAAAGTTATCTAGAGAATCTAGTTACTCAGTTAGGACTGGATTGGTTGCAAATAAAGAAAGACCTGAATACAAAACATTGGAAAAAGATTTTGAATGATAATTTAGAAGATATGTATTCAGGGAATTGTTGGGGGGTGCCAAGTTTTAAAGTCACTGACGCCGATGATAGCAATCCTTTTTATGTTTGGGGTCAAGATAGAATATGGCTACTAAAGGAAGAAATTGCTGATCGTTTAAAAAAGAATTGATTATGAAAATTTGGAATCTTACTTTTTTATTTATTATTATGATGGTTGCTTGTTCGGAAGTAGATACTTCATCAGAGGAATTAGCATCAGCGTCTTCAATTAAACCAACTGAAGATAAAAAAATTATCGAACTAAGATTTGCACCCAACCCAAACAAGAATGCATATTTTGGAGATTTGCATGTTCACACTGCTAATTCTTTTGATGCTTATACTTTTGGAACAATTAGCTCTCCTGCGGATGCTTACCGATATGCTCAGGGTCAGGCAATTCCTCATCCTACCGGATATCAAATACAACTGAGTAGACCATTGGATTTTTATGCTGTCACAGATCATGCAGTGTTTTTGGGGTTGCTTAAGGAGTCAGCTGATACAAGCTCTGAATTTTCCCGCTATGACATAGCCAAACCTTTCCATAATCTTAATGATTCAGTTAGTAGTAGCTTTCTCTCAATTATGCAAAGAAGTAATCTTTTTCGACCTTTTGGACGTGCAGTTAATGATGGTCTAGAAAAAGGCACTATCGATAAATCATTAGTTGAAGAAGTCAGCCGTACTGTTTGGCAAGAGACTATAAAAGCAGCTGATGATGCTTATATACCTGGAATTTTTACTACTTTTGCTGGGTATGAATATACATCTAGTATTGATTTATACGAAAAATATTTACATAGGAATGTCATTTTTCGTGATACCAAAAGCTTACCGGCTAGACTTTTTTCTAGATTAGATAGTCAAGATCCAGAAAAATTATGGGACTGGATGGATAGGTTGAGAAATAATGGAGTTGAGAGTTTAGCCATACCTCATAACTCCAATATTTCAGGTGGGGCTACTTTTTCGTTGAATGATTATACTGGTGGTCCAATTGATGAAGCTTATGCAAAGAAACGCGCACTTAACGAACCATTAACAGAGATAACACAAGTTAAAGGAACTTCAGAGACCCACCCTTTGCTCTCTAAAAATGATGAATGGGCAGCTTTTGAAGCAAAAACAGGTCATGAAGGTGAAGAGATTATTAGTAATTTAAAAGGTAGTTATGTAAGAGATGCTTACTTGCGAGGCTTGACCTTGTCAGAAAAAGGTTTAACCAACCCATATAAATTTGGTTTGATAGGATCAAGTGATACTCATGTTGGGGGCGGTTCTGATAATGAAGAAGTATATTTTTCTAAAATTGGTCTTTTAGATGGCACAGCAGAACTAAGAGGGTCAATTCCCTTTAATAGATTCTATGGGGCTTTTTTAAGAGTATTCAGACCGAACGCCCTCGAAAAAATCGATGGAAGAAATTATTTGTCTATTAGTAAACGTCTGATCCATTGGTCAGCATCTGGTCTTGCAGGAGTGTGGGCGGAAGAAAATACTCGTGAAGCAATTTATGATGCTTTTAGACGCAAAGAAACATTCGCAACAAGCGGTCCAAGAATCAAGGTAAGATTTTTTGCAGGCTATGACTTAGAAAATTCTAATTTAGATGACCTTACTCTTATAGAAGATGCGTATGCCAAGAGTATTCCAATGGGTGGAACGCTTAATCTAGAGGGTAGTAAAAATCCTACATTTCTTGTTTGGGCGATTTCTGATCCTCTCGGAGCACCATTACAAAGAATTCAGATTATTAAAGGATGGTTAGAGGACGGAGAACATAAAGAGAAAGTATATGATGTTGCTTGTTCCGACGGATTAATAGTTGATAAAGAAACTAATCGATGTCCTGATAACGGAGCCAGTGTTGATCTTAGAGATTGTTCAATCAGTGCTGATTCTGGCGCTCGAGAATTAAAAAATTTCTGGCAGGATCCTGAATTTCTAAAAGATCAAGAAGCTTTTTATTATTCTAGAGTTCTTGAAAATCCCGTTTGTCGATGGTCAACTTGGGATGCTATTAGAAACGGGAAAATGCCTAGATCTGATATACCTTCAACTATGCAAGAAAGAGCTTGGTCTTCTCCTGTATGGTATCAAAGAGGACTTTAGTCAGATCTTGCTGAGATATATATAACTGATTTATATAACACCGCAGGAAGCATTATCCAAGGTATTTGGGTCTGAAACATCACGACTCTACCTTGAAATTCAAATAGTTGGGGATTAAAGAAATTCCCAGTTGGGATAAGTGGAGCCCAAGACAGATCTTTTCCTATCGCAAGTTGGTCGTGATAAAGAAAAAGCTCAACAAATAAATTTTGTGCAATACACCAAATGAGCAAGATAAAGAAACCACGCCAATGCCATTGATGAAATATGAGTAGATTTTTTCCCGTAAACCTCCACATTAACCAGAGGCCACCCAAACAAACTGTTCCAGCATCTGCAAGTGAATTCAAAATCCAATTAACATGAATGGGGATCCAGGTATTAATTGAAGGAGATCTTCTGATGATTACTGAGTCTCCATCAATCAATCCATAAGTGAACCAGATCTCCCAACCTAGAGCGCAAACTAAAAAAGCACTTATATAAATAAATGGCACCCATGAAGGAAGAGAGGATTTGTATCTCAATAATATAATCAAAGGAATAGATGCGCTAGTGTATACAATGAATATCACTCGAGCTTCTTCAAAAGTCATAATTAAATAATACTATGTATTCTGTCTAAAAAGATAGTTTAGGTTTTTGATAAAGGGGGTCTGATAATTTAAGTATCCTAGGTTTGAGGTATATCTATTAATATTCCAATTTAGAGTGTATTATTTTTAAGTATTTAACTAAGATAAAATGGCATTTAATCCAGGACCAATGCAGGTATTTCCTAACTTTTTTTCAACTAAAGAAGAAGTGTTAGATGATATTAAAAAACTAGATTTATGGCCAACAGTTTATGTCTCTGACAGGATGGACGAATTACCACCTCATTGGCATGATGTTGATAATTGCGGCTATGTCATGGAGGGTAAAAGTTATGTTTTGAATGAAAAAGGAGAAAGGTTTCTTCTGGCTGCAGGGACTAAATTACTCATTCCAGCCGGAGCTATTCATGCAGAAGGAAAAGTAGAAGAGAGAATGATTTATATTGTAGGTATTTCTGAGCCGGCTAATTTATTTGAAAAGTTAACATTGTTGGATCCAAAAGACAGCCCTTTGTATAAATTATGATTGATTTTGGCTTATGTTTTGCTTCACAGATAAGTGATATTGATTATATTGTAGAGGCAGAAAAACTCGGATTTGCTGATGCTTGGTTTGGAGATAGCCAGATGATTTGGTCAGATTGTTACGCTTGCTTAGCTATAGCATCTCAAAAAACTAAAAAAATAAATTTAGGTACTGGAGTAGCAGTCGCTGGAACGCGGCCTCCCTCTGTTCATGCATCAGCTATAGCTTCAATTAATCAATTAGCACCTGGTCGAACTTTCTTTGGAGTAGGTTCAGGAAATACTGCTATGAGGATTATGGGTCTTCCTCCCATGAGAATAAAAAAATTTGATAGATTCCTGAAAGAAGTAAAACCTCTTTTATCAGGAAAAGAGTCATTAATAGATAATGGAAAAAGTCAGAAGCTTATAAAGCATATTATGCAAGAAGATGGTTTTGTGAATTTTAAAGATCATATACCTATATATATTTCTGGTTTTGGACCTAAGTCTTTAGCTTTAGCAGGGAAATATGGCAATGGAGCAATAATATCATTACCACCTAGTTCGGGGGTGATGAAATTCTATTGGTCTATGATAGAACAAGGAGCTTCCTTAGATACCCAAAAAAATATAAAAGAAGATTTTACTCTTACAGCATTGACTGCTATCTCTATTCTAGATGAAGGAGAGAAGGTGGATTCAGATAGAGTTAAGACAGAATGTGGACCAATGGCTATGGCTTCAGTTCATTATGCATATGATCAATGGAGAAACTTTAATCAAGAACCTCCGGAATTTTTAAAAGAGATGTGGCCTGATTATATAAAGGTACTTTCAAAGATTCCCAAAAAAAGAATTCATCAAAGGATACATGCGGGTCACAATTGTTGGGTTTTGCCGGAAGAGGAAAAATTCTTAAACACTAAAATTCTACAATCGACTTGCCTTATAGGGACTAAAGATAATTTAATTGAAAGATTACGAGAATTTCATACTATGGGACTAGATAAAATAATGATTCTTCCTGGTCTCAAACCTAGATATGAAGTAATAAAAAGAATATCTCAAGACTTGATAGGGAATATTTAATTAATGTTGTAATATCAATTTAATAAAAATTTCAGGAAATATGAGTATAAAAATTTATAGTTGTGAAGGTTCTAGAGGGATGAGACCTATGTGGACTCTTGAAGAAATGAAAGTTGATTTTCAAGCGGAAATGTTGCCTTTTCCTCCAAGGGTGTTCTCTCCTGAATATCTAGAAGTAAATTCTTTAGGGACTATCCCTTATCTAGAGGACGGCAAGGTGCGGATGACTGAATCAGTTGGTATGTGTCAATATTTTGTTGAAAAGTATGGGCCAACAGATCTACAAGTCCTTCCTAATGAAGATGATTTTGCAGCCTACCTTAACTGGCTTACTCATTCAGATGCAACACTTACTTTTCCTCAAACTGTAGTTCTCAGATATACATTACAAGAACCTGGGGTTGCCGATGCTGCAGCTGAAGGTTATAGAAAATGGTTTGTATCAAGATTAAAATTACTAGAAAAAACTTTAGAAGATAGAGAATATTTGTGTTGCGATAGGTTAACTATTGCTGATATTTGTGTAAGTTATGCTATTTATCTAGCTTCTAGTTTAGGAATAGATCAAGCGTTTAAACCTAACATAAAAAGATGGACTGATATGCTTTTTGAACGGGAAGCTTTCAAAAAAGCAAAAAGCTATCGGCATCAAGAAAAGAATCCAGTTATAAAATAAAATACTTTTAATATGATAAAAATTATTTATTCTTTCATCATTACAGCTTCTTTAATTACTTTTTTATTAATTAGTCAAACCACTGTTTCTAATATGTTATGGTTGCTCAGTATTGATATGCCAGTCACTTTCTCCATCATCTTTTCAAGTCTACTGCACGATTTGTATAATATGAATGGAGGAGGAGCGATTCCCGTTATAGGGCTGGTATCGTTAGGCCTTTTCATAGCATTTCTAGTATCTAGAGTAATTTTAGTATGGGTCAATATAAACCATAAATATGCCTATGCTTTGGCAGGCGGATGCGCACTTGCGGCAATAGTGTTAATGATGCCCTTGGCCTTTTATAATTTAGATCTAATAGCTGGAGCTCGTTCTTTATATGGGAAAATTTACCTCATTTTTTCAGGGATATTAGGGGGTTATTTATTTGGATATTTGACTAAATCAAAGGAGGGCTAATATGAATTACCAAAAAAAGATCTTAACCGGACTATTTATTTTTTATTCTTTTCTTTCTCTGGCTGATAGCCACAAAGATGTTTATAAATTAGAGACTATAGTGGAAGGTTTAGATCATCCTTGGGGGATAACTTTTATATCGGAAGATGAAATATTAGTAACTGAGTTGTCTGGTCAACTTAGGCTTATAAAAGATGGAGTTTTATTAGAAGATCCTATTAAAGGAGTTCCAGAGGTATTATTTGCAGGCCAGGGAGGCTTATCTGAAATAATATTACATCCTAATTTTCAAGAAAATAGATATATTTATTTATCTTTTTCTGAAGTTGATCTTAACAATAAATTGAATACACTGAGAGTCATTAGAGCGAAACTTGAACAAAGGGCTTTAACTGAAATTAAAACAATTTTTAAGGCTACTCCGACTAGAAAAACAGCAGCTCATTATGGTGCTAGGTTGGTTTTTTTAGTGGATGGAACTCTTTTAATTACTTCAGGAGATGCTTTTAATCAACGAGAAAAAGCTCAATCATTAGATAACCATTTTGGTAAGATATTAAGATTAAATGATGATGGATCTATACCTAAAGATAACCCTTTTCTTTCTATTCCTGGAGCTTTGCCAGAGATATGGTCATATGGTCATAGAAATCCTCAAGGAATAATTGCTAGTCCAGACGGGAAAATTATTTTTGAACATGAGCATGGACCTATGGGCGGGGATGAGCTCAATATTATCAAGCCTGGGAAGAATTATGGTTGGCCAGCTATAACATATGGTTTGGATTATAGCGGTGCCATTATTTCCCCCTTTAAGAAAAAACCAGGAATGGAGCAACCTCAAAAATATTGGGTACCATCAATAGCCCCGTCTGGTATGACTTTTTATACGGGTAGTTTATTCCCAAAATGGAAAAATAGTTTATTTATTTCAGCACTTGTTCCAGGTGATGTTAGAAGGTTGAATCTAGATAGTGACGGAAACTTTTTAACTGAAGAAATACTATTTGAGACAGAAGGAAGGATAAGAAATATAGTGATGGCTCCTGATGGATCGCTAGTCATTGCAACAGATGGACCTAAAGGAAAACTCATAAGAGTAGTTCCTAATAATTAATTTAAAAATAAGGAGGCAATATGATTGCAAGAACGTTATCAGGTTTGATTGGATTGACAATGCTTTATACTTTTACTGGATGGGTTATTGACCCTTTGACAGCTGCAAAAGGATTAGATATGGATTTATTAGAAGGGCTGGGAAGAAGCTCTCAAGTGGGAGATTTTTCAGCTTTCTTTTTTACAGCAGGAATAATGGCATCTATAGGTGCGTTAAGAAATGAGCATGTTTGGTTATATGGACCTATTTTATTAATTGGTTCTGCTGCCTTGTTTAGATTCAATGCTTATATTTCTCATGGTGCATCCTTCCATTCTATTATTTATGCAGAATTAGTTATGACAGCTTTACTTATTATCTGTGTGTTATTGATGAAAAGGGAACTTAATCAGGTAGAATCATAAGAGATATATTTTTTAAAAAAGGTACCCCTTTTCAAATTCTAGTATGGGAAGAACTTAAAAAGATTCCGAAAGGTTCTACGAAGTCTTATAAAGAGATTGCTGTTGCAATAGGGCGTCCTTATTCAACAAGAGCAGTTGCGAATGCATGCGGTAAAAATCCATTTCCTATAGAAGTGCCATGCCATAGAGTGATCTGTTCGAATGGATCCATTGGAGGATATAGTGGGAAGGGCGGAGTAAAAACTAAAAGAAAGCTCTTAAAAAAAGAGGGAGTAAATCTTATTTAAATAAACCAAAAAACTTTCTTATTTCTTGGACATATATTTCTGGTTGTTCAAAAGCAGCAAAATGACCTCCTATTTCAAGTTCATTAAAGTATTTCAAGTTAGTAAATCTTTTCTTTGCCCATCGTTCAGATGCTCTAAATATTTCCTTAGGAAATATGCTAATTCCTGCAGGAATATTTATCTTATCTTGATTATTGTTAGTAAAACTTTCCCAATAAAGCCTTGCAGATGATGCACCGCTATTTGTAAGCCAATACATCATTACATTGTCTAGCAATTCATCTCTAGTTAAAATATTTTCTGGATGACCTTTACAATCAGTCCATTGATAAAACTTCTCTAATATCCATGCAGCTTGCCCTATAGGGGAATCAACGAGGCCATATCCCAGAGTTTGAGGTCTAGTACTTTGTTGCTTTGAATAACCAGAATCCCACTCTTGATAAAAACCCATATCTTTTAATGCAAGTTGCTCTTTTTCTGTCATATTTTCTAAAGTTTCTGGATCTGGAGAAGCAATTGCCATATTAAGGTGGATAGCCTTACAATGCCCTGGATCCTGTTTTCCTATTTCAGTTGTGACAAGGGCTCCCCAATCACCGCCTTGAGCAAAATATTGATCATAATCAAGTTCAGACATCAATTGACTCCAAACTTTAGCTATCTTTTCTGCACCCCAACCAGTTACTTTTGGTTTTCCAGAAAATCCATACCCAGGTAAAGATGGGGCTATGATGTGGAATGCATCTTTAGATTCCCCTCCATGATTTGTTGGTTCTGTTAAACGATTAATTACCTTATGAAATTCAATTATTGATCCTGGCCAACCATGCGTAATAAGCAATGGTCTGGCATCTTTGTGTGAAGATCTTTGATGTATAAAATGGATATCTACATTATCAAAGTTGGTTTTGAATTGTGCGAAGGTATTAAGTTTAGACTCACATTTCCTCCAATCATATTTTTCTAACCAGTAGGAACATATTTCTTTCATATAGGCCAAAGGTATTCCTTGACTCCAATCTCCTGGAGTTTCTTTATCGGGCCACCTTGTGTTAGATAATCTTGTATGCAAATTATCTAAATCTGCATCACTAATTTCTATTTTAAAAGGCTGAATACTCATTATGAATTAAGTTTGAATAGTTTTTAAGTTGATTGAAGAAACTTTGGTTGCGCCAACGAATAAAATATTTATCAAAGAATGAAGAATAAATAATTGTGATATCAAAAGAGTATTTGATACTAGTTCTGTTCCCATAAGGACAAAGATTACAAAAGAAGATCTTAAAAATTCTAACCAAAGACCCATTTTATTGTTCATCATCACAATTGAGGTACTAGTCGTGATGGTTAAGAGTAAGAATCCAAATATGAATGTTTCCATATATGTTTGGTTAGAAAGAGTTACAAATATGACTCCAAATAAAGGCAATAAAGCAGCAAGCTGGATCCAAGAAAACCAAGTATGAATTTTATTCATCTCAGGGTTATATTTATCTTTTAAATCTATATTCTCAGGATTACTAGGGAAAAGAACAGCTACATCATTGGGCCTCCAACTAGTTTTCGATATCCAGACTCTCAATTTATCTTTCCAGTTTTGTGTATAAAAACTATCTTTTGCCATTTGACTAAAAATTTCAATATTTGCCCATACTGGATTCCAACTTCTAATGGGTTTTACAGTTCCAAAAACCGGCTTCAAGTTATCCCTTTCCTCTATGTAAGTACCAAAAATTCTATCCCAAAGAATAAAAACTCCTCCATAGTTTGCATCTATGTATTCTTTATTTTTTGCATGATGAATTCTATGATTAGAAGGTGTAATAAATATTTTTTCCATCCATCCAAGTTTCGGAATATGTTCGGTATGAACCCAAAATTGGTAAATTAAATTTAGGCCTCCCACAGCTACAAAAACCTGAACCGGTATCCCAATTATTATCATTGGAAGAAAGAATATCCATTTCCATAAAAAGCCGGTACTAGTTTGGCGCATTGCGGTTGATAGATTGAATTCTTCGCCGTGATGATGGACAACATGAGTTCCCCAGAGGAATTTATATTCATGATGCATTCTATGCATCCAATAATAACAAAGGTCATAAAGTACGAAAGCTAAGATTATTGTAATCCAACTATTTATAGGCATTATTTTTAAATTAAATGAATTAGCAATTAATGTAAAAGTAGCAGCTTGAAAACCTAAATTGAGAATAGGAATGAATCTGCTAACTAAACCAAGACCAATGCTCATAAAAGTATCATTTAATCTGTAGTTATTTTTTTTTGTTAGAACTCCATACAGAAATTCTTTGAAAACTAAAAGAAAGAAAATAGGTATAACTAGGAAGATTAAGTTTGATTTGTCCATTCTAATTTTTGTGTGGGTGAATTGAACAGAATTCTTGCAAAGATTACAAGGATTAAGCTCTTTTTATGGATAAACCTCCATCCACTGGAAGGATGGCTCCATTAATAAACGATGACGAGGGAAGACATAGATTCAGCGTTGCATGTGCTACTTCTTGAGGTTCACCATATCTATTTAAAGGAACTCTTCTTCGAGCATATTTTTTTTTCTTATCACCCTCAATTCCTGCAGTCATATTTGTATTGATTGGACCTGGGCAGATGCAATTTACTGTTACTCCTTTAGGTCCTAATTCTACAGCCAAGGATCTTGTTAGACCTATTACTCCATGTTTGGCAGAGGTGTAAGGGCTATGCAAGGGAGTGGCGCCAAAGCCTTCTGTGGAAGATATATTAACAATTCTTGGGCAGGATGATTTTAAAATATAAGGAAGGGTAGCTTTAATTACTTTCATTTGACCTGTTAAAAGAACGTCGATAGTTCTATTCCATTTAGATTCATATTCTAAATCTTCAAAAGAAGTTGGAAAGGCTACACCAGCATTATTAATTAAGATATCTATATTTTTATGACGCTTTATAATCCTATTTATTACACTATTTATATTATTACTTTTAGTTACATCTAATACATGACCTTCACAGACTCCTAGATTTTTAGAGATTTCTTCAACAACATTTTCTAAACCCTTTTTATCTATGTCTGTAGCAATTACAGTAGCTCCAGCATCGGCAAACACTTCAGCAGTTGCTTTTCCCATACCGCTAGAAGCTCCAGTTATAATAACAACTAATCCCTGAACTGATCTTGATAATTTCTCATACATGTTTTTTAATTCTATAAGTATTAGTAAATTATAGATATTAATTTAGAATGAGCTTTTTTAAATAAAACAGGACTTATAAGGAGTAATGAAAAAAGAATTAGCAAGTATTAACCAAGAAGGGGAGGTTTCAGTCATCACATTAGATGATGGAAAGGCCAATGTATTTTCTATAGATATGATTAAGGCAGTAGATAAGCTTTTAGATAAAGTTCCAGTTGAAAAAGGTTCTTTACTAATTACTGGAAGAGAAGGGATGTTTTCAGGAGGTTTTGATTTAAAGGTCATGGCAGCAGGAAATATTGATGATATATCAAATATGGTGAAAGCTGGATTTACGCTTTTAGCGAGGATTTATGGTTTTCCTAGGCCAGTAGTTATTGCTTGTAGTGGTCATGGCATAGCTTTGGGAGCTTTTTTACTTTGTTGTGCAGATTACAGATTTGGAGCAAAGGGCGACTTTATTATAGGAGCTAATGAAGTTAGAAATAAGATGTCTGTTCCTGCACCAATTTTAGAAATATCCAAATCTAGAATTGTGAAAACACATTGGTTTAGAGCTATTCTTAATGCAGAAATGTATCCTATCTCGAAAGCAGTTGAGCCAGGTTATTTAGATGAAGTTGTGGAGGCAGAAGCCTTAATATCTAAGGCTTTAGAAAAGGCAAACGATTTAGCAACTTTAGATCATCCCGGCTATAAAATAACCAAGGATCTAGATCAAGTAGATATTTTAGGAAGAATAAATAAAGCAATAAATGGTTAATTTAAAAAAAAAATTAAAATTTCCTTTCTTAGTTCTAGCTTTTTGTTAATCTACGCGACCTTGGGGCCATAGCTCAGATGGGAGAGCGCTTGCCTTGCACGCAGGAGGTCGTCGGTTCGATCCCGACTGGCTCCACCAAGTTTTAGTTTAATATTAATTCCGCCACTTCTCTTAATTTATCCTTACTATGGGTAGCAACAAGAATGGAAGTAACGGGGGTCTCTTTCCAGGCATCTAACCTATCTTTGATTCTTTCTATAGGGCCAACTAAAGATATTTCGTCAGCAAATTGGTCAGGAACTGCAATGGCTGCTTCAGTTCTTTTACCTTCTAAGAATAATTTCTGAATATTTTTAGCTTCTTTTTCAAATCCCATTCTTCCCATTAATTCAGTATGAAAATTCCTTTTTGCAGCTCCCATACCTCCTATATAAAGTGCTAAAGTATTTTTAATAGGTAGGAGGCCTTTTTCTAGATCATCACATATGCTGATGGTAACGCCTGCTGAAATCTCAAAATTATCATTAGCACCCTTTAATTGGTCTGCATAAACTTCCTGCCTATAAGGTGAGTAATAAAGTGGGAGCCATCCATCTGCTATTTCTGCTGTCATGGTTACATTTTTTGGTCCTTCTGCTCCTAGAAAAATTGGTAAATCTTTTCTGAGAGGATGGGTTATAGATTTTAAAGGTTTACCTAAATTCCAACTTCCCTCATTTTTATAGGGAAGAGGATAGTGCACCCCGTCATTTTGAACTGGCTCTTTTCGGTCTAGTACTTGTCTAATTATATTTACGTATTCTCTGGTTCTAGATAATGGTTTAGAAAAAGGTTGACCATACCAACCTTCAACTACTTGTGGACCAGAAACGCCAAGACCCAGAATCATTCTTCCTAATGAAAGATGGTCAAGTGTCAATGCAGCCATTGCTGTAGCAGCAGGAGTTCTTGCTGATATTTGAGCTATACCAGTTCCTAGTCGAATTTTTTTTGTATGCGCCCCTATCCAACTTAAGGGAGTAAAAACATCTGATCCCCATGCTTCTGCAGTCCATATAGAATCAAAACCTAAGGCTTCAGCTTCTTTTGCAATGCCAATAATATCTTCTGTTGGTTGAGCTCCAAAGTATCCTATTTGGACCCCTAGTTTTAAATTTTTCATTTTATGTTTTAAGTGTTTTATTAATTTTACCTAATTCTTCTTCAATTATAATTATTAATTTAATCTTTTAATTTTATCTGAAGGATATTAAGCTCCTATCTCAAAATTATGATCACAAAATTTAAAGGACATGATGACCTTGTTTTAGCAGGTGATCTTTATGGATCAGAATTAGATCCTTTAGTTCTTTTATTACATGGCGGAGGTCAAACAAGACATGCTTGGGGAGGAACAGCAAAGAAATTTGTTCGAGAAGGATTTCAAGTTTTATCTTTAGATTTGAGAGGACATGGAGATAGCGAGTGGCACCCAAAAGGAGATTATTCAATTAGTTCACATAAAAAGGATGTAGTTAGCATTCTAGAATTCTTAGATAAACCAGCTTTTTTAGTAGGAGCTTCTTTGGGAGGAATGATTTCATTATCTTTGGCTGGCGATGAAGAAAAGAGTGACTTTTGTAAAGCCTTAGTAATGGTGGATATAGGTCTTTATCCTGACCCAAAAGGTGCAGATAAAGTTGTAGGTTTTATGCAATCAGGAAAAAAAGGTTTTGCCAGTATAGATGATGCAGCTAATGCAGTATCAAGTTATTTACCTCATAGAAAAAGACCGAGAGATACTAAAGGTCTAAGTAAAAATCTAAGGTTAAAGGAGGATGGTCGATATTATTGGCACTGGGACCCTTTATTTATAAACAGAAGATCTAGTTCATATGATGATTTTCAGGAAGAGCAGGTTAACGCAGCGTCTAGAGTTATATCTCCTACTTTGTTAGTCAGGGGAGCATTGAGCGATGTTCTGACTGAAGTGGACGTAGAAAAATTTTTAAGCATTATTAAACATTCTGAATTTATAGAGATAAGAGACGCTGCTCATATGATAGCAGGAGATAGAAATGATATCTTTGCTGAATCAGCTCTAAGTTTTTTAAAAAAGCATTCATAGTAAATATCAGACTCTGATAAAATCACTTCATGTTTGTAGTCGGATTAACTGGAGGTATAGGCAGTGGAAAGACTGCGGCTTCCGAAGAATTTAAGAAGCTAGGAGTAGATATTGTGGATGCTGACCAGGCTTCAAGAGAAGTTGTAAAACCAGGTATGCCCAGTTTGTTAGAAATTAAATCACACTTTGGAAGTGAGATTCTTCAAGATGGCTTTTTAAATAGAGCAAAACTTAGAGAGATCATCTTCGCCAATTCAGTTGAAAAGAAATGGCTAGAAGAACTTCTTCATCCTAGAATAAATAGTTTTCTTAGTTCTGCCTTGAAGGACTCACACTCTGAATACAGTATTTTAGTTTCACCCCTTTTATTAGAAACAAATCAATTAGAATATTGTTCAAGAATTTTGATTATAGACTCTGAAGAGGAGAAACAGATAAAAAGAACCGTCCTTAGAGATAATGTTTCAAAAGATCAGGTAGTCAGCATAATGGGATCTCAAATGACAAGAAATCAGAGGCTTGCTAAAGCTGATGATGTTTTATTTAATAATGGTGACCTAAAAGAACTGAAGATAAAAGTAAGAGAGTTCCATGAAATTTACTTGAAATTATGCCAATAAATAAACTCACCAAGACAGTAAAGTGCCCAGAATGTAACTCATTATCAGAGTGGTCAAAAAAAAATATTTATAGACCTTTTTGTTCTAAAAGATGCCAATTACTTGATCTAGGTGCTTGGACAAATGAGATGCATAAGATTCCTGGGGATTCTTTAAATGAAAGTATTTTAGATGATCCAGAAAAAGCCTAAGATTTAAAAAAAACTAATACCAGCTATACCATATGCCCCATTTTTTTTGGCCGTATTTAAATCCGATAAACTCATTCCTCCTAAGGCAAACACAGGGATTTTGCATAAGTTGCTTAATTTTTTAAAATTTTTCCAGCCAAGAGGTTGCAAACTTTCATGAGATCTTGTCTCTAGAACTGGAGATAGATAAATATAATTTAGATTGAGTATATTAGCCTTATGAACTTGTTCTAGGTTATGACAAGAAGCACCAATAATAGGAATATCGGGAAGACCTTCTTTATTAACTTTCATTAAATCAGCTGATGTTAGATGAAGGCCCTCAACTTTTTTGATATTTATTTTATTATGAAATGAATTTACAACTAGTTTTAAGTTATATTTCGAGCACATTTCTTTAGCATTTAATAGTTGTCTTTTTTGATCATCCAGATCTAAGTTCTTCATTCTGAATTGGATAATCTTCAAATTCCTTGATGATAGCAATTTAATGAAATTATGAAGGTCTTCTTTTTCTAATAAACTCTCTGAAATAGTGAATATCTCAGGCATCACCATTATTAACTAGCTCCTATAGTCCGAATTCATTCTTATATATTCTGAAGAAATATCGCAAGTTAAAATCTCAAAAGAAGACGAAGTCTTTCCAAAATTTAACTCTAAATTAATATGCTTTTTCTTAAATTCATTTAGTCCTTTTTTCTCAGAATAATTTTTGTTTAGTTCGCCCTTAGTAAATACTTTATGCGGGCCTATTTTGAGATCAATATTATTAGGATTAATTTTTAAATCTTCTAAATTGCAGGCCGCCATTATAATTCTACCCCAATTAGGGTCTCCACCAGTAAAGGCAGTCTTTAAAAGAAGAGAATTAGAAATATGCCTGGCCATTTTTTTGCATAAATTATTCGACTTAAGCCCTTTAATTTTTATACTGATTAATTTACTTGAACCTTCTGCATCTAGCATTAATTTTTTAGAAAGCTCTTTGAAGGTATTGATTATTTCCTTTTCTAATAATTCTCTATTATCTTTAAAATTTACTAAAGAACTCCCAGTAGCAACTAACAATGAAGAGTCATTTGTTGAAAGATCTCCATCCACTGATATTGCATTTAAAGATTGATCACAAGCTGTTCTATGAATTTTATGTAAATCTCCATTATTTATTCTTAAATCAGTAAAAATAAAGCTTAAGAGGGTTGCCATATTTGGATGGATCATCGCAGAACCTTTTGCAACAGCAAATATATTTACTTTCTCTTTTTTAACTAATATTGTTTTTTTAATTAATTTTATTTTAGTATCCGTGGTCATGATTGCTTCAGCAAATTCTTTCCAGTTAGAGAGACCGAGATTTTTTTTTCCTTTTATCAGAGCCTTTTTAAGTGCTGGCAAGTTGAGCCTTTCTCCTATGACTCCAGTAGAGAACGGAAGGAATTGATTTTCTTGACAATCAAATTCTTTACCTAGATAGGCATTAATATCTTTGCAGTCTTTTAAGCCGTAACTCCCTGTTGCTGCATTTGCATTACCTGCATTAATTACAAGATACTTCTTACCTTTTTTATTTTCATTTATATTTTCTTTACAAACTATAACAGGGGCTGCTTTTAAATCATTGGTTGTAAAGAGACCTGACAATTTAGTTTTTTCATTCAATTCAATTAATACAGTATCTAATCTATCTCCATATTTTTGCTTGCTAGAAGAAGTTCCAATTTTTATTTCTTTCATATATAGATTACTTTTTCTTTTTAGCCATTTTGGCTTCTATCCTTCTCATTCTTCTATTTCCCGCCAAAGGCTCTTTATTTTTATTTAATTTTTTCGGCTCTTTTAGAGGATCTTCTAAAGCAGAGGGGGCTTGTTCATGTTGAAAAGTTTGAGTAGTATTTTCATCAAGTTTAGATATTTTCTCGGCATCATTAACCTCTATTTGAACTCTCGACAAAAATTTTATTGCTTCAACTCTAATCTCTGCAAGCATTACTTCAAAGAGCTCAAAAGCTTCTCTCCTAAACTCTAGTTTAGGATTTTTATTTGCGTAACCTCTGAGACCTATACTTTGTCTTAAATATTCTGTGGAAGCTAAATGTTCTTTCCAGTTATTATCAATAACTTGAAGAAGTATTTGTTTCTCGAAGCCTCTCATTTGTTGACCTATAGCCTCAGATTTTAATTTATATTTATCTTCAAGATGTTTAACTATTTTATTTGTTATTTCATCATTACTTAGATTTGGTTCTTGGCTAAACCACGATTGAATAGGAAAATATTCCCCAAAATCATTTTGTAAGGTTTTTTCTAAGCTTTTTATATCAAAGTCAATATTTTGTTCTTGAGGAATAAAGCTATCAACCATGTCATGCACCACCTCTAGTCTCATTGAAGAGATGACTTCTGAAATATCTTCACTCTCAAGAATTGTATTTCTTTGAAGATAGATTACTTGTCTTTGTTCATTTGCCATATCATCATATTCAAGAAGCATTTTTCTTATATCAAAGTTTCTTCCCTCTACTCTCTTTTGAGCTCTTTCTATAGCCCCACTTAACATCTTATGTTCTATAGATTCTCCATTTTCAAGACCTAGGTTTTGCATAATTCCAATAAATCTCTTGGAAGAAAATATTCTCATAAGAGAGTCTTCTAAAGATAAATAGAATCTAGAGCTTCCTGGATCACCTTGCCGGCCTGATCTTCCTCTCAGCTGATTATCAATCCTTCTAGACTCATTTCTTTCTGTCCCTATAACATGAAGTCCACCACAATCTATTACCGACTTATTGAGCTCTTTCCATTCGGTTAACTTTTGTTCTTTTGTCTCTAGGTTTTTAATTTCTAATTTTGAGAATTCCACTTCCCAATTTCCTCCTAAAACAATATCAGTACCTCGTCCTGCCATATTAGTCGCTATAGTAATCACTCCTGGTTTTCCAGCCTGACTTATTATCTCTGCTTCTCTGGCATGATTCTTTGCATTTAGAACTTGATGATCTATATTTTCTTTAGAAAGATACTTTGATAGTGTTTCAGAACTTTCTAAAGATGCAGTTCCAACTAGAATTGGATTACCATTATTTTGCGTATATTTAATCTCTTCAACTATGGCCTCAAATTTTTCTTTTTGGGTTAGATATACCATGTCATTTTTGTCCTTTCTTACCATAGGTTTATTAGTGGGGACTTCTATGACATCTAGACTATAAATCTCCTTAAATTCTTGGGCCTCTGTAAGAGCTGTACCAGTCATACCAGCCAATTTTTCATATTGTCTGAAATAATTCTGGAAGGTGGACGATGCGAGGGTTTGACTTTCAGTCTGTATAGGAACATTTTCTTTTTCCTCTATAGCCTGATGAAGTCCATCAGCCAGTCTTCTTCCTGGCATGGCTCTACCTGTATTTTCATCAATAAGGATTACTTGATTATCATTAACCAAATAATCCACATCTTTGTTAATAAGAAAATATGCTCTTAAAGAGGATTGAATATAATGTAACAACCTTAAGTTATTAGAAGAATAGAGGCTTTGATTACTTTCTATTAATCCTTCATCTTTTAATAATTTTTCGATAAAGTCATGCCCACTATCTGTAAGCTCAACTTGTCTAGATTTTTCATCTACAATGAAGTGACCTTCAATAGGTTGAGGTTGAGGTTGATTTGATGAATCGTTTTCTGCCTCAGCGTCTACAAAAGGCTGCTCTATAAGTTTTGGAATGAATTTACCAATCTTCTGAAATATTTTGGATGAATCTTGAGATGAACCTGATATAACGAGAGGAGTTCTTGCTTCGTCAATTAAAACCGAATCAACTTCATCGATAATAGCAAAATAGAAATCATTCATAACTCGATCTTCTTTTCTATAGACCATATTATTTCTAAGATAATCAAATCCGAGTTCATTATTAGTTGCATAGATCACATCAGCTTCATATGCTTTAGATCTATCTTCTGGAGCCATGTTAGAAACTACAAAACTAACTTTTAATCCAAGATTTGAATATATTGGTTCCATCCAATTTGCATCCCTTTCAGCCAAATAATCATTTACTGTTACAAGAACTACTTTCCTGTTACTAATAGAATTTAGGTATACAGGAAGAGTTGCTGCTAGAGTTTTTCCTTCTCCCGTTGCCATTTCAGCTATAAGTCCATTATGAAGAATAATTCCTCCAATCAATTGAGCATCATATGGTCTTAAGTTAAGTGTTCTTTTGCCAACCTCGCGTGCAACAGCAAAAGCTTCTGGGAGAAGTTCATCTAAAGATGTGCCATTCGAGTGCCTTTGAACAAAATCATCTCTATATTCTTTTAATTCTTGGTCAGTCTTTAATGCAATAGACTCTTCTAAAGAATTAATCCTATCTACAATAGGTTTGATTTTGCTTAATTGCTTTTGATTAAATGATCCAAATATTTTTTTTAAAATTCCCATCTAAATAGTTAATTAAACCTAATTCTATCAATCGATAGGCTAAGTGTCCTTCAAAAAAAGATCAGTGCTAGCCTTCGCTAGGGTTTATTATAGGGTCTAGATATGTGATAGGGGAGTCATTTCTATCATCGTAAGATCTGACTTCCCAAGTTTCTGGTCTATTAATTAGTTCTCTTAATAAGGCGTTATTGACTGTATGACCTGATTTATAGCCCTCAAAAGATCCTACAAGATTATGGCCTAACAGATATAAGTCTCCAATAGAATCTAGTATCTTATGTTTTACCATTTCGTCTTCAAATCTAACTCCATCTGAGTTGAGAATAGCATGATCGCCTATCGCAATGGCATTTTTTTGGCTAGCTCCTAAAGCTAGGTTTCTTTGTTGTAAAAGTTCTACTTCGTTATCAAAACCGAAAGTTCTAGCTCTAGATACTTCCTTTACGAATGATGTACTATTGAAATTTATTGTTGCTTTATTTGAATATTTTCTATGCACTGGATGATCATAGACCATTGTAAAGGTTACTTTAAAACCTTCAAAAGGAGAAACCTCCGCCCAAGCACCATTCCATTCAACCCTAACCTTTTCTTTTATTCTAATAAATTTTTTTAGAGCCCGTTGCTCATCTATGCCTGCTGATTGAATTAAAAATACAAAAGGGCCAGCACTTCCATCCATTATTGGGATTTCAGGAGCAGTTACCTCGACATATGCATTGTCTATTCCAAGACCCGCCATTGCAGAAAGAAGGTGCTCAATAGTTGAAATCTTTACTTGCTCTTTTGTTAAAGTAGTAGATAAAGTAGTTTCTCCTACATTTTCAGCGCTAGCCTTAATTTCAACTATCGGATCTAAATCTACTCTTCTAAAGATAATCCCTGTATCTGGGGGCGCTGGCTTTAAAGTTAAGAAAATAGGTTGACCGCTATGCAAGCCAATCCCAGAGGCTTTTATAGAATTGGTTAGAGTTCTTTGAGTCAGCATTTTAGTATTCTATAGAATATAGACTTTAAATTGCATGATTATTTTGCCTTAAATATTCAAAAAGCAATATACCACTAGATACAGAAGCATTAAGACTGTCTATTTTACCTGGCATGTTTATGGAAATTAGAATATCGCAGTTTTTTGCAATATTAGATTTAAGGCCTTTATCTTCAGATCCAATAACCAGTGCAGCGCTACCAGTCATATCAGCATCTAGATAATTAGTATTTGATTCAATGGTAGCACCCATAACTTTAATCCCTTTAGAGCTTATTTTTTTTATTGTTCTTGATAGATTAGTGACAACTATAAATGGAATAAGTTCAGTTGCTCCAGAAGAAATCTTTCTAACAGTAGGCGTTAAATGGCAAGCTCTATCTTTTGGAACAATTACTGCATCCACACCAGCAGCTGAAGCCGATCTTATACATGCGCCTACATTATGAGGATCAGTAATATGATCCAAGATAAGAAGGCATACTCTTGACTTTTCAATAAGTTGATCCAAATATGTTTCTCCTTCATGTGAACGAACATTACAAGTCACTGCTATACCTTGATGGTTTTGTTCTCCATAGTTGTTTGTGAAATATGATTTAGTTTCCTTTAATATTTTTATGTTTGATTTATTAGCTAGAACTATGAGATCAATTATTCTCTTACTTGATTTATTTTCCAGTACAGAAAGTAATTTGACTGAATTTGGTCTAGTCTTGATGATCTCGTAAGCAGCGTTTATGCCTAGGATGGTTTCTTGATTTGGATCAAGCTTGTTAGTTTGCATTATCTTTTTATTTTACAAGATTTCTAAATCTATCATTTGAGAAATTATATCCACTTTCTTTATTCGAACCCGAAGTTTGTCGCCAAGAGAGTATTTATGGCCTGATTTATTACTTTCTAGGGTTTGAGATTTTTCGTCAAAAGAATAATAGCCTTTCTTCGGCAAGAACTTTATATGACAAAGGCCTTCTATATTTAAATCATCTAGAATGATAAATAATCCAAAATTAGTTACAGCTTGAATAACTCCTTTGAATTCTTTACCAATATTGCTAGATGCACATTCGCACTTTAAAGTCTTTAAGGCATCTCTTGTTGCTTTTTCTGCTAATCTTTCTTGATGGGAAGAATGAATAGCTATCTCTTCTAATTCATCTTTATTAAATGGGTTTTTTTCTTTAACAAGAGTATCAGTTTGATTTTTTGATAATGAAAGTCTATTAGAGGTTGAGTTTCTAATCAGAGCTTTAAGACTCCTATGAACAATTAAATCCGGATATCGTCTTATGGGAGAAGTGAAATGGGTATAGGATGGATAACCTAATGCAAAATGCTCAGAAACATTGGTTTCATATTTCGCAAGAGATAATGTCTGAAGGACCTGAAGGTGGATTATGGATTCATCTTCTTTGTCTTTGAAATTATTTACTATTTTTGTAAGGCTTTTTACATTTATTATAGATGGAACTGCTATATTTATATTTTTAGTATTGAGAAAGTTTTTTAGTCTTTCAATTTTTTCACTTTCAGGTTTTGGATGTGTTCTGAAGATGCCTGGTACTTGATATTTAATTAAAACTTCTGCAGCACAAATATTAGTTAGCAACATACATTCTTCTATCATTAAATGTGCTTTTGTTCTGGATGGGCTAATAAATCTTTGAATTTTTTTCCCTTTTACAATAGGGATATATTGAGGAATGTCTAACTCAAGAGCTCCCCTCAGATTCTTTTCTTTTTTTAATATTCCATAAATCTTATTAAGTATTTTTAAGGAATGAAAATAGGGCTTATTTTCTCTCTCTAACTCTTTTTGTATATCTTCATATACTAATCTTGCATTTGAATTTATGATAGCTTCAAAAAATTCAGCTTCTATCAATTTTCCTTCAGATTCGATTTCTATTTTTGCTACCAATACCAATCTATCTTCATTAGGTCTAAGTGAGCATAAGCCATTGCTAATGACTTCAGGGAGCATAGGTATAACTTTCTTATGAAAATATATAGAGGTACCTCTTTTACGCGCTTCTTTATCTAAAATAGAATTTGGTTCAACGAAATGTGATACATCTGCAATCGCCACATAAAGATTAAAATTTCCATTATTATTTTTCTCAGCATAGACAGCATCATCAAAATCTTTAGCACTTCTACCGTCAATGGTTACAAAGTTCTTTTGTCTTAAATCAACTCTGGAATGAGAAATTTTTTGATATTTTTTTGAATCTAAAAGTTTAGTTTCTTCTGATATTTTAGGATCCCAAGCTTCCTCTAAATTATGTTTTATGATTGCTAAATCATTTGCCTTATCAACCACATCAGACGAAGAAATTATTTTTTCAATCTTTGCAGTTGCTTTTGATGATTTTTTTGGCTGAGTGCAAATAATTACCTTTGCAAAACAATTTTCGATCGAATCTTTGAGATCTTCATCTAAAAGGTTGATTTCAAATTTTTTCCCATAGTCTAGGGGAATAGCAATCCATTTCTTAGATTTTTTTTGAATTTTAGCTATTAAAGAAAGAGTATTTGATTTTCTTATTGATTCTATTTTTGCCCAACTATTTTCGGATAAAGAAAATATAACTTCATCTCCAGGAAAAACTTTTTTTAATTCATTTTCTTTTAATTTAAATTTAGTTCCTGTTTCTTCTTGCAGAAGATGACAACTTCTACGAGCATAAATAACTTTACCGACTAGATTCTTTTTTTGTTTATTCTTTTTTGAGAACTTCACAGAGAGTACCTAGTAAAGATTCCTGCAGAGGTATTAAAAGACCTTTTAATAATATTAGATATTTTTCTTAAGTGTAAGTTAAGAATTTTGGAGCTGGCGATAGGATTTGAACCTACGACCTGCTGATTACAAATCAGCTGCTCTACCAACTGAGCTACGCCAGCAATCTTAAAAAACATTTAATTGATATCTCTTATTGTAACTTCTCCACTTCGAAGAGTGTAGGTTTTATCTTTAGAAACAAAAATTAATTCTCCCAAAGAATTTACCTTACTTGCTTTACCTTTAATCACACTTCCGTCAGATAGAAGTGCCATGCAATTTTTCTTATGGAAATAATTAAGGCTATTAAATTCTTCTAAATAGCTTGAAAATCCTTGATTAGGAAAAGTATCTATTAAATTTATTAAATGATTAATTAGATTTGAAGCAATAGTATTTCTTTCGATTTTTTTATTTTTTATATTTTTAATGGATGTCCACTCTTGATCTATTGTTTTTCCTTCCTTTAAGGTCATATTTACATTTATTCCTATTCCAATAACTATATTAAGATTATTTTTCTTCGAAAGTGAAGTCTCAATTAATATTCCAGCTAATTTTTTATTTTCAAAATAAATGTCATTGGGCCATTTAATTTTTAGACCATTTACACTAATTTCTTTAAGTGCCCTTATAATAATTACTCCAATGGCTAAACTTAGTCCATCTAATTTATCTACATTAATTCTTGATTTCCAGGCAACAGAAAGATAAATATTTTTACCTAAAGGGCTGACCCATTTTCTTTTGCGTTGACCTCTACCTGATTTTTGTTGCTCTGCAAAAATAAAAGTTAGTTCATTTTGTGTGCTTAGTAGAATTTTTTTTGCATCATCATTCGTAGAATTTGTAATTCTTTTTATAATAATATTGCTTTTTTTATTTTTATTTTTTTTTAAAATAGACTTAGCTATTAGGCTTTCTGACAACATATCGTAAAAATTTTATACATTTAATAAGTGAGTATATGAAAAAATTATTTAATTTGCTTATTTATTAAAGTTGACAAGGAAACATGTGATCTACAGAATTGCATTCATTTCTTCAAATGGAGGGATTGGGGAGCGGTCAAACCCAGCAGACTGTAAATCTGCCGCCTCGTGCTTCGAAGGTTCGAATCCTTCTCCCTCCACCATTTTTCCGAAAATCTATAACCAAAAAAAACTTCTGAAAAAGCTTGCAAAAAGGCCTCAAAGAGACTATAAAAGCGCTCCTAGTTTGGATTGTTAAAAGGGGTTAAACAATAAAAGTTGAAAATGACGCTCAATGTTAGCTTTTTTGCGTTTTATTTTAAGATTTTTATGAGTTTTGCTCATATAGCTCAGGTGGTAGAGCACTTCCTTGGTAAGGAAGAGGTCACCGGTTCAATTCCGGTTATGAGCTCCGTGATAATTAAATAATAAGTATAATTTTTATAAATAATTGGTAATAAAATGGCTAAAGCAAAATTTGAAAGAAATAAACTTCATGTAAATGTAGGAACAATCGGTCACGTAGATCATGGTAAAACAACTTTGACGGCAGCTCTTACGAAAGTTTCAGCTGATGCTTTTGGAGGAGATGCAGTCGCTTTTGATGGCATTGATAATGCACCTGAGGAAAAAGAAAGAGGTATCACAATTTCTACGAGTCACGTTGAGTATGATTCTGAGACTAGACATTATGCCCATGTAGATTGTCCAGGACATGCTGATTACATTAAAAATATGATAACTGGAGCTGCCCAAATGGATGGAGCTATTTTAGTTGTTAGCGCTGCTGATGGTCCTATGCCCCAAACAAGGGAGCATATACTGTTGGCTAGACAAGTAGGCGTACCTCACATAGTTGTTTTCCTCAATAAGGCAGACATGGTAGATGATGATGAGTTAATTGAATTGGTTGAAATGGAAATAAGAGAATTACTCACAGAATATGAATTTCCAGGTGATGATACTCCTATTATAGTTGGTTCAGCCCTTAAGGCACTTGAAGGAGATGCTGGTCATATTGATAAAGTTAAGGAATTGATAGGATCTCTAGATACTTTTATACCAGAACCTGTTAGAGAAACAGATAAACCTTTTTTAATGCCTATTGAAGATATTTTTACAATTCAAGGAAGAGGAACAGTCGTAACTGGAAGAATTGAGAGAGGAGAAATTAAGGTTAACGAAGAAATAGAGATTGTTGGTATAAGAGATACTCAAAAAACAGTTTGTACTGGAGTTGAAATGTTTAGAAAACTTTTAGATGAAGGTAGAGCTGGAGAAAATGTAGGGATACTTCTTAGAGGCACGGAGAGAGATGAAGTGGAGAGAGGTCAAGTTCTTTGTAAGCCAAGCTCTTTAAATGCTCATACAAAGTTTGAAGCGCAAGTATATATTCTAAGCAAAGAAGAAGGTGGTAGACATACTCCTTTCTTTAAAGGTTATAGACCGCAGTTCTATGTTAGAACGACAGACGTTACGGGAGCGGTAGAGCGTCCTGCAGATGTTGAAATGGTAATGCCAGGTGATGATATTAGTATGACAGTGGAATTAATATCGCCTATAGCTATGGAAGATGGCATGCGTTTTGCTATAAGAGAAGGTGGCAGAACGGTTGGTGCTGGTGTGGTTTCAAAAATTATTGCTTAGGCCAGTAGCTCAATTGGCAGAGCGGCGGTCTCCAAAACCGCAGGTTGGGGGTTCGATTCCCTCCTGGCCTGCCAGATGCTTTCTATTTTAAATTTTATGAAAAATAAAGTTTCGTCATCAGCAACAAACTATATCAAATGGCTACTAGGTATTGGGCTGGCTCTTTTTTCAGCTTTGATTAACTCTTATTTTGGTTCAGAACCATTATTTTATAGAGTTTTAGCCATTATATTTATTTTGGTGTTAGCTTTTATTTTTATCTTCAGCACTGCAGAAGGAGCAAGTGCTCTTAAAATAATTTTAGAATCTAGAAATGAGATTAAACGTGTTATTTGGCCAACACGCTCTGAAACTACTTCAACATCTTTTATAGTTATAGGAGTGGTGACAATAGCTGGTTTGATTTTATGGGGTCTAGATTCACTTTTTTCTTGGGCCACAGCATCAATTTTAGGTTAACTTAATGAATAAAGAATGGTTTGTCATACATGCTTACTCAGGTTACGAGTTTAAGGTGCAAGAAGCTCTACTTGAAAGGATTAAAAGATTTAATATGGATGATTTCTTTGGTGAAATTATGATACCAGCTGAAGAGGTTATTGAGTTGAAGGGTGGTGTAGAAAAAAAATCACAAAGAAAGTTTTTTCCAGGATATGTTCTTATAAATATGGAACTTAATGAAGAGACTTGGCATTTAGTAAAAGACACACCAAGAGTTATGGGTTTTATAGGCGGAACGAAAGATAAACCATCTCCAATTTCAGATGCAGAGGCTAATGGCATTATGAATAAAATCGAAGCAGAACCAGGCTCTTTTGCTCCAAAAGTTACTTTTGAAATTGGGGAAATGGTAAGAGTTATTGAAGGACCCTTTAATGACTTTAGTGGAGTTATTGAAGAAGTAAATTATGAAAAAAGTAGGGTGAAATTAGCAGTGCTGATTTTTGGAAGATCAACTCCCGTAGAATTAGAATTCACTCAAATAGAAAAAGGTTAAAATGGCAAAAAAAGAATTAGATACTTTTATAAAGTTACAGATACCTGCTGGCCAAGCTTCCCCTAGTCCTCCAGTAGGGCCCGCTTTAGGTCAACATGGATTACCTCTTATGGATTTTTGTAATCAATTTAATGCAAGGACTAAGGAGTTAGAACAAGGACTAACAGTCCCAGTTGTTATCTCTGTATTTAAGGATAAATCTTTTGAGTTTGTTATTAAATCAACTCCTGCTTCAGTATTAATTAGAAAGGCGGCAGGTATACCAAAAGGTAGCGGAACTCCAAATAGTTTAAAGGTAGGAAAAGTCACTGTTTCTCAGCTTGAAGAAATAGCTAAAATTAAAGATGCAGACTTAACAGCAGCAGATATGCAAGCTGCAGTAAATACCTTAAAAGGCAGTGCTCAAAGTGCTGGAATAGAAGTTGAAGAATCATAGAATGATATGAATAATAGAAGAGAAAAAATAGAAAAAATGGTTAATGATGGAAGTCTTTATTCAATAGACTCAGCTATAGAAGAAATACAATCTCTACCTGCATTGAAATTTAAAGAGTCAATAGATGTTGCCATCAGGTTAGGAGTAGATCCTCAAAAATCAGATCAGAATATGAGAGGAGCTCTATCTCTTCCTGCAGGATCTGGAAAACCTTGCAAAGTTGCAGTTTTTGTAGATGGAGACCAAGCTAAAGCTGCAGAAGCTGCAGGTGCAGATAAAGTTGGTATGGAAGATCTAGTTGAAAGTATTAAAGCTGGAGATCTTGACTTTGATGTTGTCATAGCCACACCAGAGACTATGAAGTTAGTAAGTCCGTTGGGTAAACAATTAGGTCCAAAAGGGTTAATGCCAAATCCAAAAGAAGGTACAGTCACAAAAGAGGTTGGTAAAGCAGTTGAGATGGCTAAAGCAGGACAAATAAGATACAGATCTGATAAAAATGGGATTATTCATGGACGTATTGGTGATATTTCTTATGAACCTAATCAAATAAAAGAGAATTTAGAAACTTTGTTATCAGATTTAAAGAAAAATAAACCACCTAGCTCAAAAGGAATATTTATAAAAAAAGTTTCTTTATCATCAACCATGGGTCCAGGTCTTAATCTGGATCTTTCAACCTTGAATTTTTAATTCTATGAAGTATTTATTTAATTTCTTCATAAGAAAACTTCTTCAAGATGATGCAAATTTTTTGCATCTATCGAAGACCGTAGGAACTTGTCGTATTGACAGGTTTAAAAATTATCCTACGCAGATTAGGGCTTTATCTTTTATAAGGTCCAAGATGTCTAATCTTTTTCTATAATTTTATAGAGGGAGGAGGATAAACATATGCCAATGCGCTTAGAGGAAAAGAAATTAGCAGTTGAGAAACTGCATGGTATTGCAGAGTCAGCTATTTCAGTTGTTGCAGCAGATTATCATGGTAGTTCAGTCTCTGAATTAACTCTCCTTAGAGAAAAAGCTAGAGAAACAAAAGTTCATCTAAAAATTATCAGAAATACCTTGGCTAAACAAGCCCTTAAAGGTACTAAATTTGATTGTTTTGATGATCTTCTTGTCGGACCTACAATGCTAGCCTTTTCTTTAGATGATCCAAGTAGCGCAGCAAAACTAATGAATGATTTTAGGAAACAAAATTCTTCATTTGTGGTGAAAGGACTTTCTTTTGGTGAAGATCTTTTAGATCTAAGTAGATTGACTGATATAGCTAATCTTCCTTCAAAAGAAGAAGCGATAGCTCAGTTGTTAGGTATTTTAAATGCTCCAGTTACAAAACTTGTATCTAGCCTGAATCAGGTTCCTTCTAAACTTGTTAGAGTATTAGAATCTATAAAACAACAAAAAGAACAGACATCTTAATTAAATATAAATTTTGGAGAAAAAAATGGCATTAAGTAAAGAGGATATTTTAGAAGCAATTTCAGAAATGAGTGTTATGGATGTAGTTGATTTAATTGCAGCCATGGAAGAAAAATTTGGAGTCACTGCTGCAGCCCCGGTAGCCGCAGCAGCTCCAGCAGCAGCATCTGATGCTGCAGCAGAAGACGAAGGTCCTACTTCTGTAGATCTTCATTTAGCTGCAGTTGGAGAGAAAAAAGTAGATGTTATAAAAGCTGTAAGAACCATTACAGGGCTGGGGCTTAAAGATGCTAAAGCATTAGTGGACGAAGCTCCTTCAACCATCAAGGAAGAAGTGGATAAAGCTGAAGCAGATGAATACAAAAAGCAATTAGAAGATGCAGGAGCAACGGTAGAACTTAAATAAATTGCTTAGTTTTTCGGTATTAAATTTTTTAAATAAAACCTAAGAGGTATTTATGACTTTTTCTTACACAGAGAAAAAAAGAATAAGAAGGAATTTTGAGAAGATTTCTTCAGTAATTGATCTGCCTAATTTATTAGCTACTCAAACCGAGTCTTATGCTGATTTTCTTCAAGCGTTTACCTTGAAAGAAAAAAGAAAAGAAGAAGGTTTAGAGAAGATTCTTAAATCAATTTTTCCTATAGAAAGTCACAATAAGAATGCAAGAATGGAGTATTCTGGTTATGATTTAGGTTCTCCTAAATTTGATGAAAGGGAGTGTAAGATTAAAGGGATCACCTATGAAGCGCCATTGCATATAGACTGCAACATCTTATTTTTTGACAAAGATACGGGTAAATTAAAGGAAGGAAAGGCTCAAAAAGTTTACATGGGAACTGTTCCTTTAATGACAGAACATGGTCAGTTTATTATCAATGGTACAGAAAGGGTTGTGGTATCTCAATTACATAGATCACCAGGATTATTTTTTGATCATGATAAAGGGAAAAGTCACTCCTCAGGGAAGGTACTTTATGGTGCTAGGATTATTCCTTACAGAGGATCTTGGTTAGATTTTGAATTTGATTCCAAAGATTTAGTCTTTGTCAGAATTGATAGAAAGAGGAAATTACTAGCAACGATTCTTTTGAAAGCTTTGCAATATTCAAGTCAAGAAATTTTAGATATTTTTTACGAAAAACAGCAATTTAAAGTAAAGGGCGAAAATCAATTTGAATTACAATTGATTCCTAAAAGGCTCATGGGACAAATTTGTCCAGTAGACATTTCTCATAAAGGAGAAAAATACGTTACTGCGGGCGATAGGGTTAGCGCAAGACATATTAGAAAGATTGAGGGTGCTAGAATAAAAACCTTAACTTATGATCAGTCTTCTCTTGCTGGGTTAGTGTTAAGTAATGATATATTTGATAAGTTAACTGGTGAGGTTGTAATTCCCTGCAACACTATAATAGATGATGATGTCATTCTTAAGATGCAGGAATTAAAACTTAAGGATTTCCAAGTTTTATATATTAATGACCTCGAGTCAGGTCAGTACATGTCTGACACTCTTAGAAGTGATCAAACTACTAATGATTTAGAAGCATTGGTAGAGATTTATAGAATGATGAGACCTGGTGAGCCGCCAACTAAAGAAGCGGCTAGTACATTATTTCAAAGTTTATTTTTTAATCCTGAAAGATATGACCTTTCTGCAGTAGGTAGGATGAAATTTAATAAACGCCTTGGTAGGGACGAGATTGAAGGTAATAGTGTATTAGAACATACAGATATTCTAGATGCTTTAAAAACTTTGGTTGCTATTAGGAATGGTAAAGGATCTGTTGATGATATTGATCATTTAGGAAATAGAAGAGTTAGGTCTGTAGGTGAAATGGTTGCAAATCAATTTAGGATCGGATTAATCAGAGTAGAAAGAGCAGTAAGAGAAAGATTAGGGACAGCTGAATTGGAAGGACATGGACCTCAAGATTTAATAAATGCTAAACCTATTTCAGCTGCAGTTAGAGAATTCTTTGGTTCAAGTCAACTTTCACAATTCATGGATCAAAATAATCCTTTATCTGAGGTAACTCACAAAAGAAGAATTTCAGCTCTAGGTCCTGGCGGACTCACTAGAGAAAGAGCAGGTTTTGAAGTCAGAGATGTTCATCCAACACATTATGGCAGAGTATGTCCTATTGAAACCCCAGAGGGGCCAAATATTGGACTTATAAATTCTTTATCGGCTTATGCAAGGACAAATGAATATGGCTTCTTAGAAAGTCCTTTTAGGAAAGTAATTAATGGATCTGTTACAGAAGAGTTTGATCACTTATCTGCTATTGAAGAATCGAAATATGTGATAGCTCAAGCTAGCGCTTTAATAGGTAAAAAGAATGAATTAACTGAAGAATTAGTAGCAGTTAGATTTAATAATGAGTTTACTTTGATGTCTCCAGAAAAAGTAGACTATATGGATGTATCTCCTCAACAAGTCGTATCTATAGCTGCTTCTTTAATACCTTTTTTGGAGCATGATGATGCTAATAGAGCCCTGATGGGATCTAACATGCAGAGACAAGCTGTTCCAACTTTAAGGACAGAAAAACCGTTGGTTGGTACAGGAGTTGAAAGTCTTATCGCTAGAGATTCAGGATCTTGTGTCACGGCTTCTAGATCTGGATTAGTTGAAACTATTGATGCGAGTAGGATTGTAATAAGAGTTGATGAGAACGAAATCAATCAGGGCGACTCTGGTGTAGATGTATATAACTTAATTAAATATACAAGGTCTAATCAGAATACGTGTATAAATCAAAAGCCCTTAGTTTCAGTCGGAGATAGAGTTAAAAAGCAAGATATATTAGCAGATGGACCATCTGTAGATTTAGGTGAATTAGCTCTAGGACAAAATGTAAGAATGGCATTTATGCCTTGGCATGGTTACAACTTTGAAGACTCAATTTTAATTTCAGAAAGAATTGCAAGGACTGATAAATTTACTAGTATACATATTCAAGAATTAACCTGTATAGCTAGAGATACAAAGTTAGGTGCAGAAGAAATTACAGCAGACATTCCTAATGTAGGAGAAGCTGCTTTATCTAAATTAGATGAACACGGCATTGTTTATCTTGGTGCAAAAGTTAAACCAGGAGATATTCTAGTTGGAAAAGTTACTCCTAAAGGAGAAACCCAATTAAGCCCTGAAGAAAAACTCTTAAGAGCAATCTTTGGAGAAAAAGCATCTGACGTAAAAGATTCCTCTCAGAGGGTTCCGGGAGGAGCAACGGGAACAGTAATAGGAGTGCATGTATTCACTAGAGAAGGCCTAGAAAAAGACGGTAGAGCTCTGGCCATAGAAGAAGACCAACTTTCTCAAATTAAAAAAGATATTGATGATGAGTTGAAGATAATTGAAGATGCAGCTCAAAATAGAATAGCAACTCTCTTACAAGGTAAGAAAGTACTTTCTGGAAAGGGCCTCACCAAAGGTTCTTCTATAAGTAAACAAGCTCTAGATGACTTGAATCTAAATGATCTTTTAAAAGTAAGATTATCTAATGAAAAAATAAATTCTCAGATAGAAAATATAGGATTAGATCTTGAAGCCTACAAAAAATCATTAAAAGATAGATTTTCAGAAATGAAAGAAAAAGTAATCTCTGGTGAAGATCTTCAGCCGGGTGTCCTAAAGATTGTAAAAGTCTATCTTGCAGTAAAAAGAAGGATCCAGCCAGGGGATAAATTAGCAGGGAGGCATGGAAATAAGGGTGTCATTTCAGCAATAGTTCCCATGGAGGATATGCCTTATGATGCAGATGGAGAGCCTATAGATATAGTTTTAAATCCTCTCGGTGTTCCATCTAGAATGAATGTAGGGCAGATTCTCGAGGTACATCTTGGAGCGGCAGCTAAAGAGCTCGGAAAGAAAGTGTCATTAATGCTTGATGAACAGAAAAAAGTATCAGACGTTAAAGATTTTTTAAAGAAGATTTATCCTCAAAAAGACTCTGAAGAATTAACTAAATTTAAGGATGAAGAAATCTTTACTTTAGCTAATAATTTACGAGAAGGTGTGCCAATGGCTACTCCAGTATTTGACGGAGCTCACGAAAGTGAAGTGAAGGACATGCTTGATCTAGCAGGTCTGGATAAGAGCGGCCAAATGCAACTTTATGACGGAAGAACTGGGGAAATGTTTGATAGGCTTACTACAGTGGGGTATATGTATATTCTTAAATTAAATCATTTGGTTGAAGATAAAATGCATGCAAGATCAACTGGTAGTTATAGTTTAGTCACACAACAACCACTAGGAGGCAAGGCTCAATTTGGCGGCCAAAGACTAGGTGAAATGGAAGTTTGGGCTTTAGAAGCGTATGGAGCTGCTTATACATTACAAGAGATGTTAACTGTGAAATCAGATGATGTAGTTGGAAGAACAAGAGTATATAAGAGTCTAGTTGATGGAGATTTTGAAATGGAACCAGGAGTACCTGAATCCTTCAATGTTTTAACTAAAGAAATTAGATCTTTAGGTATAGATTTAGACTTAAAAGAGACCTCAGGGTCTGAATAAAATTAGGAGATATAATTGAAAGACTTACTTAATATTTTAAGAGATCAAGGGCGAAGCGTTGAATATAATTCAATAAAAGCTTCTTTAGCTTCTCCTCAACAAATCAGATCATGGTCATATGGTGAAGTTAAAAAACCAGAAACTATTAATTACAGAACCTTTAAACCAGAAAGAGAAGGTCTATTTTGCTCTAAAATTTTTGGACCTGTAAAAGATTATGAATGTATTTGTGGTAAGTATAAGCGAATGAAACATAGAGGAGTAGTTTGCGAGAAATGCGGAGTAGAAGTAACTTTATCTAGAGTTCGAAGAGAAAGGATGGGTCACATAGAGTTAGCAGCTCCAGTTGCCCATATTTGGTTTTTAAAGTCTTTACCTTCAAGGATTTCATTAAGTCTTGATTTAACATTAAGAGACCTAGAAAGAGTTCTCTATTTTGAATCATATATAGTAACTGATCCTGGGATGACTGAGTTTGAAGTTTGTCAACTTTTAACTGATGAAGAATACTATGAAGCCTTAGAGCACTGGGGAGATGAGTTTGAAGCTGGTATGGGCGCTGAATCAATTCAAAAATTATTAATTGATTTAGATCTAGAAAGTGAAATGGCTGATCTTCAAGATGAACTCCTTCAAACTAAATCAGAAGCCAAAATTAAGAAGATATCAAAAAGGCTGAAGCTTTTAAAATCTTTTACTGAATCAGGAAATAAGCCTGAATGGATGGTTCTAGAAGTTTTACCTGTCCTTCCGCCTGACTTGAGACCTCTAGTCCCTTTGGAAGGAGGACGGTTTGCTACTTCTGATTTAAATGATCTATATAGAAGGGTTATTAATAGAAATAATAGACTTAAACGTCTTTTGGATTTAAACGCTCCTGACATAATTGTTAGAAATGAAAAAAGAATGCTTCAAGAGTCTGTAGATGCTCTTATAGACAATGGCAGAAGAGGAAGGGCAGTTACTGGCTCTAATAAAAGAGCTCTAAAATCTTTAGCAGATATGATCAAAGGAAAACAAGGAAGATTTAGACAGAACTTACTAGGTAAAAGAGTAGATTATTCTGGAAGGTCTGTAATTGTTGTTGGGCCAACTTTGAAACTTCATCAATGTGGAATACCTAAAAAGATGGCCTTAGAGTTATTTAAACCTTTTGTATTAGGTAAATTGCAGGCTTTGGAATTATCTACAACTATAAAAACAGCCAAGAGGCTTATAGAACAAGAAGATCCAGTTGTTTGGGATATTCTTGCAGACGTCATAAGAGAGCATCCTGTTCTTTTAAACAGAGCTCCTACTTTACACAGACTTGGTATTCAAGCCTTTGAACCTCTTTTAATTGAAGGAAAGGCTATTCAACTTCACCCTTTAGTATGTAAAGCCTTCAATGCTGATTTTGATGGAGATCAAATGGCAGTTCATGTTCCTTTGACTTTAGAGGCTCAAATAGAAGCTAGAGCTTTGATGATGGCATCTAATAATATCCTTTCTCCTGCCAACGGAAAACCTATCATTGACCCTTCTCAAGATGTTGTTTTAGGTATTTACTATATGACAAGAGAAAAGATAAATGTAAAGGGAGAAGGAAAGATATTTTCTTCTTTAGAGGATGCTCATAAATCTTACTATGCAAATCTTATAGATCTTCATGCAAAGATAAAGGTAAGAATATCATCAAATACAGAAGAAGAACGATCTTCTAAAATAATTGATACTACATTAGGAAGGTCGCTTTTATTTAGCATATTACCTAAAAATCTTTCTTTTGATCTTGTTAATAAAACTCTAGATTCTAAGGCTATATCTTCTTTGATCGATATGTCTTATAGAAAAGCAGGTCTTAAAGATACAGTAATTTTTGCTGATCATCTCATGTATTTAGGATATGAGTTTTCTACTAAATCTGGAAGTTCAATAGGAATAGAAGATTTTATAATTCCAGATAATAAAGAAGCCGTTGTTAAGACTGCAGAAAAAGAGGTAAAAGATATTGAAGCTCAATTTTCATCTGGTCTAGTAACTCAAGGTGAAAAATATAATAAAGTTATTGATATTTGGTCGAGAGCAAATGAAGTCATAGCTAAATCTATGATGGATAATATATCTAAAGAATCCGTAATAGACTTTGAGGGAAATAGTGTAGAGCAAGATTCTTTTAATTCTATATTTATGTATGCTGATTCTGGGGCTAGAGGTTCTGCAGCTCAAATAAGACAGTTAGCCGGAATGAGAGGCTTAATGGCAAAACCAGACGGATCTATTATAGAGACTCCAATCATAGCTAATTTTAGAGAAGGTCTTTCCGTATTAGAATATTTTACTTCTACTCATGGAGCTAGAAAAGGTTTAGCTGATACAGCACTAAAAACAGCTAATTCAGGGTATCTAACAAGAAGGTTAGTAGACGTTGCTCAGGACTTGGTTGTTACGGATTATGATTGTGGCACACAAAAAGGAATCTTGATAAGGCCTGTTATAGAGGGAGGTCAAGTATTAGCTCCACTTGGTGAGAGAGTGCTAGGAAGGACTGTTATAGGAGATGTTAATTCGGATTCAGGGGAAAAGATTTTATCTGATGGTGATTTGATAGATGAGGATTTAGTAGACTTACTTGATGAAAATGGAGTTCAAGAGATTACAGTTCGTTCTGCAATATATTGCGATATAAATTACGGATTATGTTCAAAGTGTTATGGACGTGATTTGGGTAGAGGACATCTTGTTAATATAGGAGAAGCAGTAGGAATAGTTGCAGCCCAGTCTATTGGTGAACCGGGAACACAGCTTACTATGAGAACTTTTCATATAGGAGGAGCTGCTTCCGGAACGGCATCAGAAGATAATATAACAACAAATTTCGAAGGAAATGTTAGTTATGATTTTAGAACAGTAAAGAAGAAAGATGGCTCCCAGGTAGCTCTTTCCCAATCATCTGAAATCTCAGTGTTGGATAAAGAAGGTAAAGAAAAAGAAAGATTTAAAATCCCTTATGGCACAACTATTAATTTTAAATCTGGGAGCAAAGTGTCTCCTGGAGATACTATTGCAAGATGGGATCCTCTTACTAGGCCAATAATTGCAGAGATTAGTGGTAAAGTAAAATTTAATGATATTGAAGATGGAACCACAGCTAGAATTTCTCAAGATTCTTTAACTGGTCTTACTAATATAGAGATAATTGATATCAATGAAAGAAAAAAAGGAGAAGCTCAGGAAAAGAAACCATCTCTTTCAATTGTTGATAATAAAGGTAATGAAAAGCATCTTTCAGATTCTAAAGTTCCAGCTTTATATCCTCTTCCAGGAAATGCAATAGTTCAACTTACTGAGGGATCAACAATAGAAGTGGGAGATGTTGTAGCTAGAATTTCTCAAGCATCTGCTAAGACCAAAGATATTACTGGGGGTCTTCCTCGTGTAGCTGACTTATTTGAAGCTAGAACTCCTAAAGAAGAAGCTATTTTAGCTAGCGCTTCCGGTATAGTCTCTTGGGGTAAACCAACTAAAGGAAAGGAGCGCCTTATTATTACTAATGACTCAGGAGAAGAGGTAACAAATCTTATTTCTAAAGTTCGACACCTAAATGTATTTGAAGGTGAAAGAATAGAGAAAGGAGATATAGTTTCAGACGGACCTATGAGTGCTCATGATATTTTAAAATTAAGAAGCTTAGAGGAATTAATAAATTATATAGTTGATGGAATCCAGGAAGTCTATCGATTGCAAGGAGTTTTAATTAATGATAAACATATTGAAGTAATCTTAAAACAAATGCTCCGAAAGGTAGAAATTATAGATCCAGGCAACTCTGACTTCATAATAGGAGAACAAGCTGAATATTCCAATGTTCGTGAAATAAATGCTAAGCTAAAATCAGAAAAGAAATCACTTATTGATTATCAAAGACTTCTTTTAGGTATCACTAAAGCTTCTCTTGCAACTGAATCTTTTATTTCTGCAGCTTCTTTCCAAGAAACCACTAGAGTTCTTACTCAGGCAGCTATAACTGGAAGAGTAGATAGCTTAAGAGGTTTAAAAGAAAATGTAGTTGTAGGAAGACTTATCCCAGCAGGAACTGGCTACTCTAAGACTCAAGAAAGTTTTGAAGTAGAAGTTGAAGAAGAAGAGATAGATTTTGAAGAAGCTTTAGCGGAAGCTTTAAAGGAGGAAGAATAGGTTGACCTTAACTCTTCGTCTCTTTAGAATTCGCGTTCTCAACAACATTGCAAAAGATATATGGCAACAGTAAATCAATTAATAAGGGGTGCAAGGAAAAGAAAGTATGAAAAAACTGGAGTACCTGCATTAAAAGGCTCGCCTCAAAGGCGAGGAGTGTGTACAAGGGTTTATACTACTACCCCCAAAAAGCCTAATTCTGCATTGAGAAAGGTATGTAAAGTCAGGTTAACTTCTGGATATGAAGTGATCTCATATATAGGTGGAGAAGGACATAATCTTCAAGAACACTCAGTAGTTCTAATAAGGGGTGGGAGAGTTAAAGACCTTCCAGGGGTCAGATATCATACTGTTAGAGGTACTCTTGATACTGCAGGAGTGGATGATAGAAAGCAAAGAAGATCTAAATATGGTTCAAAAAAATCTAAATAATTCGTAAAATTATGTCAAGAAGAAAAGCGGCTCCAAAAAGAAAACCTTTACCTGATCCTAAGTATAAAAATACTAAAGTTGCTAAGTTTATGAATCAGATAATGTTAGATGGAAAGAAATCCATAGCAGAAGGCATATTATATGGAGCTTTTAACATAATTGAAGAAAAGACAAAAAAACCACCATTCGAGATTTTTGAAGCGGCTTTAGAGGGTGTAGCACCAGTTGTTGAAGTTAAATCTAGGCGAGTAGGTGGAGCTACTTATCAAGTTCCAATCGAAGTAAGACCTTCAAGAAGTCAAGCTTTAGCAATGAGGTGGTTAGTTAAGTCAGCTCGTTCTAGGTCGGAGAAGAATATGTCATCTAGATTAGCTCAAGAATTAATAGATGCTTCAGAAGGCAAAGGGGAAGCAATAAAGAAGAAAGAAGATGCGCATAGAATGGCTGAGGCTAATAGAGCCTTTTCCCATTTCAGATTTTAATCAACCCAAGAAAATTTTAAATCATGTCTAGAACTACACCTATTAATTTGTATAGAAATATTGGTATATGTGCTCATGTTGATGCTGGTAAAACTACCACTACTGAAAGAGTACTTTTTTATACTGGTATATCTCATAAAATTGGAGAGGTTCATGATGGCGCTGCAACAATGGACTGGATGGAACAAGAACAAGAAAGAGGAATCACTATTACTTCCGCTGCAACAACTTGTTTCTGGAAGGGAACTTCACAACAATACCCGGAACATCGTGTAAATATAATTGATACTCCTGGACATGTTGATTTTACTATTGAGGTTGAGAGATCTTTAAGAGTTTTAGATGGAGCAGTTGTAGTTTTTTGTGGGAGTTCAGGGGTTGAGCCACAATCAGAGACTGTTTGGAGGCAGGCAGATAGATATGAAGTTCCTCGCATAGCTTTCATTAATAAAATGGATAGAACTGGAGCTGACTTTTTAAAAGTAGTTAAACAGATGAAAGTTAGATTAGGGGCAAATGCAATTCCAACCCAGCTGCCAATAGGAGCAGAGGATACCTTTAAAGGAGTTATTGATCTTATTCAAATGAAGGCAATCTTTTGGAGTGAAGAAGATAAAGGTACTTCTTTCTCTCTTGAAGATATTCCCGAGGACATGATTTCTCAAGCAGAACATTGGAGAGAGAATCTTTTGGAGTCAGCTGCAGAAGCTAATGAAGAAATTATGGATAAGTACCTTGAAACTGGAGACCTTTCCATAAAGGATATTAAAGAAGGTCTAAGAATTAGAACTCTAGAAAATGAAATAGTGGTGACTCTTTGCGGATCAGCATTTAAGAATAAAGGAGTTCAAACTATGTTGGATGCTGTGGTAGATTTCTTACCCGCTCCAAATGAAGTAAAGCCAGTTAAAGGCACTCAAGAGGATGGAGAAACGGAGGATTATAGAAAAGCAGAAGATGAGGAACCCTTTTCAGCTTTAGCTTTTAAGATTGCTACTGATCCTTTTGTTGGTTCCATAACTTATGTAAGAGTTTATTCAGGAACATTAAGCACAGGAGATTCTGTTTATCTTCCAACTAAAGGTAAAAAAGAAAGGATAGGAAGAATGTTACAAATGCATGCAAATGATAGAACAGAAATATCTGAAGTAAGAGCTGGAGATATTTGTGCTGTAATTGGATTAAAACAAGCAATTACAGGAGAAACCCTTTGTGAAGAAAAGAAAACAATTATTTTAGAAGCAATGAACTTTCCTGAACCAGTTATATCCGTAGCAGTTGAACCAAAAACTAAGGAAGATCAAGAAAAAATGGGACTTGCCTTGGGAAGATTATCTGCCGAAGATCCCTCTTTTAGAGTTAGAACAGATGAAGAGTCAGGTCAAACAATAATATCAGGAATGGGAGAGTTGCACTTGGATGTCCTAGTGGACAGAATGCGAAGAGAGTTTAGTGTGGATGCTAATATAGGAAAACCTCAGGTTGCATATAGAGAAACGATAAGGAAGATAATTGAGTCAGAAGGAAAGTTTGTCCGTCAATCAGGTGGTAGAGGTCAATATGGTCATGTATTCCTTAAAATGGAGCCTTTAGAAGAGGATTCAGAAGAAAATTATAAATTTGTTAATGAAATTGTAGGCGGCGCAATTCCTAGAGAATTTATTACAGCAGTAGACAAAGGGTGTAAAGAACAGATGGAATCAGGAGTGTTAGCAGGCTATCCTTTAGTAAATGTTAAGTGTACTGTTTTTGATGGTTCTTATCATGATGTAGATTCAAGTGAAGTTGCTTTTAAGGTAGCAGCATCAATGGCTTTCAAAGATGGTGCCTTGAAGGCTAATCCGGCTTTATTAGAGCCTGTTATGAGTTTAGAGGTTGTTACCCCTGAAGATTATATGGGTGATGTAGTGGGAGACTTAAACAGAAGAAGAGCTATAATATTAGGTATGGAAGATGGGCCAGGTGGAAAAATAGTAAATGCTGAAGTCCCTTTAGCTGAGATGTTTGGATATGCTACAGATGTTCGTTCTCAAACCCAAGGAAGAGCAACTTTTACTATGGAACCCCTTAAGTATTCTGAAGTTCCTCCTAATGTAGCTGAGACGGTTATAAGTAAAAACTCTAGATAAATCTAGCTTTCTAGTAAAACTCTATTTTTATTGGGCTTTTACTAATATTAGTGTTGACAGTTTGGGGCCTAAAACCTAGAATTCACGCTCTTTTACATAGAAGAAACCTTAAATTCTTTAAATTGAAGGGATTTAAGATTTTTTGTCTGGAAACTTACTTATTAAGGCGTTGAAAAGAAAAGAAATATAGAAATGAATAAGCAAAGCATAAGAATAAGATTAAAAGCTTTTGATCATAAATTAATAGATCAGTCAGCAAGAGAAATTGTTGAAACTGCTAAGAGAACAGGTGCCATTGTAAAGGGACCAGTTCCTCTTCCTGTGAAGAAACACAAGACAACAATTCTTATTTCTCCTCATAAAGATAAAGATGCCAGGGATCAATACGAAATAAGAACTCATAAAAGAACTATGGATATCTTTGAACCTACAGATAAGACTGTGGATGCACTGATGAAGCTTGATCTTTCAGCTGGAGTAGATGTGCAAATTAGTCTTGATGAGGTTAGCTAATGTCTATAGGAGTCATTGGTAAGAAGGAGGGAATGACACGATTATTCTCTGATGAAGGAGTATCTGTTCCGGTAACAGTAGTTTCAGTTTTTCCTAATTCTATAACTCAAGTTAAATCAGAAGAAATTGATGGTTATAATGCAATTCAAGTAACCTTCGGTACAAAAAAAGAAAAAAATTTAACAAAATCTGAATTAGGTCATTTCAATAAATCAAAAGTAAACCCTGGCGAAGGCCTTTGGGAATTTCAAGTAGAACCAGAAAATGTTGAAAGTCTATCTCTGGGAAGTCAAATTGGACTAGATCAGTTTGAAGTAGGGCAGAAATTAGATGTTTCTGGCACTTCAAAAGGAAAAGGTTTTGCGGGCACTGTAAAAAGATGGAATTTTCAAATGCAGGACGCAACTCACGGAAATTCATTATCTCATAGAGCTCCAGGTTCAATTGGTCAATGTCAAACTCCAGGAAGAGTATGGAAAGGAAAAAAGATGTCAGGACATATGGGATTTGAAAAGAAAACTATACAAAATTTAGAGGTAGTTGGAATATACCCAGAAACAAATACAGTTTTAATAAAAGGGAGTATACCTGGAGCAAATGGTACTCATGTGATTTTGAGACCATCTGTTAAATAAGTGATGGAAATTAAATTATATAATCAGCTAGGAAAAAGTACTTCAGATATAGATCTGAACTCATCTGTTTTTGAGCAACCTTTTAATTCAGATTTAGTCCACCAACTTATAAGTATTTATATAGCTAATAGCCATCAAGGAACTAAAGGGCAAAAAAATAGATCAGCTGTTCAAGGCGGTGGGAAAAAGCCTTGGAGACAAAAGGGTACAGGTAGAGCAAGAGCAGGCACTTCCAGAAGTCCTATTTGGAGAGGTGGAGGTATAACTTTTGCTCATGTTTATACAAAAACAAGACCTAAATCAATAAATAAGAAGATGTATAGATTGGCTATGAGGTCTATCTGGTCAAAAGTTTTGAAAGAAGAAAGGCTAGTTGCATTATCTGAATTGGTGATTGAAGTTCCTCCAAAATCTTCAGAGGTCAATAATATCTTAAAGAATCTAGGTTTAGAATCTGCATTATTTGTTCTTTCTGAAAAAAATGAAGAACTTCTTAAAGCTTCCAAGAATTTAAAAGACATAGATGTGCAAACTGTCCATGGTATAAACCCTTCAATGCTTCTAAGAGCTAAGTCTGTGGTAGTAACATCATCTAGTCTAGAATCAATATCAGCCTCTTTAAATTAGATGAGTAAAAGTAACATACAATTTTTAAAAACACCTTATGTTACTGAGAAAACATCTAGGCTTACTTCGGAGCATAATCAATATGTTTTTAAGGTTACTTTACCTGCCACTAAATTATCTATAAAAAAAGCATTGGAAGAATACTATTCAGTCAATGTTGAGAAAATTCAAGTAGTTAAGATGAAAGGAAAAACAAGGAAAGATAGAAAAAGTAATAGGTTAAGAAAGAAGCCGGATTGGAAAAAAGCTTATGTTAAGTTAAAAGAAGGCCAATCTATAGATATAGCTGTGGGGGGTGAATAATATGGTAAGTATGATAAAAAGAGCGAAACCTACTTCCCCTGGTAGGAGATTTAGATCATGGACATCTAGAGATAATTTACATAAAGGTGATCCGTTTCATAAATTAGTCGAGAAAAAGAAACAAAAATCAGGTCGTAATAATTTAGGAAGAATTACAGTAAGGCATAGAGGTGGGGGCCATAAACATCATTACAGGATTGTTGATTTTAAAAGAGACAAAGATGGGATACCTGCAACAGTAGAGAGGATTGAGTATGACCCCAATAGGTCAGCTAGAATTGCTTTAATCCTTTATGCTGATGGAGAGAGGGCTTATATTATAGCGCCAGAAGGTCTCACGAAAGGAGATACAGTTCAATCAGGGCAATCTTCACCAATAAAAGACGGTAATTGTTTAAAATTAAAAGATATACCTCTAGGTTCAGTTATTCATTGTGTAGAACTTTTTCCAGGTAAAGGAGCTCAACTTTCAAGAAGTGCTGGGTCTTCTTTACAAGTAATAGCTCAGGAAGGAAGATTCAGCACCTTGAGATTAAAAAGTGGTGAAATACGAAGGGTATTAGCTGATTGCAGGGCTACTATTGGTTCGGTTTCTAATCCTGAACATCAACTAAGATCTATAGGCAAAGCAGGTGCTAAAAGATGGTCAGGAATTAGGCCAACAGTTAGGGGGGTAGCTATGAATCCTATAGACCATCCTCATGGAGGAGGAGAAGGTAAAACATCAGGAGGAAGACATCCGGTAACTCCCTGGGGAGTGCCAACTAAAGGTTATAAGACAAGAAAAAATAGAAGAAACGAACATTTAATTGTAAGACATAGGTACTAATAGGAATTTATCATGCCAAGATCGCTTAAAAAAGGACCATTTATTGATTTACATCTTGAAAAAAAGGTAGATATAGCTTCTGCTAATAAGGATAAGAAACCAATAAAAACTTGGTCAAGAAGGTCAATGATTACTCCTACAATGGTTGGGTTGAACATAGGTATACATAATGGAAGACAACATGTTCCAATATTTATCCAAGAAGATATGGTTGGACATAAATTGGGAGAATTTGCTGGAACTAGAACCTTTAAAGGTCACTCCGGAGATAGGAAGACCAAGGAATAAATATGACTGAAGTAAATGCTAAACTGAAAAGTGCTAAGATTTCACCTAGGAAGGTTGCCCTCGTAGCAAATCAAATAAGAGGAAAAAATGTAGGTCAGGCTTTAGATATTTTAACTTTTGAGCCTCAAAAGTCAGCACGTATTATTAAGAAAGTTCTAAATTCAGCTATTGCTAATGCTCAAAATAACAATGGCTTAGATGTTGATAGTCTTTATGTATCAAGTATTTCAGTAAATGATAGTTTTACCTTAAAAAGAATTAGACCTAGAGCCAGAGGTAGAGCAGATAGAGTGTTTAAAAGATCATGCAATATTTATTTAACAGTTAGTAACGGAAATTAAAATGGGCCAAAAAGTTAATCCAATAGGTTTTAGACTCGGAATTGTGAGAGATCATAATTCTATATGGTATGCAGAAAAAAACCAATTTAGAGAAAATTTACTTACAGATATCCTAGTGAGAGAACATTTATTAGGTCAATTATCTCATGCTTCGGTTAGTAAAGTTACCATAGAAAGAACAGCTGATAATGCAAGGGTATTGATTCACACTGCTAGACCAGGTGTTGTGATAGGAAAGAAAGGAGAAGATATAGATCGTATGAGAAATGAAATAACTCAGATTATGAAAGTTCCTGTAACTTTAGGTATACAAGAAATAAGAAAACCAGATCTTGATGCACAATTAGTTGCAGAAAGTGTTGCCCAGCAACTTGAAAAAAGAATAATGTTTAGAAGAGCTATGAAAAGAGGAGTTCAAAACTCTATGAGACAGGGAGCAAAGGGAGTAAAAATCCAAGTAGGTGGAAGATTAGGTGGAGCAGAGATAGCAAGATCGGAATGGTATAGAGAAGGTAGAGTTCCACTTCATACTTTAAGAGCAGATGTAGATTATGGGTTGGCAGAAGCTGAAACTCAATATGGAATTATAGGTGTGAAGGCCTGGGTATTTAGAGGAGAAATTTTAGATTTCAAAAGAGAACAACTCGATAGGAGTTAATTAAATGTTACAGCCAAAAAAGACTAAGTATAGAAAGCAACAGAAATTAAGAAATACTGGATATGCACAAAGAGGCAATAATCTAGATTTCGGTATTTATGGTTTAAAGGCTACTTCTAGAGGCGCAATAACTTCTCGTCAAATAGAAGCAGCTAGAAGAGCTATGACTAGAAAAGTTAAAAGAGGAGCAAAGATTTGGATAAGAATTTTTCCTGATAAACCTATAACAAAGAAGCCTCTAGAAGTAAGACAGGGAAAAGGAAAAGGAAATGTTGAGTATTGGGTATGTCCTATTAAACCAGGAAAAATTTTATATGAAATGGAAGGAGTTGATGAAGAGCTAGCAAGAGAAGCTTTTAAATTAGCTTCATCTAAGATACCTGTTTCAACCTCATTTATAAAGAGAATTTAACATGGCTAAAGAAGGTTTACTTTCAAGACTTAGAAAAGGAGAAGTAGATAATGTTTCTGAGAATTCAAAACTCGAGAAAGAGTTGGTAGATCTTAAATTTAATTTAAAAACAGGACAATTAAAAGAAACTCATAAAATAAAATTAGTAAGAAGGCAAATAGCGAGGCTTAAAACTTTAACAAATGAATCAAAAGATTCTAAATAGTTATGAAAGAAGAAAAAAATTCTAAACAAAAAAAAGGATTAGTAATAAGCAGTATTAGGGACAAGACTTTAACAGTTCTCATAGAAAGAACTGTTACTCACCCTATATATAAAAAGATTATAAGAAAATCTTCTAAGCTGCAAGTCCATGATGAAACGAATCAATCAAATAAAGGTGATACTGTTTTGGTTGAAGAGTGTAGGCCATTTTCTAAAACTAAATCTTGGAGGTTAGTTTCTGTTGTTAGTAAAGGAACTGATTTTTCTTAGAGGATAAAATATGATTCAAGAGTTAACATATCTCAATGTAGCTGATAACAGTGGTGCTAAGACAGTTATGTGTATTCGTGTTTTGGGTGGCTCTAAAAGGAGATATGCCAGAGTAGGAGATGTGATCAAAGTCTCTATTAAAGAGGCTTCGCCTAAGGGAAGAGTAAATAAAGGAGATGTTGCTGATGCAGTAGTAGTTAGAACTAAGAGTAAAATTAGAAGACCAGATGGATCTGCCATCAGATTTGATGAAAATGCAGCCGTTCTGATTAATCAACAGAAGCAACCAATAGGAACTAGAGTATTTGGGCCTGTTTCTAGAGAACTCAGGAGTGAGCAATTCATGAAAATAGTTTCACTTGCTCAAGAGGTGCTTTAAAAATGAAAAAGATTTTGACAGGAGATAAGGTAGTTGTGATCGCTGGAAAAGATAAAGGGAAACAAGGGACTTTAACGAAATTACTTAACAATGATAAAGCTTTAGTTTCGGGAGTAAAAATTATCAAGAAACACACTAAAGCTAATCCTCAACTAGGAATTGAAGGAGGAATAATAGAGAAAGAATCCCCAATATCTATATCTAATTTAATGGTTTTTAATCCTTCAACAAAAAAAGGAGAAAAAATAGGAATTAAGACTCTTGAAGATGGAAAAAAAATAAGAATCTTTAAGTCTACTGGAGGAGAGGTAAAGTAAATGATTCAATTAAAGGAGCATTACAAAAAAGTTGTCATACCTGAATTGAAAGAAAGTTTAGGGTTGAAGTCTTATATGGCAGTTCCCAAGATAACTAAGATTACTCTAAATATGGGAGTTGGAGAAGCCAATCAAGATAAAAAAGTTCTAGAGAAAGCTTTTGAAGATTTAACTTTAATAAGTGGCCAAAAACCTCAAATTACTAAAACAAGAAAGTCAGTAGCGAGCTTTAAGATTAGAGATGGAGTTCCTATTGGCTGCAAGACTACATTGAGAAAGGATAGAATGTATGATTTTATACAAAGGCTTTTAGGAATAGCGATTCCAAGAGAAAGAGATTTCAGAGGGCTTGATATTAAATCTTTTGATGGTAAAGGGAATTATTCCATAGGGATTAAAGAGCATATTATTTTTCCTGAAATAGATTATGACAAAATTGACAAGATAAGAGGTATGGATATATCTATAACCACTTCTGCTAAAACTGATAAAGAAGGAATATTGCTTTTGAAAGCAATGAAATTTCCATTTAAAGACTAAAGAAAGAGGACTGTATGGCAAAAAAATCAATGATAGCTAGAGAAGCAAGACGTATAAAAACTGTTGCTAAATATGCTGCTAAAAGAGCTGCTTTAAAAGAGCTTATCAGAAGCCCTAAAACTTCTGATGAGGATAGGTATAATGCTCAAGTTAGTCTTCAGAAACTTCCTAGAGATGCTAGCCCTTCAAGAGTTCAAAGAAGGTGTGCAATGACAGGAAGACCTCATTCTGTTTATAGAAAATTTGGACTTTGTAGGAATAAAATAAGGGAATTGGCCATGAAAGGTGATATTCCAGGGTTAGTTAAATCTAGTTGGTAAAAATATGAGTATGCACGATCCAATTTCAGATCTTCTTTCGCAGATAAATAATGCTTATTCCAGGAATAAAGATAGTTTGTTAGTGCCTTCTTCTTCAAAAAAGAAAGCTTTAATAGAAATTTTGATAAAAGAGGGCTATTTAAAAGATATGATTGTTGAGGAGCATTCTAATAAACCTTTCTTGAAGGTTTCTTTAGGATACTACAAAGGAAAGCCTGTTATAAGAGAATTAAAGAGACTTAGCAAACCAGGATTAAGGAGATATGCTGATCACAAGAATCTTCCTTCAATTAAAGGGGGTTTAGGTGTAGCAATAGTTTCGACTAATAAAGGTTTATTAACTGATAGGCAGGCTAAGGAAGCAGGTATAGGCGGGGAACTACTTTGTTCAGTTTTTTAATATATATTTAATATGGCAAGAACTTCGATAAAACCAATATCTATTCCTGAAGGAGTAGATATTCAGCAAAATGATGAGATACTCTCTTTTGAAGGGAAGGCGGGTTCAATTTCTTTATTGCTTAATAAATTAACTTTTCTTAAATTAGAAAAAGAGAATATGAGTTTTGAGCCAGTTAACGACTCTAAGGAAGCTTTGGCTATTACAGGCACTATGAGGGCGCTTTCTCTAAATAATATAGTAGGTGTGACTCAAGGTTTTGAACGTAAGTTAGAAATAAATGGTGTTGGATATAGAGCTAATCTACAAGGAAAAACTTTAGAACTAAGTTTAGGTTTTTCTCATCCGGTAAAATATGAAATTCCAGAAATAGTCCAAGTCGAACTCCCGTCACAAACAGAGATCACTTTGAAATCAATTGACAAACAGGTACTTGGTCAAGTTGCTGCAGAGATACGATCTATAAGGCCACCAGAGCCCTATAAAGGTAAAGGCGTTAAATATGCAGATGAACATATCCGAAGGAAGGAATCAAAAAAATCTTAAGAAATGGCAATTATAAATAAACAATTAAAGAGAGAAAAAAGATCTGTAAAAACAAGATCAAAGATTAGGTCTAGAGAAATAAATCGTTTGACTGTCTTTAGATCTAATCAGCATATTTATGCTCAAGTAACTTCTTTTGATGGATCTAAAGTCCTTGTTTCAGCATCGTCTTTAGAGTCTGATATAAGATCTGATAAAACAGGTGATAAAGGTGCAGCGGAGAAAGTTGGTAAATTAGTTGCCCAAAGAGCAATAGAGCAAGGAATTACCGAAATAGCTTTTGATAGGTCAGGATATAAATTTCATGGAAGAATTAAAGCTTTAGCTGAAGCAGCTAGAGAGCAAGGTTTAAAATTTTAAGAGATTATGCAAAAAGAAGATATTAATAATAATGTAGGCGGCGAAGTTTTAGAAGAAAAGCTAGTTCAAGTTAATAGAGTAGCTAAAGTGGTAAAAGGAGGCAGAATATTTGGTTTTACTGCTGTAACAGTCGTTGGAGATGGAAATGGAAAGATAGGTTATGGAAGAGGAAAGGCAAGAGAAGTGCCTCTAGCGATACAAAAAGCATTAGATTCTGCTAGAAGGAATATGACATCGGTTGAATTAAAGGGAGACACGATTCAGTATCCTATAAAATCTAAACATGGCTCTTCTTATATTTATATGGAACCAGCAGCTCCAGGAACTGGGATAATTGCAGGTGGTGCTATGAGAGCAGTATTAGAATTAGTAGGAGTTAAAGATGTTTTAGCCAAATGTTATGGATCTACTAATCCTGCGAATGTCGTGAGAGCAACCTTAAAAGGATTAGAGCAGATGGAATCTGCTTTAGATGTTGCAAAAAGGTTAGGAAAAAATTAGATATGGCTAAGGAAATATCAATTAAGTTAACGAAGAGCTTAATAGGCTCAAAAGGGGTCCATAGAAAAAGTGTGCATGGATTAGGTCTTAGTAAAGTTGGACAAGTTGTAACTGTGAAAGATACTCCAGAAAATAGAGGGATGATAAATAAGGCACATCATCTTGTAACCTTAATTTAAAAGAAAGATTAAAAAATGAATTTAAGTGAGTTAAAACCAAATCCTAAGAGAAATAAGCTAAAAAAGAGGCTTGGAAGAGGACCGGGAAGTGGTACAGGAAAAACTAGTGGAAGAGGACATAAAGGCTTGAAATCAAGATCTGGTGGACGAGTAAGACCAGGTTTTGAAGGCGGACAAATGCCCTTACAAAAGAGGGTACCTAAGTATGGATTTACTTCAAGAAAAAATAATTATACTGAAGAGCTTAGATATAGTGAGTTATTAAAATTAGACCTTGAAGAGATATCATTATCAACTCTTATTGAGTCTAAAGTTGTAAAGAAATCCACTAAAAAGGTAAAAGTATTTTTAGATATTCAAGAATCAAAGAAATTGAAGCTTAGCGGTATAAATGTAACCAAATCAATTAAAAAACTTATAGAAGAAGCGGGCGGAAGTATAAATTAAGATGTCATTTAGTAAGCAAACAGAATCAGGTAAAGGACTCTCAGAGCTTTGGGCAAGACTCCGTTTTGTATTGCTTGCAATAATTATTTATCGAATAGGAACGCATATTCCTATCCCTGGAATTGATCCAGATAGGTTAGCAAGTTTGTTTGAGCAGAATCAGGGAACATTAATTGATATGTTTAATATGTTCTCAGGAGGAGCGCTTGAGAGAATGAGTATTATGGCATTGAATATTATGCCATATATTACTGCATCAATTATCATGAGTCTTATAGAGGGAACGACTCCTTCTGTTAAAAAGAGGTTTAGAGAAGAAGGTGGTTCAGGTAGGAATCAAAGAACTCAATATGTAAGGTATGGAACAATTTTACTAGCAATCATTCAATCTTCAGGTTTGGCTTTAGGTCTTCAAAATCAAGATTTAGCCTTAGAACCAGGAATTATATTTCAAATTACAGCAGTAGTATCACTTGTTACAGGAACTGTGTTCTTGATGTGGCTTGGAGAACAGGTCACAGAAAAAGGAATAGGTAATGGTATTTCTATAATCATATTTTCTAGTATCGTTGCTGGCTTACCTAGAGCAATTGGTCAAGTTTTCGAGCAAGCTAGACAAGGAGATCTTAGTTTAATAATGCTTTTAGTAATCGGAATAGTGGCATTAGCTGCAATAGCTTTTATTGTTTGGATAGAGCGAGGACAGAGAAGAATAACAGTTAATTATGCCAGAAGACAACAAGGTCGAAAGATGGTTCAAGGTCAAGCCTCTTATCTACCTATGAAAATAAATCAAGCAGGCGTTATTCCTGCTATCTTTGCTAGTAGTTTATTACTTTTCCCAGCATCTGCTTCAACTTGGTTTGGACAATCAGATGGATTTGAATGGTTACAAGAAATTGCTTTGGCTCTTGGACCAGGACAACCACTTTATGTAATTACTTTCGCTTCATTGATTGCTTTCTTTTGTTTCTTTTATACAGCTCTTCAATTTGATCCAAAAGAGATGTCTGAAAATTTAAGAAAATCAGGTGCATATATGCCTGGAATTCGACCTGGTGAGCAATCAGCAAACTACATTGATTCTGTAATGACCAAGTTAACTGTTTGGGGATCAGCTTACTTAATTCTAGTTTGTCTTCTTCCTCAATTTCTAATAGTTTCAGCAAGTGTTCCATTTTATTTAGGAGGTACCTCTCTCTTGATTGTGGTTGTTGTAGTTATGGACTTTATGGCCCAAGTTCAGTCTCACTTAATGTCTCAACAATATGAGTCACTCCTTAAGAAAGCAAATTTAAAAGGGTATGGGAATAATTCCATGCTTGGGAGATAAGATGAAAGTAAGAGCTTCAGTAAAGAAAATATGTAGAGATTGTAAGACTGTGAAAAGAGGAGGAGTTCTTTATGTTATTTGTAAAACTGAACCAAGGCACAAACAAAGACAAGGTTAGGAGAAATATATGGCACGTGTAGCAGGCATTAATATTCCAGATAATAAACATACAGTAATTTCATTGACTCATATTTATGGTATTGGAAAGACTAGAGCTTTGAAGATATGTAAGGACCTAGATTTTGATCCTTCTATAAAAATATCTGATTTGAATGAAGAACAGATTGAGCAATTAAGACAAGAAGTAGGTAAATTTCTAACAGAAGGAGATTTAAGACGAAAAGTGACTCTGGATATTAAAAGACTTATGGATTTAGGAACTTATAGAGGAATTAGACATAGAAAGAATTTACCAGTTAATGGACAAAAAACAAAAAATAATGCTAGGACTAGAAAGGGACCTACGCGTCCTATAAGAAGGTAAGAATTATTATGGCAAAAAATACTACAAAAAAGAAAAGTTTAAGAAAAATTAGTGAAGGAATAGCTCATATCTCAGCAACTTTCAATAATACTTTAATAACTATAACAGATAAGCAAGGAAATTCCTTGGCCCAATCAAGTGCAGGAGCCCAAGGCTTTAAAGGTTCAAGAAAAAGTACTCCTTTTGCTGCTCAAAAAGCTGGTCAAGCAGTGGCTGAATTAGTTCAACCTTATGGTATGCAAAGTTTAGAGATTCAAGTAAGAGGTCCAGGCTCAGGAAGAGAATCGGCAATAAGATCTTTAAATGGAGCTGGTTTTAAGATAACTAAAATAACTGATGTCACTCCCATACCGCATAATGGTTGTAGACCTCCAAAAAAGAGGAGAGTTTAATGGCTAGATATATTGGACCAAAATGTAAGCTTTCTAGAAGAGAAGGCAAAGATTTATTATTAAAAGGGGGTATTCGCTCTTTTGAAGATAAATGTAAGGCAGAGGTTTTACCAGGGCAGCACTCAAAAAGAAGAAATAGACTTTCAGATTATGGTGTGCAGTTAAGAGAAAAACAAAAAGTAAGAAGAATATATGGAGTAATGGAAAAGCAATTTCGCAATTACTATAAAAAAGCTACTAGAGGTAAAGGTGTTGCTGGAGATAAATTATTGCAGATGCTAGAAAGTAGGTTAGATAACGTAGTTTATAGAATGGGTTTTTCTCTTACGAGAGCAGAAGCAAGACAATTAGTAGCTCATAAATCTATTTTAGTAAATGGAATTAAGATTAATATTCCTAGTTATCAACTAAATGCTGGAGATGAGATTGCCATTGCTCCAAAGGCTCAGGCACAAGCAAGGATTAAATATTCAATAGAAAATTTTTCATTACGTGAAGATTGTCCATGGTTGGCAATAGACCATAAATCTTATTCGGGAGTTTATAAAGAACTTCCAGCTAGAGAGTTTTTAGATTCAGATATAAATGAGAATCTAATTGTAGAGTTGTATTCAAAATAATTTGAAGAGGAAAAAAATGGATGATAATTATGACATTATAAAGGACTTTTTAACACCAACTGAAATAGTTGTTGAGGAGTTAGGGGCTAATAGATCTAAGATCATTTTAGAACCTTTAGAACAAGGTTTTGGTCACACTTTAGGCAATGCATTAAGAAGAATTATGCTTTCTTCCATGCCCGGAAGTGCCATCACTGAAGTTAACATAGATGGAGTTTTACATGAATACAGTACTATAGAAGGTGTTCAAGAGGATGTAATGAATATCCTTTTAAATCTTAAAGAAGTTTCTGTAAGACTTTTTGATACTAATGATGCTGAAATAAGACTTAATAAAAAAGGAGAAGGAGCAATAACAGCTGGAGATTTTGAAGTACCTTCAGGGGTAGAGATAGTCGACCCCACTCAGCATATAGCGCACTTAAATTCTAGTGGAGAAATATCTTTGGTAGCTAATGTTAAGAAAGGTAGAGGCTTTGAATTAGCTTCCAATATAGATGAAGACGAGAAAGTAGGAGGTTTAAAAATAGATGCATTATTTAGTCCTATCAATAAAGTAACTTATACGGTAGAGAATGCAAGAGTAGAGCAAAGGACTGACCTAGATAAATTAATAGTTGATATAGAAACTAATGGAACTTTAGATCCAGAAGAAGTATTAAAAATTTCGGCTACTATACTGCAACATCAACTAACTGCTTTTGCTGAATTAGGAGCTTTAGAATTTGTAGATGAAGAACCTGAACAAGATCCTATTGATCCTGTCATGCTAAGGCCTGTTGATGAGCTAGAATTAACTGTTAGGTCAGCAAATTGCTTAAAAGCTGAGAATATCCATTACATTGGAGATCTGGTTACTAGAGCTGAGAGCGATTTACTTAGAACTCCAAATTTAGGAAAGAAGTCTTTAAATGAGATAAAGGAGGTGCTTTTAGCTAGAGGGCTTTCTTTGGGATTAGTTCTTGAGAATTGGCCGCCAAAATAATAGATTATGAGACATAAAAAATCAGGAAGAAAATTTAATAGAAATAGCTCTCACAGAGCGGCTATGCTTCGTAGTTTGGCCTGTTCTATTATTGAATACGGATCTGTAAAGACTACATTAGCTAAGGCTAAGGAAATAAGAGGTTTTTTAGAGCCATTAGTAACTAAAGCTAAAGAAAATAACCTTTCTAATCAACGCCAAGTATTTAGAAAACTTCAGAATAGAAGTTCTGTAGCTAAATTATTTAATGAATTAGGGCCTCATTATATGAATAGACCAGGAGGGTATCTTAGAGTGATTAAAAGAGGCTATAGAGAGGGTGATAAAGCTCCTATAGCCCAAATAGAATTTGTAGATAATAATGATCTTGGAAAGATATCTGATGACGAGAAAGCTCTCGAAGTTTAAAAGGATATTTTAAAGAATAATATTGCTTCTATATCAATATCTTCTTTAGTTCATTTCCTGTGTGAGATTTTTTCTCCTTAATAACTTCTTCTGGTGTCCCAGATATAATTATTTCTCCACCTCCACTTCCTCCTTCAGGACCCATATCAACTATCCAGTCAGCACATTTTATAACTTCCATATTATGCTCTATAACTATTATTGTGTTGTCTTTATCCCTTAATTTTTCAAAAACTTTAAGAAGTAATTGAATATCATGAAAATGAAGACCAGTAGTAGGCTCATCAAGTAAATATAAGGTATGCCCAGAAGTATTTTTAGAAAGTTCTTTGGCTAATTTAACTCTTTGAGCTTCTCCTCCTGATAAAGTAGTTGCTGGTTGCCCTAATTTTATATACCCAAGGCCAACCTCAGACAAAGTAACTAATTTTCTAGATATAGAAGGTATATTTTTAAAAAATATTTCCCCTTCTTCAACAGTCATATCTAAGACTTGGAAAATTGATTTCCCTTTATATTTTATCTCTAATGTTTCTCTATTATATCTTTGTCCATTACAGGCATCACATTTAACATAGACATCTGGAAGAAAGTGCATTTCAACTTTAATAACTCCATCACCTTCACAAGCATCGCACCTACCTCCTTTCACATTAAAACTAAACCTTCCAGGTTTATATCCTCTAGAGCGAGATTCTTGTGTATTAGCAAATAATTCTCTAATTGGAGTAAATAGTCCAGTGTAAGTTGCAGCATTAGATCTAGGAGTTCGTCCTATTGGGGACTGGCTAATTTCAATTATCTTAGTGATTTCTTCAACACCTTTTAAATTTTCATAAGCCTTAGGCGACTGTTGTTGATCATTATTCATTGAATTTAAAGTAGCTGGAAGAAGTGTTTGATTGATTAGAGTAGATTTTCCTGACCCAGAAACTCCTGTTACACAAGTTATCAATCCTAAAGGAACTTCGAGGTTTACTTTTTTAAGATTATGTCCGCTGGCTCCTATTAATTTAATTACTTTACCTTTTACCTTTTTGTTCCTTTTTTTAGGAACCGCTATATATCTTTTATTAGATAAAAATTGTCCTGTAATTGATTCAGATGCTTTGCATATATCTTCTTTATCTCCTATTGCACAAAGTTTTCCGCCATGCACGCCTGCTCCTGGTCCAATATCAATGATATAGTCTGCTGATAAAATTGTTTCTTCATCATGCTCTACAACAATAACTGAATTTCCAAGGTCTCTTAGTTTTCTTAAAGTACTCAATAATTTCTGATTGTCTCTTTGATGAAGTCCAATGGATGGTTCATCTAGAATATAAGTTACGCCAACAAGTCCCGCCCCAATTTGACTAGCTAAACGTATTCTCTGAGATTCTCCACCACTAAGACTTTCTGCACTTCTATCAAGGGTTAAATAATTTAATCCAACATCTATTAAAAATTTAAGTCTCTCTTGAATTTCTTTAGTTATTCTATCGGCTACTTCTTTCTTTGAGCCTTTTAACTTAAGATCTTGGAAAAAAATATTTGCATCATCAATAGTCCTAGCAGTTATGTTTGGTAAAGATTGATTATTAATAAAAACATTTCTAGACTCTTTCCTTAGTCTAGTTCCAAAGCATGTTGAACAATCCTGCAAAGAAATTAATTTCGTTAGATCCTCTCTTATATAACTTGATTCTGTTTCTTTATATCTTCTTTCAACGCTACCAAGTACTCCTTCAAAAGCTAAAAACCTATCAATCGTGCGTCCAGATTTTGTTCTCCAACTAAAATCTACAATTTCTCCTTCCGAACCTTCAAGTATTATTTTTTGAATTTCTTTTTTTAACTTATTAAAAGGTTGATCTAAAGAAAAATTATACTCTTTAGAAAGACATCTAAGAATATGAAAATAATATTTATGATTTTTATCCCAACCTCTAATTGCTCCCTCATTAAGACTTGCACTGCAATCATAAATTACTTTATTTTTATCAACATAAGATTTAATTCCTAAGCCATCACATTCAGGACATGCTCCTGAAGGGTTGTTAAATGTAAAAAGTTTAGGTTCAAGATCTGGGATACTATACCCACATTCAGAACAGGCCATTTTAGATGAAAAAATCAGTTCACTAAATGTTTCTTCTAGACTAGATATTTTAATTACACTATCAGATAAGTTTAAGGCCTGTTCAATAGATTCTGATAATCTTAACCTCATATCATTATCTTCTTTTTTTAAACTCGGTATTTTAATTCTATCTATAACAGTTTCTAAAGTATGTTTCTTATTCTTATTAAGAGAAGGAGTTTCATCAATATCGATTACAATTCCATCAACTCTAACTCTAACAAATCCTTGAGCCTTCATTTCCTCAAAGAAATGAAGATGCTCTCCTTTTTGATCATTAATGATTGGAGCAAGAATCATTATCTTTGCACCTTCTGGTAATTTTAATATTTGATCAGCTATCTGGTTAACTGTTTGTCCTTCTAAAGATATATTATGATCAGGACATCTTGGAGTGCCTGCCCTTGCAAACAATAGTCTTAAGTAGTCATAGATTTCAGTCACCGTACCTACAGTAGATCTTGGGTTATGCGAGGTAGATTTTTGCTCAATAGAAATAGCTGGTGATAAACCTTCTATATGGTCAACATCGGGTTTTTCCATCATAGAAAGAAACTGTCTTGCGTATGAAGACAAAGATTCAACATATCTTCTTTGACCTTCAGCATAAAGAGTATCAAAAGCTAGTGAAGATTTTCCTGAACCTGATAAACCCGTGATAACTACTAATTTATCTCTTGGTATATCTAAATCTATATCTTTTAAGTTATGTTGTTTTGCGCCTCTGACTTTTATATATTTCAATTTATTTTTTTGGTTATAAATCTTTTAGACCAATTTAAGAAAAACTGATTATAATCCTATTTAGTATTAAATAACTTAATTAAATAAAAAGGTTTCATATGGCTAGAAGTGGTATTAACAAAGTAATTTTAGTAGGAAATTTAGGTCAAGATCCTGAGGTCAAGTTTACGGCTGGTGGAGCTGCAGTTACAACTTTAAGTATTGCAACTTCAGAGTCTTGGAAAGACAAAGAAACTGGCAATGATCAAGAAAAAACAGAATGGCATAGAGTTGTTCTGTGGAGACGATTAGCTGAAATAGCAGGAGAATATCTAAAAAAAGGATCTAAAATTTACATAGAAGGTCAGCTTCAAACTAGGAGTTGGGAACAAGAAGGCCAAAAGCGGTATACAACAGAAGTGGTAGCTAGAGACATGCAATTCTTAGACAGTAAAGGTAGTGTAAATCAGGAAGATAATGTCTCTGACATTAATCCTAAATCTGAAGAATCTAATATGCCTGGAGAAATTAATGATGATGATATTCCATTTTAGAAATTAATCCTTAAAAGTTTCGAATATCAAAGAGCCATTTGTTCCGCCAAAACCAAAGCTATTACTTAAAATCCTTTTAATTTTAGGCGATTCTTTATTTGATAACAAAATTGGCATATCTTTAGCTTCTTCATCTAAGGATTCAACATTAGCTGAACCAACTAAGAAATTATTTTCAAGCATTAATAAAGAGAAAATAGATTCATGTACTCCTGCTGCGCCTAGTGAATGGCCTGATAAAGATTTAGTTGAGCTTATAGCTGGCATATTTTCTTCGAACAATTTTTTTATAGCCTTGAGCTCTACTAAATCTCCAGCAGGAGTACTAGTTCCGTGAGCATTTATATAGTCTATTTTACTTTTTTGTGTCATTTCCCATGCAGTGCTCATTGATCTGTATGCACCATTTCCAGAAGGGCTAACCATGTCTTCTCCATCTGATGAAGCTCCATAACCGCTGATTTCAGCATATATTTTAGCACCCCTTTGTTTTGCATGTTCTGACTCTTCTAGGATTAATGTTCCTGCTCCTCCAGCTATAACGAATCCGTCTCTTTTTGAATCAAAAGCTCGTGAGGACTTCTTTGGTGTCTCATTAAAATTAGAAGAAAGGGCTCCCATAGCATCAAAAAGAGATGTCATTCCCCAATGTTCAGCTTCAGCTCCACCTGCTAACATTACATCTTGTTTCCCTAATTGTATTTGTTCCATAGCATTCCCTATGCAGTGAAGACTAGTCGTGCATGCAGAAGAAATAGAATAATTTACACCTTTTATCCCTAAGAAAGTTGAAAGACAAGCCGAAACAGTACTACCCATAGCTTTTGTTACTCGATATGGACCAATTCTTTTCACGCCTTTTTCTCTTAAAATATCAGCTGATTCTATCTGGTCTTGACTAGATGCCCCGCCTGATCCCATTATTAGTCCAGTTCTATTATTTGATAAAATATTATCTGGTAATTTTGCATCTTTTATTGCTTCAAGGGCGCTTATGTATCCATAAGCTGCGGCATCTCCCATAAACCGTAGTTTTTTTCTGTCTATAAAGTCTTCTGTATTTATTTGAATGCTTCCACTTACATTACTTCTTAAGCCTAGTTCTTTATAGATATCGTTAACTCTTATCCCTGAAATAGAATTTTTGAGGGAATTTAAGACTTCTTCTTTAGAGTTTCCTAAGCTAGAAATTATGCCTACACCTGTTACAACTACTTTTCTCATTTAAATATTATTAGGCTGCATAGATTAAAATGCGGATGTATCTTTAAAGAGTCCCACTTTCAGATTTTCAGCTGAATAAATTTTCTTATCATCTACAATTAATGAACCATTTGCTAGACCTAAAGTTAGTTTCTGATTTAGGACTCTTTTAATATCAATCTCATATATTACTTTCTTTGCTGTCGGTAATACCTGGCCAAAAAATTTGATATTCTGAGCTCCTAATGCTCTTCCTTTTCCTGGATGACCAAGCCAGCATAAGTAAAAACCTATGAGTTGCCACATTGCGTCTAAACCTAGGCAGCCAGGCATGACTGGGTCTGATTCAAAATGACAATCAAAAAACCAAAGTGAATCAGATATATCAAGTTCAGCTATAATTTTTCCTTTATTAAAGTTACCTCCGGTCTCTTCAATCGAAGAAATCCTATCAAACATCAACATATTTGGTTTAGGAAGCCTTCCATTCTCTTGTCCAAAAAGCATTCCCCTTCCACATTCAAGTAATTGTGAACGTTCGTATTTATTATCTTTTATAAAATCCACTAAATTAATTATTATTAGTACTAAGTATATATCCAATAGGATTCATTTTCTTTAGAAATCAATTTGAACTAATTCATTTATAGTGTTTTCTAATAGCTTTCTAAAATTTGAGGAAGGAAGTTTTTTAGTATTCCTTATACAAGTTTTGTAGTATTTATCTCGAATATCTAAAACTTCTTTTAAGGCACCCGAAGATTGAATTAGGTTTTTAATAAGAGTTATATTCTTTTTGGTTGAGTTACCTAAAGAATTTTTGATAATTTTTTTTTCTTTTGTAGAGCTAAGATTATAAGTTTTAATTAAAGGCAATGTTATTTTACCTTCCGAAAGGTCCTGACCTATTTGCTTACCAGTTCTTTGAGAATCACCGAAGTAGTCTAAAATGTCATCATTTATTTGAAAAATAATTCCTAATGAAAAAGCTAGATGCTTTACAAATTTGAGTTCTTCAGTCGAAGCATCAGAAAGTAATGCAGCACTTACTGCAGAAGCTTTGAATAATTCAGCTGTTTTATTGCTAATAATTTGAAAGTAATCTTTTTCGCTCAAAAAAGAGGCTTTTAAAGAAAGTTGCATAACTTCTCCTTCTGAAATCATATTTGTAGAATTAGCTAATACTTTTATTATTTCAGGATTTTTTAAAGATGACATATTTTGAAAAGCTTTTGAGTAGACAAAATCTCCCACTAAAACGCTATGCATTATGTCCCATTTTTTATTTACACTCGGTTTACCTCTTCTTGTATCACTCTCATCTACAACATCGTCATGAATTAAGGTAGCTGTATGAAGAAGCTCAATTGCAGTGCACAACTTAATTAACTCTTTTCCTGAATAATTAAGGCATCTAGCTATAAATATGGAAAGGAGGGGTCTTATTCTTTTGCCTCCAGAGCTTACTGTATAACTTGAAATTTCAGTAGCTAAGTTAATTTTAGACTTTAAAGATTTATTGAGGCTCTTTTCTAGATCTTGTAAGTCCTTCTCAATTTTAATTTTAGCTTTTTTGATCTTGTCCATAAAAAATATTTTTGTTTAAAACAACAGTAATTTCACTTATGTATTGCGGAGAAGGAAGGTTTTTCGTATAGTGCATATCCTTAATTTTCCATTAATGGAGTTTTTTATGCATGCTGTAATCCAAACTGGCGGAAAACAACATAAAGTTTCTGAAGGCGAGAGCATTGATGTTGAGCTATTGCCTCTTAAAGAGGGAGATTCTATTGAATTTGACAAAGTTTTGCTAATTTTTGACGGAAATAATTCAAAAATTGGCTCTCCTTACCTAGAGAATGCAACTGTAAAAGGGGAAATAGTGTCTCATGACAAAGGAAAAAAAATAAAAATTTTTAAAATGAAGAGAAGGAAAGGGTACAGGAGGTCTATGGGACATAGGCAAAATTTTACAAAAGTTTTGATTAAGACTATAAAGTCACCTGTTTAAGATTATAAAATAATTAAAAGAGAGAAGTTATGGCACATAAGAAAGCAGGCGGTAGCAGCAGAAATGGTAGAGATTCAAATTCTAAGAGATTGGGTGTCAAGGCTTTTGGAGGAGAAACTGTATCTGCAGGTTCAATTTTAGTTCGTCAAAGAGGGACAAAATTTAATCCTGGAGTGAACGTAGGCTGTGGTAAGGATCACACTTTATTTGCAAAAGTTGATGGACTTGTTTCTTATATCAAGAAGGGGCCAAAACTTAGACAGTTTGTTGACATAACGCCTTCCTGAGAACCTTAATTTTTTTGTCTAGAAGTCAATGAATTTCATTGATGAAGCCGTCATATCTATTACAGCAGGAAATGGTGGAAATGGATGTTCTAGTTTTCGTAGGGAAAAAAATGTACCACGAGGAGGTCCTGACGGAGGTAATGGTGGATCGGGTGGAGATTTAATACTTAAGTCTACAAATAGGTTAAATACCCTTTCACTTTTTAGATATAAAAAATCATTTACTGCTCAACACGGCGGAAAAGGTCTTAGTAGAGATAAAACAGGTGGAAGAGGTGAAGACCTAATTATTGAAGTGCCAGCAGGTACAATGATTTTCGACACAGCATTAAATCAGCAAATAGCAGATTTAAGTCTAGACGGAGATGAATTATTAATTGCAAAAGGTGGAGAAGGCGGAACCGGTAATGCTGCTTTTAAGACCTCTACCAACAGAGCTCCTACAAAAATTACTCTGGGAAAGGATGGAGAACAAAAAGAAGTTAGGCTTGAATTAAGGTTGTTAGCTGATGTTGGCTTATTAGGCTTTCCAAATGCAGGAAAATCTTCTTTAGTTAACTGTCTTTCAAGCGCTAAACCTAAAGTAGCAGATTATCCTTTCACAACCTTGAAGCCAACCCTAGGTGTGGTTGAATACTCTCAAGATAGGAGTTTTGTTATAGCAGATATTCCTGGATTAATATCTGGCGCTTCAAAGGGTTTAGGTTTAGGTATTCAGTTTTTAAAACATCTTTCTAGAACTGAGTTAATTCTTCAAGTGATAGATGTATTTGATAAAAATGTACAAGAGATCATTAAAGAGATGAAAGAGCTAGTAGAAGAAATGCAAAATTATCAAGCTAATTTAGCTTCAAGAGAAAGGTGGTTAATACTAAATAAGATAGATCTACTGTCGGAATCAGACCAGTTGACTTTAAATAAAGAAATTTTTTCCTTACTTGGACATGATGTTATTGTTAAATTAATATCTTGTATAAGCAGGCAAGGAGTGGAAGATTTAGCTAAAGAAATTGGAAAATATTTGGAGACAAGTAGAAATGAGTAAAGAGAGATGGGTTGTTAAAGCAGGAAGTTCTTTGGTTGCTAGTTCTGATAATACTTTTAACCAATCTTTTATCAAAGAATTATCCTCTCAAATTAATGAACTTACTAAATCAAATATCGAAGTAGTTATAGTTTCCTCTGGAGCAGTAGCTAAAGGTATGGATGAACTAAATTTTACAGAAAGACCTAAGGCTTTACATTTATTGCAAGCAACTGCGTCTATAGGTCAAGTCGGCTTAATAAATTCCTACAAAAAAGAATTAGATAGTTTTAACATTAAAACATCGCAAGTACTAATCAGCCATAATGATATGGCAGATAGGACAAGATATTTAAATGCCAGAAGAAGCTTACAAACTCTTTTAGAACTCGGAATAGTTCCAATAGTGAATGAGAATGATAGTGTAGCTACAGAAGAGATCAGCTTTGGAGATAACGACACTTTAGCTGGTATGATTGTGGGCTTGATTGATGCATCCAAATTTATAATGCTAACAGACCAGATTGGAATTTGTGATAGCAATCCAAATGAGGACCCGCTGGCTAAGTTAGTTCCTTTGATTAATTTAGATATGGATGATTTAAGTAGCTATACTAAAGGAAAGTCGGGAGTTCTTGGAAGGGGAGGAATTAAAACGAAAATAAAAGCAGCTAGGTTAGGGCTTGATGCCGGTTCAGAAGTGAGAGTGATGGATGGAAGAGATCCCGAAACTTTAATACGGATTCTACAAGAAAAAGAAGAGGGGACTTTAATAACTTCAAATCAGGATCTGCTTCCTTCTAGAAAACAATGGATATCTAATCAATCTTCACCTAGAGGAGTGCTAATAATTGATAAGGGCGCATGTATAGCTTTGAGTTCAAGAGGAGGAAGCTTATTACCTGTAGGAATAATCAAATTAGAAGGAAATTTTAAGAAAGGAGACTTAGTTTCGTGTAAAGATGAAGATTCAAATGAAATAGCAAAAGGTTTAATTAACTTTAGTTCTCAAGAGGTTAGATTAATTCTCGGAAGTAAATCTAAAGATATTTCTAATATACTAGGTTATTCAGTTGAAAATGAGATTATCCATAGAGATAATCTTGTTTTAAAGAGAGACTAAAGAGTTTGAATTTTTTTAATTAACCTAGACTTAACCCTAGAAGCTTTATTCTTATGTAAAACTCCTTTATTAGCCATTTTATCAATGGTTTTTTCAGCAATTTTAAAAGTACTAACAGCAATATCTTTCTTTTTATCATTGATTGCGGTTTCTACTTTTTTTATAGCTGTTCTTGCAATAGCTCTTTGAGAACTTTTAAGCTCATTACGTTTATTGTTTTGCCTAGCTCTTTTTTTAGAAGATTTTAAATTTGCCATAAACTTGTTTAAGTTATAGAGTCGCGCATAATGATGGTTTGAAGCACTCCTGTCAAGGTTCTTTGTATTTATGAATCCTTCTAAAAAAAATTTTTTAATATCTATTCTTCGTTTTCATGGAGATGTTCTTTTAATTGAACCTATGTTGCATGTGATTAAAAGAGAATTTCCTGATAGTGAAATAGACCTTTTAGTTTATAAAGGAACCGCCTCTCTTCTTTTAGCGGATCACAGAATAAACAAGATAATTGAATCCGAACCTTCAGAAGGGAAGTCTATTTTGAATAAAATTAAAAATGAATATAGATTATATAAAGAGCTTAGATCTAAGAAGTATAGTTTTTCAATCTTTCTGACTACTCAATGGAGACAGGCTCTCATAAGCTTGTTGATTTTTAGTGAAATATCTGCGGCAGTTGACGATAAAAAAAGGCAAAATTATTTATGGAAAAAAAGTTTCTCATTTATATTTCCAGAAGCAGGTCCAAGACATATGATCGAAAGAAATCTAGATACTTTAAATCTGCTTGGTTTTCGAGTGCTTGAAGAAGATAAAAAGTTATCTTTGGTGATACCTGATAAAGTTAATCAATCAGTTCAAAAAATATTTAATAACAAAGAAATTAATGGTAGATATTGTGTTGTTCATCCTTGCTCTGGAAAAGATTACAAACTTTGGTCTGAAAAAAAATTTTCTAAAGTAATAGATCATTTAACTTCAAAGAATATTATTGTAATCCTTACTTGCGGACCTGATGAGAGGGAAGTAAATTATTTAAGAGAAATTGAGAGACTATCTCCAGAACTTATTAATTTAGGCGGAAAGACTTCTCTATTGGAACTGGCTTCTCTTATAAAAGGTGCAGAAATATTGATAGGTCTAGACTCTGTAGCTGGTCATATTTCTGCGGCTGTTAATACTCCATCCGTTGTATTATTTGGACCAACTAATCATCAAAATTGGAGACCTTGGTCTGATACATCAACAATCATTTCAAGAGATAATAATGAGGAGTATTGTAATTTGCACGGCATGAATTCAGGAAAATCTGGTAAATGCTTGTGTTATATATCTGAGGAAAGAGTTATTGAGTCTGCTGATAAAATCTTAGATAAAGTAAAAGGTTAGATGCTTCTTTTAAGATCTTAACTTATTATAATAAAATAAATTAGAAAGGTTGAAGTATGGAAAGTTTAAAAGATAAGTTAGAAATAAGTGATGTAATGACAAAGTACGCAGCTGGTATTGACTCACTTAATTTTGATCTTTACTCAAGTTGTTTTTCTGAAAATGTAGAATTATATGGTTTTGGGGGAAGTGATGATGACGGTCAACCAAAAGTTATAAAAGGAATTGATGCTTGGATAGTTTATGTAAAAGAAGCTATAAGCAAGTATAGTGCTACTCAGCATCTATTAGGGAACCCTCTTATAGAGTTAAAAGAAAATACAGCTCATGTTAGAACCGATGTTCAAGCTAGGCATTATTTAAAGGATCCTGAGGGAGAAATGTTTTGCCTCTGGGCTGTTTATGATACTCAGATGGAAAAAAATGATGGAAAATGGAAAATCATAAATCATAGATTAACATCCATAGGATCTAAATTAGAAACATAGAATAGATGAGAAAGATTTTTCTTTTACTATTAGGCTTAATATTAACTACTCTTTTTTTTCTTTTTTTAGTTTTTCTTTCTTCTTTAGTAGGAGTTTAAGTGGGATGATCTTTCTTTTATGAGCATTCGAAAGATAATTAAAATGGGTAATCCTGTTTTAAGAGAAATTGCAAAACCAATTCTAAAGGAAGATATTTTGTCTGAAATAACTAAGGAGTTAATTTTAGATATGAGAGAAACCCTAGATTCTTTAGACGGTATAGGGATAGCCGCTCCTCAAATAGGCGTATCTAAGCAGTTGGCTATTATAAAAATTCCTGAAAATTCTGAACGCTATCCGGAATCTGTAGCCTCTAAAGAATATATCATTATAAATCCAAAACTATCTTATATAGATAAAACCATGCAAGGTTTTTGGGAAGGTTGTTTAAGTGTTCCTGGTCTTAGAGGTTATGTAGAGAGACCTAAGAAAATACAGATAGATTATTTAGATAATTCAGCTTCAAATTACACAATCGAAGTAGAAGATTTTTTAGCTACTGTATTTCAACATGAATTAGATCATCTTTTTGGCTGTCTTTACGTTGATAAAGTAAAAGACATAACCAAATTAGTCTATGAAGATGAGATGTTCAATTTTTTAGATATAGAAGAATGAAATCTAAAGAATAAAATGATATTTGTACTTCAAGAGATCTTTAAGGAGATTAAGTGAAGAAAATATGGTGGAGGCGGCGGGAATTGAACCCGCGTCCACCAGTACTCTGCTACAAGCTCTACATGTTTAGTTTCATCTATTAGTTTTATCTTAGAAGACCCGATGAACAGGGTTTAGAAGACGATCTCAATTTATTCTTAAGAGTTTACTAATGAGAAGAGGAAACTCAGCAGTCCGTGAAGTCGACTGTTGTTACAATGGCACGGACACCAAGTAAAAACAGTTAGCCAATTAAGCGGCTAAAGCGTAGTCTGCGTTTTCGCCAACTAACAAGTTTGTAGTTTTTTATTAACGAGAATTACTACCTTCTCGACATGCACTTGAAGGTTCATATCTGCTGTCGAAGCCAGTTCGCCCCCAAAAGTATTTAAATTATACATTCAACTACGATTAATTTAAAAATCAATTGTCAAAAAGTTTATTTTATTTCTTGATTCCTTCTCTTAATTTTCTCTCTTTTTGTCTTTGCCAATCTCTTGATTTGATTGAATCTCTTTTGTCATGTCCTTTCTTGCCAACTGCTAAAGCAATTTCACATTTAATCAGGCTATCCTTCCAAAACAGTTTTGTGGGAATACAAGTTTGACCTTTTTGTTGGATAGCTTTAAAGATTGAAGCAAGCTCCTTTTTGTTTAAAAGCAGTTTTCTTGTTCTTGTTGGGTCATTTTCTAAATTGCTATTAGCTAAAGGGTTAACATAAGAGCCTATAAGCCAAGCCTCCCCTTTCTTAAGTACTGCATATGATTCTGCAATTTGTGCCTTTCCATCTCTTATACTTCTTACCTCCCATCCTTCCAATGAGAGTCCTGCTTCAAACTTTTCCAGGAGCTCAAAATCAAATCTTGCTCTTCTATTTTCTGCAATAATGTTAGGAGATTTTCTTTTTCTTTTATTCATTTATGACTAGTATAAGCACAAGATATAAAATTCCTATTAACAGATAATTAAATTGCAAATCGTAAGAAAAAATATTAAAAATATTTCATATATTATTTTTATCCCAATATTAATTTTATCCTCCGCTGTTTGGTTTTCAGATGATGAAATGGCACTGATGCTCACAAGAGCTTTTTTAAAATATTCAACTTTCATTTTATTTATTTCAATCTCTTTGTATTGGAAATTTTCAAATAGACTCATAAGGAATCTATACGAAAGAATTCTTTTTTTTTCTTATATTCTTATCCTATGCACTGGTTTTTTATTAGGCATTCAAGGTTATTTAGTTATTAGTTTGAGTTTCTTTTTTGTTATCACTTTTACTCAACATTTGAGGCAAGACTTTTTGAAGATTGAATCACAAATTAGCTCAATTAGAGTTTTAAGTGAATTAAATTTAATTTTTTGTATTTGTTTAATTTTAATGATAGTTTTTTTAATAAATCCTTATACTAAACCCTTTTTAAATTATTAAATATAATAATGAAAAATTCAGATCAATCTATTCATGGAACTTGGAAAGGACGTTGGACTTTTATCCTAGCTGCAACTGGTTCAGCTGTTGGTCTAGGAAATATTTGGAAATTTCCCTATATGGCTGGAGATAATGGTGGTGGTGCCTTTGTTCTTATTTATTTAGCTTGTATTTGTTTCATCGGCATTCCTATTATGATTGCAGAAATTACGATAGGTAGAAGAGGCAGAAATAGTCCAGTAAATACAATGAAGAAATTGTCTTTAGAAGCACAGACAACCACTCATTGGACTCTTCTAGGCTTAGCAGGGGCGGTAGCAGGACTTTTAATTTTATCCTTCTATAGTGTAGCTGCAGGTTGGGCAATAGCTTATATATTCAGTGCATTTAATTATTCAGATTCCTCAATTGTGACTTCTACTTTTGATAGTTTTCTTGCTTCACCTGGAAAACTAATTTTTTGGCACAGTGTTTTTATAGTTTTAACTATTGCTATTGTAGCTAGAGGAGTGATTGAAGGCTTAGAAGTTTGGATAAGTAAATTGATGCCATTATTATTTATTCTTTTAGTTTTTCTCTGTCTTTATTCTATGCAGTCAGGTGCTTTCTTAGAGGGGTTGTCTTATCTTTTTAAACCGGATTTTACTAAGATAACTGGATCAGTAATTCTTGCTGCTCTTGGACAAGCGTTCTTTACTTTAAGTTTAGGAATGGGAGCAATTATGGCTTATGGAGCTTATATGCCTTCTAAACAATCAATAATATATACCGCTTTTTCAGTTGCTTCCTTAGATACTTTAGTAGCTTTATTAGCAGGAATAGCAATTTTTCCCATAGTATTTGCAAATGGTTTATCACCTTCTGGAGGGCCTGGATTAGTATTCATAACTCTACCTTTGGCATTTAGTAGTATGCCTTTAGGGGCATTATTTGGGATAGTATTTTTTGTCTTATTAAGTATTGCTGCACTAAGTTCTTCTATTTCTCTTCTAGAGCCCAGTGTAGCTTGGCTAGTTGAATCTTTAAAATTTAAAAGAAAAACAGCAGCTTTAATACTCGGAACTATTGCCTGGAGTTTAGGCTTGTTGAGTGCTTTATCATTTAATTTATTATCAGAATTTAAATTGTTTGGGAGAAATTTTTTTGATTTGACTGACTTCTTTACCAATCAAATAATGCTACCTTTAGGAGGAATATTCATAGCTATTTTTGTTGGGTGGGTTATGAAAAAAGATTCTATTTTGGAAGAGTTATCCATAAAAGAAAATATCCTCTATAAAATATGGATATTTATTTTAAGATACGTAGCACCTTTTTTGGTGGCAGTAGTATTTATTGGATATTTTTTATAGAAGTAGGAAGTTCGTCTATCCATTCTTTGAGTTCTCCATCTTCAAAGTAAAGTGTTATTTTGCTCTCTACTATTATTTTTTCGCCTTGTGAAACTCTACTTTGGTAGATCCATATATCTGGTTCAAAAGTATCTTTAATCAAAGGAGACCCCATCACAAATCTTACTTGGGATTCAGTCATCCCCACTTCAAGCTTTTCTACCATTTCTGCTTCTACAATATTACCTTGTCTTATAACAACTTTATAAGTTTTAGGGATGCTACAACTTATAACAGAAAGCATAAGGATTATTGAGATTAGTTTTAGTGAATATTGCATAAATAATTATGATACTCTATTACAGTTTATACTAGTAAGTATATTTTGAAGGAGGTTAGTTTGAACGAAGAATCAGATTTAAAAAAAGCTGGTCTAAAAGTAACTTTGCCAAGATTAAGAATTTTGGAGTTACTTGAAGAAGAAAAAGGAGGGCACTTAAGTGCAGAAGATATTTATAAAAAACTTCTTGAAGCAAAAGAGGATGTAGGATTGGCTACAGTCTATAGAGTTTTAACTCAATTTGAACAAGCCGGCATTGTAGAAAAGAATAATTTTGAAGAAGGAAGAGCAGTCTATGAACTTCATCATGATCACCATCATGATCACATGGTGTGTATAGATACTGGTAAGATTATAGAGTTTAATGACGAAATAATAGAAAGAAGACAATCAGAAGTAGCAGCAGAATTAGGTTATGAGATCAAAGATCACAGCATGGTTTTGTATGTTCAAGAAATAAAAAAATAATTACTCAAGACTCTTGTTCCTTAGAATTTTATCCCCATATTTAGGTATGGAGATTAATAATGACAAAAAAAACAAAACTTAAAGAAGATCTTGCCAACAAAGAACAAGAGTCTATTTCTGAAGGCAAAGAAAAAATAGGGCATGAAGATGATCAACAGCCTGAATCAACTCATGAAGAACCAAAAGAACTTAATTTACAACAAGAGATCACTGACTTAAAAGATAAATATTTAAGAGCTGAAGCAGAAGTTCAGAATATTAGAAGAATTTCAGATCAACAGGTAACAAAAGCTAGATTATATGGAATTGAAACTTTTGCTAAAGCAATACTAAGTGTTGGCGATAATTTGGAACGAGCACTAGATTCTTTAAATACAAATCAAGATATCAAGGCGGCCCTTGAAGGTATAGAGTTAACATTAAAAGATTACGAAAAAAGTTTAGAGTCTTCAGGGATAACTTACATAAACCCAATCAACGAAAAATTTAATGCAGAACAGCATCAGGCAATGTCTATGGTTGAAGATGATAAATTGGAAGAAAACTCAATAAAGCAAGTCATTCAAAAAGGATATTTACTTTACGATAGAGTTTTAAGACCTGCTATGGTAGTGGTTTCAAAAAAACCTAAAGACAAAAAAAATAATATATAAACTTGAAAATAAAGGAGATGGCCCCATCTGCTTTATATAAACAATTTTTATTCGGAGAATTACATGGCTAAAATAATAGGAATAGATCTAGGAACAACTAATTCCTGTGTATCTGTTATGGATGGAGAGAAAGCTAAAGTTATTGAAAATTCTGAAGGTTCAAGAACTACACCTTCAGTTGTTGCTTATGGAGAAGAAATGTCTGTTGGTGCAGCAGCTAAGAGACAGGCAGTAACTAATCCCAACAATACTTTGTATGCAATTAAACGTCTTATCGGAAGAAAGCATGATGATCCAGCGGTAAAAAAAGATATGGATATAGTCCCTTATAAGATAGTTCCAGCAGATAATGGTGATGCTTGGGTCGAAGCTAATAATGAAAAGTTAGCTCCTCAGCAAGTTTCAGCAGAAATCCTTAAGAAGATGAAGAAAACTGCTGAAGATTATTTGGGGCATTCCGTTCAAGAAGCTGTAATAACTGTTCCAGCCTACTTCAATGACTCTCAACGCCAAGCAACCAAGGACGCAGGAAAAATAGCAGGCTTGGAAGTTAAAAGAATAATTAATGAACCTACAGCTGCAGCTTTGGCTTATGGTCTTGATAAAGGAAAAGGTGACCAAAAGATTGCTGTGTATGATCTAGGTGGAGGAACTTTTGACATATCAATAATAGAAATTGCAGAAGTTGATGGAGAACATCAATTTGAGGTTTTATCTACAAATGGAGATACTTTTTTAGGTGGAGAAGATTTTGATTTAGCATTAATAGATTACTTGGCAGCTGAATTTAAAAATGAATCTGGCATGGATCTTCAAAACGATCCTTTAGCCTTGCAGAGACTAAAAGAAGGTGCAGAGAAAGCTAAAATTGAATTATCTACTAACCAGCAAACAGAAGTTAATTTACCTTATATAACAGCTGATTCTTCAGGTCCTAAGCACTTAGTTCTCAAATTAACGAGAGCTAAATTAGAGGCTTTAGTTGGGGGTCTTGTAGAAAGAACTTTGGAGCCAGTAAAAGTAGCGCTTGATGATGCTAAATTGAAGCCTACAGAGATAGATGAGATAGTTGTTGTAGGCGGCCAAACTAGAATGCCGCTGGTGCAAGAAAAAGTTAAAGCTTTCTTTGGAAAAGAACCACGAAAAGATGTGAATCCAGATGAAGCAGTAGCTGTTGGAGCAGCAATTCAAGGAGCTGTTCTAGCTGGAGATGTTACAGATGTTTTACTATTAGATGTTACACCTTTAACTTTAGGTATTGAAACTATGGGTGGAGTTATGACTCCATTAATTGATAAGAATACTACTATTCCAACTAATAAATCGCAGATCTTTTCTACAGCAGAAGATAATCAAACTGCAGTTACAGTTCATGTTCTTCAAGGTGAAAGAAAGCAGGCGGCAGAAAATAAAACTCTTGGGCAATTTAATTTAGCAGATATACCTTCTGCTCCAAGAGGTATGCCTCAAATAGAAGTTAGTTTTGATTTAGATGCGAATGGAATATTAAATGTTTCTGCTAAGGATACAGCGACAGGTAAAGAGCAGTCTATTGTTATCAAATCTTCTAGCGGCCTCTCAGATGAAGAGATAGAGAAAATGGTTAAAGATGCTGAAGCAAATGCAGAAGCAGATAAAAAATTTGAAGAATTAGTTCAGACTAGGAATATGGGAGAAAATTTAGTTCATAGCTGTAAAAAAACTTTAGAAGAAGCAAAGGATAAAGTAGAAGATCAAGAAAAAGAATCTATAGAGAAATGTATAGTAGATTTAGAGGAAGTTCTAAAAGCAGATGATCAGGATAAAGAAGCTATTGATGAAAAGATAAAAGCTTTAAGTGAAGTTTCAACCCCTTTAGCTCAAAGACTTTATGAAGAGCAAGCAAAAGAAGCAGAAAACTCTTCTGATGATCCTGACACTTCCAGTAATCAAAATTCAGACGCAGTCGATGCTGATTTTGAAGAAGTTCAAGATGAAGCCAAGGAAGAGGTTAAGGAAGAAGCTAAACCTTAAAGTAGTTTAAACTCAAATTATCTTGTATTCATCGCGTGTCTAAAAGAGATTACTATGAAGTCCTTGGACAGCAAAAAGGCGCAAGTGAAGATGATCTAAAAAAAGCCTATCGTAAACAGGCAATGAAATATCATCCTGATAGGAATCCAGATGACCCAAAAGCTTCTGAAAAATTTAAGGAAGCAACCGAAGCGTATGATGTGCTTTCAGATCCAGCTAAAAAACAGGCTTATGACCAATTTGGTCACCAGGGAGTTGAATCAGGAGGTTTTGGAGGTGGAAGATCTGCATCTGATTTTTCAGATATTTTTGGTGATATTTTTGGTGATATTTTTGGTGGATCTAATGATCCTTTTTCAAGAAGTCAAAGATCTAATAGGGGCTCAGATTTGCAGTATTCCATGTCAATAACTCTTGAAAATGCTGCGAAAGGAACTACCGAGAAAATAAAAATTCCTACTTTACAAACTTGTAATATCTGCGCAGGCTCTGGTAGTAAACCTGGATCAAGACCAATAACCTGTAGAGACTGTAATGGAGCAGGTCAAGTAAGGATGCAACAAGGATTTTTTTCAGTTGCACAAACATGCAGAAGTTGTAGTGGTTCAGGGCAAATTATTTCTGATCCATGCAACGAGTGCAAAGGTCAAGGTAGAAATCAGAAATCTAAAACATTATCAGTTAAAATTCCTGCTGGAGTAGATTCAGGTGACCGTATTAGATTATCGGGAGAGGGTGAAGGTGGAGTAAAAGGAGGGCAAGCTGGAGATCTTTTTGTAGAATTTAATGTTTTAGATCATGAAGTATTTGAGCGCGATGGCAAACATCTTTATTGTGAAACACCTATTAGTTTTATCCAGGCAACATTAGGAGGAGAAATTGAGATACCTACTTTAGAAAGTAAAGTAAAGATTAAAATACCTGAAGGTACACAGACAGGTAAATTATTTCGCTTGAAGTCAAAAGGAGTAAAACCTGTAAGAGGTGGCTCAATTGGAGACCTGCTTTGTAGAGTAGTTATTGAAACTCCACAGCAATTAACAAAAAAACAAAAAGAAATTTTAATTGAATTAGAAGCTTCTTTAAAAAATGGTAATAAACAGACCCCGTTGTCTAATGAATGGTTTAAAAAAGTAAAATCTTTTTTTGATTCTAAGTAACTAGTGTAATCTGATCAGATGGTTAATGTTTTTATAACAGGTGCAACTGGAAAAATGGGAAAAGAGATTATTTCCGCAACTGAAGAACACCCTAGATGTAACTTAGTCGGAGCTTCTGGTTCCAAAAATAATGACTTAATAGGTCAAGATTTAGGTGAGTTATTAGGTCGCGAAGAGCTAGGTATATTTTTATCATCTAATTTCATTAACTGTAATAATGCAGATGTTATAATAGACTTCTCTTTCAAAGATTATTCTTTAATGGTTGCTAATTATGCAGCAGAAAATAAGATACCCTTAGTTATAGGTACGACAGGTTTTAACGAAAAAGAATGTAATGAATTAGAATTGCATGCTCAACACATCCCTCTGTTAATAACTCCAAATACAAGTAGGGGTATTAATTTTATAGAACAAATGATTGAGATGTCAGGTGATCTTTTAATACCTTTTGACGATATAAAAATTGAAGAAACTCATAATAAACATAAGAAGGATATGCCTTCAGGAACTTCAAAATACTTATCTAAGGTAATAAATAAAAAGTTAAATAAGAAAATTAGAGATAAGGATATTATTTCCATTAGAAAAGGAGACATAAAGGGCGAACATAAAATTTTTATTAAGAATGAACATGAACTTCTAGAAATAAAACATTCAGTAACTGATAGGGGAGTTTTTGCTAAAGGAGCACTAGAAGCTGGGATTTGGCTAAGCAGTCAATCCAAAGGAATCTATCAAATGTCTGATATACATAGTTTTTCTTCTTAAATTCTTATTATTGTGATATAAATGCCTTCCTTTTAGAGGCTCCAAGGTTCTCTGAGAGGTTTGTTTATTAAAGACGCACGTATTATTAAGTCTTTTTTTGGGTGCTGGCAACAAGCTCTGTTAGTCAGTCAAATGAGATATATGCGGAAGTTTAACCCGAGCGATAATCGCTCACATTTTAAGGAGCACATATGAGTGAAATAACACTCGAAGACCTACTGGAAGTTGGAGCACATTTTGGTCATCAAACCAAATATTGGAATCCAAGAATGGAAGAGTATATTTTTGGAGTAAGGAATAAAATTCATATTCATGATTTAAATTTAACTCTAGAATCCTTACCACCAGCTATAGAATTTGTTAAATCTTTAGCTTCAAAAAATAATAAATTACTTTTTGTAGCTACAAAGAGAACAGCTTCTAAAATTATAGAAACTGAAGCTTCTCGATGTGGAATGCCTTATGTAAGCCAAAGATGGTTAGGGGGTATGCTTACAAATTATAAGACTATTAGGTCTTCTATAAAACGTCTCGAAGACCTCATTGTTCAAAAAGAAGATGGAACATTTTCTAAGTTAACAAAAAAAGAGGGTTTAAAAATTGAAAGAGAAATTAATCGTCTTGAGAGGTCTATAGGTGGAGTCAGGGAGATGGGAGGATTGCCCGATGCATTATTTGTAGTAGATGTGAAATTAGAATCTATTGCAGTAACAGAAGCTAGAAAAATGGGAATACCAATCATAGGCATAGTTGACACGAATAGTGACCCGGAAGGTATAGATTATGTAATACCGGCTAATGATGACTCAATGCGATCTATTGGATTATTTACCAGAGCTATTTCAGATGCTTGCTTAGAGGGTTTAGAATTAGCAACAGGTATAGGAAGTGTTGGGTCTGGTCCTTCTATAACAAGAAAAAAAGAAGATGAATCAGTTGAAGAAGTTCAAGATAATCCGCAAGAAAAGTTGGGAGAAGGAGAAGTAGCTAACTCTGGAAAGAAACCAGTAGACTATTAATTTCAATTTTTAATATAGATATAAGGCTAAAATAATGACAGAAATATCAGCTTCACAAGTTAAAGATTTAAGAGAAAAGACTGGTCTGGGACTTATGGATTGCAAGAAAGCTCTTCAAGATTCCTCAGGTGATATAGAGTTAGCCATAGTTAATTTAAGGAAAAGTAGTGCATTAAAGGCTGAAAAGAAATCAACTAGGTCAGCAGCTGAAGGAATTATATTGGCAGAGACCTCCAAAGAGAATAAAGTGATATTGATAGAAGTTAATTGTGAAACTGATTTTGTTTCCAAAGATAAAAACTTTATAGATTTCTGTGAAAAAGCTTCCATTGTTGCAAAAAGTTATGATTTGAATGACGGTCTTTTAGATCATGTTAATCAACAACTTGAAAATGATAGAGAATCATTGATTCAGAAGATAGGTGAGAATATTCTGATAAGAAAAGTTGAAAGTATTGAAGGTGAGGTTGTAAATTTTTATATCCATAGCAATAATAAGATAGCTTCAGCTGTCTCCTTAAATCAAGGCTCTTTAGAATTAGGGAAAGATATAGCTATGCATATCGCTGCTGCTAACCCTTTGGTAGTTTCGCCTAAAGATTTAAGCCAAGATTTAATAGATAAAGAACTAGATATTATAAGATCCCAAGTTTCGAAAGAAAATAAACCTGCTGAAATCCAAGAAAAGATGGTCACTGGTAGGTTAAATAAATATCTTTCAGAAGTAAGTCTTCTGAAGCAAGGTTTTGTAAAGGATCCAGGGAAATCTGTGGAGGCCTATCTAAAAGAAAACAATGGAAATGTATCTGAATTTATTAGATTAGAAGTAGGTCAAGGAATTGAAAAAGAGGAAGTAGATTTTGCAACTGAGGTTATGTCTCAGATTAGTGATTCTGAGTAGAAGTTATGCTAGAAGATATTATAGAAGATTCTACAAATAGGATGGGTAAAGCTCTAGATGCTTTGGAGACAGCTTTTAAATCCATTAGAACAGGAAGAGCAAATCCTTCTTTATTGGATTCAATAAAAATAGATTATTATGGATCTCTTACACCGCTATCTCAATTAGCCAATATAGGCATAGAAGATGCAACAACATTATCTATTGTACCCTTCGAATCTACCTTACTTCCTGACATAGAGAAAGCAATCTATGAGTCAGATATCGGTATAAATCCAGCTACTTCTGGGGATAAAATAAGAGTTATAGTTCCAAAGTTAACTGAAGAAACTCGTAGAGATCTTATTAAGAAGGCTAAATCAGAAGCGGAGAATTCTAAAATATCTATTAGGAATATTAGGCGTGATGGGAACTCTCAATTAAAAGAATTTCTAAAAGAAAAAGAAATTAGTGAAGATGATGACAGAAAAGGACAAGAGTTAATTCAAAATCTCACTGACGAATTTATAAAGAATATTGACACTTCTTTGGATAATAAGGAAAAAGACCTGCTAGATTTCTAGAATATCCATGAATACTTTTCAAAGCGAAGACAGCTTTCCAAACCATGTCGCTATCATCATGGATGGTAATAATAGATGGGCTGTAGACAAAAAATTACCCGGCGTATCTGGGCATCAAGAAGGAGTCAATAAAGTAAGAGAATTAGTAGAATTCTCAGCTCAAATAGGGATTGAAGTTTTAACCCTCTTTGCCTTTAGTAGTGAAAACTGGGAAAGATCCCAAGAAGAAGTTTCTTTACTAATGGATCTTTTTGCTCAAGCAATAGAAAAAGAAGTACCTAATTTAATAAAAAACGAGGTAGCCATAAGGTTTGTAGGCGACTTAAGTAAATTTGATGAAGCTTTAAGAAAAAAAATGCAATCTTCTGAAGCTAGAACAGCTACTGATAGTAAAAAGTTAGATTTAGTTATCGCTGTGAGCTATGGCGGAAGATGGGATATTCTCCAAGCCACCAAAAAACTTTATTCATCTTCTGCCGAACTTAAATCCTTTACTGAAGAAGATTTTTCAAAAAATCTTTCGTTATCAGATTTCAAAGATCCTGATCTTTGTATTAGAACCGGAGGAGAATTACGAATAAGTAATTTTTTATTATGGCAGCTTGCCTACACGGAATTTTATTTTACTGATTGTTTATGGCCTGACTTTACAAAAGAAGAGTTTGAAAATGCCATAAAAGAATTTACGAGAAGAAAAAGAAATTTTGGTAATAAATCAAATTTTAATAATCCCTAAGTTTATGAAGACCAAAGTTATAACAGGAATTTTTTTAGGATTTATATTTTTATTTTCTATAATATTTTTGCCATTTTATTTACTAAAGGTCTTAGGTTTCGTTTTAATTTTTTTGTCAGCTAAAGAATTTTTCAGTCTTCGACATATTTCTAAGGCACTAAAAATTTTACAAATTTCTTTAATATTAATAACTTTATTATTCATTTGGGGTCTGGATTATTTAACCCTTCCTTATCTGAGTAATTTAATTCTATATTTCTTTATTGGTCTTGGAATTCTATGGTGGTTAGCTGCCATTGTGTTAATTTCTATTTACCCCTTGGGAATTAGATTTCTTGATCTAAATTTGAGTTGGTTTTCTCTTGGGCTTTTAATCCATAGTTCATTTTGGGCATCGCTTCTAGTTATTCTTTCATTTGATTTTGGCACTACTAGTTTATTTATGAAAAATATCGAAAATTCACGATTAATATTGTTGTTAATAGTCTTTATAAGTGTAGTAATGGATTCCTGCGCATATTTTTTTGGTAAATTACTAGGTGTAAACAAACTTGCTCCTAGCATTAGCCCGAATAAGACTTTAGAAGGTCTTTTTGGTGCGATTTTTGTCACTACCGGGATAATATCTTTATTGAATGCATATTTTGGACTAATCTCTTTTTTAACATGTATTTTTATAATGATTATTATTTGTCTATTTTCTGCATTAGGCGATATTACAGAAAGTATGCTTAAAAGAATATCTGGGGTAAAAGATTCTTCAAAACTCATTCCGGGTCATGGCGGTATTTTTGATAGAATTGATAGCCACCTTGCAGTTTTTCCTATAATAGTTTTAATAATTCTTATGTTGTCTTAAACATACAAGAATGGAAAAAATTGCTTTATTAGGTTCTACTGGGTCAATTGGAACTTCTTCTATAGAAGTAATTAAACTACATCCAGAAAAGTTTAAAATTTCTATAATTACTTGTTTGAATAACTATAAATTATTAATGCAACAATGTGAGGAGCTTAAACCGACCTTTGCATTCATAAAAGATAGGCAAGCATCTAATCTGTTTCAGATAGAACTTTCAAACTCTTCTCTGAATACTATCCTCATAAAATCAGAGAAGGAGTTAATTTCTTATATTCAAGATGGATCTATAGACACTGTCATAGCAGGGATGGTAGGGATTTCTGGTTTACAATTAGTATATTCTTCAATAGAAGCAGGCAAAAAAGTTTTGTTAGCAAATAAAGAGTCCTACATTGTTGCTGGAGAGTTATTAAATAATTTAGCAAACAAAACTAAGGCAGTTATTTTTCCTTTGGATAGTGAACACAGTGCAATTCATCAATGTCTTTCTAATAATAATGGAAAAGATATTAAGAAATTATATATAACTGGTTCAGGCGGCCCTTTCTTAAAAAGAAAACCTTCTACTTTTAGTTCAATTACCCGAGATGAAGCTATTGCTCATCCTATTTGGGATATGGGGCCAAAAATTTCTGTAGATTCATCTACTTTAATGAACAAAGGCCTTGAGATAATTGAGGCTAGATGGTTATTCGGTGTTGAAGAAAGAGACATTGAAGTTCTTATTCATCCAGAAGGGTTAATTCATTCAATGGTTGAATACATTGATGGTTCAGTTTTATCTCATATTTCTGTTGCCGATATGAAGGTTCCCATTGCTTATGGTTTGGGTTATCCTTCAAGGATAGAATCTGGATCTAAATTAATTAGTTTTACAAAGTTAAGTTCTTTATCTTTCTCAGATCCTGATTTAGAAAACTTTCCTAGTATAAATTTAGCTAGGAGAGCTTTAAAAGAAGGCGGAACTTCTCCGGTGGTGCTTAACGCTTCAAATGAAGTGGCGGTGCAAAGTTTTTTAGATAAGAAAATTTCATTCCTTCAAATAATGGAATTAGTTGAATATATAATGGATAAATTAGAAGTTAAAAGTGTCCAATCTATTGAAGACATTTTTGAAACTGACCTAATTGCTAGAGTTGAAACAAATAAAAGAATAAATTCATTAAATGGAACCCCTAATTAATTTAGTAATAATAATCCTATCAGCAACTTTCTTAATAAGTTTTATAGTTGCCGTGCATGAGTTGGGTCATTTTCTTGCAGCACGATATTATCAAGTACGAGTAATAAGATTTAAAGTTGGGTTTGGCAAAACTCTTTTTAGTAGGGTTGATAAATATGGAACAGAATTTGCATTTGGACTTTTTCCTCTAGGGGGTTACGTTCAAATGCAGGGAGAGGATGTTTTTTTAGTAAATGAAGAACTTCCAGAGAAAGACAAAGGCAATTCAATACTAAATGCTTCGGCAGGAAAAAGAGCATTTATTGCTGCTTCAGGTCCGGCAGCAAATTTTTTATTAGCTATTTGTATTTATTTAATATCATTTATGGTTGGGGTGAAAGAATTAGCGCCCGTTGTAGGAGATGTCTATCCAGATACAATGGCATATGAATCTGATCTTTCCACAGGAGATTTAATTCTTTCTATAAATGACACTCCATTACAAACTTTTACAGATCTCAATAGAGTATTATTATCAAATGCAGGGTCATCTGGAAATTTTGAAATACACTATATTGATAACATCTCAAAAGAAGAAAAAATAACTTTTGTTGAAATTATTAAACCTTATAAAATATCAAGTGAAGAAAATCTTACTAGATCATTTGGAATAAGTCCTTATATTCCAGCAAAGATTTCATCTATTTTAGATGGCAGTCCTGCCGAAGTATCAGGACTTCAGTCCCAAGATCTAATTATAGAAATAGATAATAAAAAAATAGAAACATGGAGTCACTTGGTAGAGGAAATTAACTTTAATAAAGGAAGATTAGTTGATATTAAGGTTATTAGGAATAAAGAAGAACTCATAATTTCGACTGTGGTAGAAGAGAAAATTTTTGATTCCGGAATATCTAGAGGTAGATTAGGTGTAACTAGAATTTCTTCTATAGAAGATTTTCCTGAAGAGCTAATTATTTATACCAAACTAGATTTAATCTCTTCTTTCATTAAGGCTGTTGACCAAACTCTAAACTTTTCTTTACTAATTCTTGAATCTATTAAAAAAATGATATTTGGAAGCGTAAACGCTGATAATATTGGTGGACCTATACAGATTTCTATGATGGCAGGATCAGCTGCTAAGACTGGTTTAATATCATTTTTTTCTTTAATGGCTTTTATAAGTATCAATTTAGGTTTAATAAATTTATTGCCAATTCCCATTTTAGATGGAGGTCAGATCTTTCTAATAATAATCGAAAAAATAAAAGGTTCGCCTATTTCTGAAAACTTTCTAGAATACGCTTTTCGATTAAGTATTTTATTTATAGGTAGCTTGATGATTTTTGCTATCTTTAATGATGTTATGAGGATAATTTAGTGCTTTTTTTTAACAAGACTTATATACATACTCTATTTTTAGGATTAATTATGTCATTAAGCTTATTGTCGCCAGTAACCTTGAGTGCTGAAGAATGGGTAATAAGTGATATCAGGATAAGTGGTTTACAAAGAGTTTCAGCAGGAAGTGTTTTCTCCGCTATGCCTTTATCTGTAGGAGACTCAGCAGATAGTTATGCTTTAATTGATGTGAGTAAGTCTCTATTTTCAACTGGTCAATTTGATGATATAGAGATTGGTAGAGATGGAGACACCTTGATTATTAATATACAGGAAAGGCCTTCTATAGCCTCTATAGAGATAGAAGGAAATAAGGCTTTAAAAACTGAGGATCTCATGAAAGGCCTTAAAGGGGCTGGTTTATCTGAAGGGCAGGTGTTTAAACGATCTATTTTGGACGGACTGAGTTTAGAATTGAACAGACAATATATAAGTCAGGGTAGGTATGGTGCAAAAGTAGATGTTAAAGCTGAAAGTGAGCCAAGAAATAGGGTTGGAGTAAAGATTGAGATAGAGGAAGGGGAAGTTTCAAAGATTTCAAATATTAATATTATAGGAAACAATTCTTTCTTAGATGAAGAGCTTTTAAAAGGTTTTGAATTAAGCGTCGGAGGATGGCTTTCTTTTTTTAAAAATGATGATAGATATTCTAGAGAAAAGTTAAAAGGTGATATGGAAACCTTAACTTCATTTTATAAAGATAGAGGTTATGTAGAATTTGAACTTGATTCATCGCAAGTTTCTATTTCTCATGATAAAAAGTCTGTTTTTATAACTTTAAATATAACAGAAGGTAATACTTTTATAGTTAATGATATAGATATAGCAGGAGATCTTCCTATAGATGAAGCAATTTTAAATCAGTTAGTACTAATACAGAAAGGAGAGATATTTTCTCAAATATTAATTACTGAAACTGAAGAATTATTTACTAATATTTTAGGAAACGAAGGATATACCTTTGCTGAGATAAAGGGAGTACCAGAAGTAAATGATGAAACAGGTGAAGTTGACCTAACATTCTATGTCGATGCTAAACAAAGAACTTATGTTAGGCGAATTTCTTTCAAAGGAAATGAAAGAACACACGATGTAGTCTTGAGAAGGGAATTAAGACAAATGGAGGGCGCTTGGGCATCCAATCAGTTAATTGAAAATTCAAAGCTTAGACTTGAACGTTTAGGTTTCTTTAAAGAAGTTGAATCAGAAACTAAGCCAGTACCTGGCGTATCTGATCAGATAGATGTTGAATTTACTGTTGAAGAGGAGTATTCAGGAAGTGTAGGAGGTAGCCTTGGCTATGGCGCTTATGGCATGACTCTGGGTTTAAATTATTCAGAAAATAATGCATTTGGCACAGGCAAGCAAGTAGGAATAGGAATCAATAAAAGTGATTGGCAAACAAATTATTCTTTTAATTATGGGGATCCTTATTATACTTCTGAAGGTGTGAGTAGAGGTTATAGTTTGTACTTTCGTGAATCTGATTATGGAGAATTTAATATAGCAAGTTATACATCTGACTCTTATGGAGCTGGAATCCAATTCGGATTTCCAATTTCTGATATTGAAAGAATTGGTCTCAATCTAAATTATGATCATACGCAGATAGATGCAGGCTCCTTGCCAGCTTCGCAAATTATCGATTTCATTTCTTCAGAAGGGACGGATTTTGAAGTCTTAAAAACTCAACTAGTATGGTCAAAGGTTACTTTAAATAGAGGTATTTTTCCTACGGCCGGTCAGTCACAATCTTTGGCATTGCAGGTAACTGTTCCTGGAAGTTCTCTAACTTATTTAAGGGCGACTTATAGGCATAAGTATTTTAAACCTCTCTTTGGAGGAAGATTAATAATAGGTTTAAGGGGAGAATTAGGCGCATTAGAGGCTTATGGAGATACTGAAGTGCCTCCATTTTTCGAACATTTTTATTCTGGAGGAGTTGGTTCAGTAAGGGGTTTTAAACAAAATACTCTTGGACCTAGAGCTACTCCTTCGCCATATTATTTAGATAATGAAGGTAACCCATTACAGGGTGAGGATGGAAATTTTATTTATAATCCATATTCCTATCAAGATGATAGATCAATTGGCGGAGCTTATTTGCTTGAGGGTGGGTTAGATTTTATTTTTAAGTTACCATTTTTAGAAGATCAGAGATCTCTAAGAAGTTCTATTTTTATAGATGCAGGAAATGTTTTCGCTAAAGAATGTAAAGAAACTCAATATAATGTAAATTGCAGTGAATTAGATATTGGTGAATTAAGGTATTCGTTTGGCTTTGGGGTGTCTTGGATTACTCAATTGGGCCCTATGTCCTTTGCCATATCTAAGCCCTTTAATCAGGGCGAGTTAGATGAAACTGAAGGTTTTCAATTTGAAATTGGTAGCCAATTTTAAGATTAAGGTAGTATTTAGTAGTAATAAAAAGTTAAAATTCGCAAACAAAAAAATCAAGGAGTTAACATGATTAAGATACATCGTAAAATATTGTTCTTTTTTATTCCAATACTATTATCAGCTAATTTATTTTCAGCTGAATTAGAAGGTATAGCAGTAATAGATGTTGAAGCAGCTATTCTTAGTACAGAACTAGCTAAGCAAGCTTTTGAAGAGCTTTCTAATAGCAAAGAATGGAAGGAAGTGTCAGAAGAGTTTCAACTAAAAGTTAATGAAGCTCAAGAAATAGCTGCCAATGTTCAAAAAGATGGAACAACAATGTCAGATGAAGAAAAGTTGGAAGCTCAAAAGAGATTAAGGTCTCTTGAACAAGATGCTAATTTTTTGAATCAGAAATTACAGCAAATGAGAAATGAATTAGTTCAGGGTATTCAGCAAGAACAAGCGCCAAAGGTGCAGAAAGTTCTTACAGAACTCATGAGGGCTAAGGGAATAAAAATACTTCTTCAAAGAAATGCTGTTTTAGGATGGGATCAGGGAGATCCTTCATTAAACATTACTCCTGAAGTAGTTGAGCTCCTTAATCAAAAGGAAGAATAGTTTTTTGTGTCTGCTTCCAAAAATCTTACTCTTGAAGATTTAGCTAATCAGATAGGAGCAACCCTTAAAGGTAATAAGGAACAACTTGTCTATGGCATTGGACCCTTAAATAAAGCGACTGAGAAAGAAATTTCCTTTTTTTCAGAAAAGAAATTTCTTTCTGATCTCAACCAAAGTAGAGCTTGTGCAATCATTATTTCGAAAGAGCATGCTGATTTAACTTCTTCAAGTGTGTTGATTTCAAAAGACCCTTATTTGTCATATGCAAAAGCAACAAAACTTTTTAAAATTCCTTTTAGCGAAGAGCTAAAAGAGGGCATTTCGGATAAAGCGGATATTCATGATGCAGCGGAGTTAAGTAAGTCATCATCAATAGGACCTTTTACAACTATTGGCAGAGACTCTTTTATCGATGATGGTGTTAAAGTTGGAAATGGTTGTTACATAGGAAGAAATGTAAAAATAGGAAAAGATTCTATTATTTACCCAAATGTGACAATCTATAGTGATAGTGAAATAGGTGAAGATGTAATAATTCATAGCGGAACTGTAGTAGGATCAGATGGTTTGGGTTTTGCTAAAGAAGATGGTAACTGGTTTAAGATTGAACATTTAGGCAGGGTTATCATTCACGATAGAGTAGAAATAGGTTCTAATTCTTCCTTAGATAAAGGATCGGTTGGTAATACTATTATTAGTTCAGATGTGAAAATAGATAATCTAGTGCACATAGCTCACAATGTGGAGGTGGGTGAGTTTTCAGCAATAGCAGCTAATAGCGCTATTGCAGGTAGTTCCATTATAGGAAAATCTTGTACTATTGCAGGATGTTGCGGAGTTATTGATAATATTTCTATATGTGATGAAGTTCATATTACTGCAATGACTTTAGTAACAAAATCTATTAAGAAGCCTGGAATATACTCTTCTGGAACTCCTATTATGGAAAATAAAGAATGGAGAAAAAATGCAGTTCTCTTTAAGAAGCTTAATAATATTTATAAAAAATTATAATTTAATAAAGGTATAGATATGGAAATAGAGATCAATATTGAAGAAATTCAAGAATATTTACCTCACCGTTATCCATTCTTGTTGGTAGATAGAGTTGTTGAGATTGAATTAGGGAAATATATAAAAGCTATAAAAAATGTTACCACAAATGAACCTTTCTTTAATGGCCATTTTCCTGGAAAACAAGTCATGCCTGGTGTTTTAATTTTAGAAGCTATGGCCCAAGCTTCAGGAATCTTAGGATTTAAAACTATGAATAAAAAACCTGAACAGGGCTCTATTTATTATTTTGTAGGAGCAGATAATTTAAGATTTAAGAATCCAGCTGTTCCGGGAGATCAGATAATTCTAGAGTCCAAAGTTCTTGCAGAGAAGAGTGGAATTTGGAAGTTTAATTGCTCTGCTTCAGTGAATGATAAGGTTATTGGTAAAGCAATTATTCTATGCGCAGACAGGCCTAAATAATGCATCATTCAACAGCAATTATTGACAAAAAAGCTTATTTAGAAGAAGGAGTTCAGATAGGGCCATACTCAGTTATAGGCCCAGATGTAAAAATTTTATCTGGTACTAAAATTGAGTCGCATGTAATTATTAATGGCCCAACTGAAATAGGAAAAGATAATCATATTTTTCAATTTGCTTCAGTAGGTGACGGAAGTCCAGATAAAAAATATAAAGGAGAACCTACAAAACTTATCGTAGGTAATAACAATGTAATCAGAGAAGGTGTGACTATTCATAGAGGTACGGTTCAAGAGGAAGGGGTCACAAGAATAGGTAATAATATTTTGCTTTTGGCATATTCTCATGTGGCTCATGATTGTATTATCGAAGATGATGCTATTTTAACTAACCAAGCAGCTATTGCTGGTGCAGTTAAAGTTGGTAAAGGAGCTATACTTGGAGGATATGCAATTGTTCATCAATATTGTTCTTTAGGTGCTTACAGTTTTTGTGCTATGGGTAGCGCTGTAAATAAAGATATTCCTGCTTTTGTTAAAGTGAGAGGTAATCCTGCTTCGCCTTTTGGAATAAATACAACAGGTATAAAAAGAATTGGTTTTAGCGCTGAAAAAATAGAAGCTCTAAGATCTGCATATAGATTAACATATAGAAATAAATTAACAGTAGATGAAGCTCTAGATCAAATGTCACCCTTGATCAAAAAACATCCTGAAGTTGATTTGTTTGCTAAATCTCTTATAAATTCTACTCGCGGTATTGTTCGATAATGCCGCATGAAAATATAAAAAGTAAGCCATTATTAAAGATAGGAATAGTAGCTGGTGAGAAGTCAGGAGATCAATTAGGTGCTTCATTAATAGAATCCATTAAAAAGGATTTTCCTGACTGCGAATTTATAGGGGTTGGCGGTCAAGAAATGAAGGAAGCAGGCTTAAAATCTTTTTTTGACTTAGATAAGATTTCGGTAATGGGAATTTGGGAACCTTTAAAAAGGTTACCGGAATTGATAAAGCTTAGAAAAAAACTAAAAGATTTTCTTAAAAAAAATAAACCCGATCTATTTATTGGAATAGATGCTCCAGATTTTAATCTTCCATTAGCAAAGTCATTAAAACAAGAAGCCTCTATTAAAACCATTCAGTATGTTAGTCCTTCAGTTTGGGCTTGGCGTAAGGGAAGGATTAAGAAGATTGAAAAATCAGTAGATTTAATGTTGACTTTATTTCCTTTTGAAGAAAGTTCTTATAAAGACTCTGAAGTAAATGTAAAATATGTTGGACATCCTCTAGCACAAAAATTAGATTTACCTAGTGATCTCTTGAATGATCAAAATAATAAAAATATCAGAGTGGCTTTAATGCCTGGAAGTAGAGAATCTGAGATAAGATTATTAGCACCTCTGATGATTGAAGCAGCCAAGGAACTTAAATCACAATATACTAATATGGATTTTGTAATGCCCTTAGTTAGCAAGGATCATTTGCAATTACTTAATAGAGACGAGGATAAATTATTATTTATAGAATTTACTTTTGGTAATTCTCATGAAATTTTAAAAAAATCTGATTATGGAATCATAACTTCAGGAACCGCTAGCCTGGAAGCCTTGCTTCTAGGCGTTCCGTCTTTGGTTATTTATAAAACAAATTGGTTTAGTTATTTTTTTATTAAACCTTTTTTAAATATTTCTTACTTTTCCTTACCCAATTTATTGAGTAATGAAGAAATAGTTCCGGAGTTATTGCAAGGCAAGGTAACAAAACATAATATCTTAAAGTCATTTAAAGAATTAAGAAGTATAAAACGTTCAATAATTCTTGAAAAATTTCGGAAAATTCATATTTCTTTAATAGGTAAAGGTCCTAGTTCAGCTAAAGATGCAATTATCGAATTCTATTCTAAATGTTAATTGCTGGAGTTGATGAGGTAGGTAGAGGTCCTCTAGCAGGTCCTGTGTATGCAGCAGCTGTTATTTTAGGCAAAAAAAGAATTATCGGTTTAAATGATTCAAAAAGTTTAAGTCCTAAAGAACTAATTAGACTTGATAAGGAAATAAGAGCTAATGCAATAGCTTTTAGTATAGGAAAGTCTAGTGTTACTGAGATAGAAACTTTAAATATATTACGTGCAAGCTTGTTAGCAATGAAAAGAGCTATTAAATCCCTTTCATGTAGGCCTTCAAAGCTTCTTATTGATGGGAATATTGCACCTAGTACAGATTTGCCATTAGAAATGATTATTAAAGGCGATACTAAAATACACAGTATTATGGCTGCATCTGTAGTTGCTAAGGTTGCCAGAGATGAGTTAATGAAAAAATTAGATAAAAAATTCCCTATTTATGATTTCAAAAATAATAAAGGATATCCTACAAGATTTCATTTGAAAGCGTTGAAAGAATTTGGTCCATGTAAACACCACAGAATGACTTTCAAACCTTTAAAAAAATTGGATAATGAAGTTAATGGGCTTAAATACTAATCAAGAATTTATACATCTACATGTACATTCTGAATTTTCGTTATCAGATGGAATAATAAGAATAGATGATTTAGCAGAGGAAGCTTATAAAAAAAATTTTTCTGCTATAGCTTTAACTGATATTTCTAATCTTTTTGGTTTAATAAAATTTTATAAAGCTGCAAGAAAAAATGGAATTAAACCAATAATAGGTGTGGAAATAAACTTAGTTGAGGATATTGATCAGTCTTCAGGAACTTTAGTTTTATTAGCAAAAGATAATCTAGGTTACAAGAATCTTACAAAAATAGTTTCCAGGTCTTATGTAGATGGCCAAAAAAAAGGTGTTCCCCATGTAAACCTAGATTGGCTTGAAAGTAATTATCAAGGCATCATAGCTTTATCAGGAGGTCAATTTGGTTATGTAGGCAAATCTTTACTTTCGGGAGATGAAAGCCTCGCTTCAGATAGAGTGATAGCTTTAAAAAAAATTTTTAATAATAATTTTTTTTTAGAGATACAAAGAGTAAATAGGGAAGGAGAAGAGGAACATAATCTTAGTGTTATAAATTTATCAATCCAGCATGAGGTTCCTTTGGTTGCAACTAATGATGTGAGGTTTCTAGAGCCTATAGATTCAGAAGGAAATTTATCAGATTTCGAGGCGCACGAAGCTAGGGTTTGTATTCAAAAAGGTGAAACATTAAGCGATCCTAGAAGAAAAAAGATCTATTCTCCAAAGCAATATTTAACTTCAACGGAAGAAATGATAAATCTTTTTTCTGATATACCGGAAGCTCTTCAAAATACAGTTAAAATTTCTAAACTATGTAATCTAGAAATTGATCTTGGTAAGTTCTTCCTTCCTGACTTCGATGTCCCAGAAGGAAAAAGTAATGAAGACATGCTTAGGGAGAGCGCTGAGCAAGGATTAAAGAATAGAATTGAATTTATAGAATCGTCAGTAAATAAGTATGATATTCATAAAGAAAAATATGCAGAAAGGCTTGAATATGAGCTCGATATGATATGTAAACTAGATTTTGCGGGCTATTTTCTAATAGTCGCAGACTTTGTAAATTGGGCTCAAGAGAATGAAATACCTGTTGGTCCCGGCAGAGGTTCAGGTGCTGGTTCTATCACTGCTTATGCCTTAGGCATTACTTCTATAGACCCTATAAAATATGATCTTCTTTTTGAAAGGTTTTTAAATCCAGAAAGGGTAAGTAATCCGGACTTTGATATTGATTTTTGTAGAGATGGCAGAGATAGGGTTCTTGACTATGTGACACAAAAATATGGCAAAGACTCTGTAGCTCAAATAGGAACAAGAGGAACTATGGCAGCTAGAGCTGTAATTAAAGATGTAGTAAGGGTATTAGATAAACCATATTGGTTTGGAGAATCTTTAGTCAATGCTATGCCAGATGTTCTCGGTATTTCTCTTAAGCAAGCTTATAAGGATAAAGAATTTAAGGAACTTGTTAATTCAAGTGATGGCGGTTTGGAAGTTTACGAGATGGCACTCAAACTTGAAGGCATTGCTAGAAGTGTAGGTACACATGCAGCTGGAGTTGTAATTGCACCTACAGCTTTAACAGATTTTACTCCTCTTATTTTAGATGAAGAAAAGGGTACTGTTGCATCTCAATTTGATATGGGAGATGTTGAGGCAGTAGGACTAGTTAAATTTGATTTCTTAGGGCTAAAAACACTCACAATTATTGATAGGACTTTAAAAAGAGTAAATCTAAAAAATATAAATAAAGAATTAAGGATAGATGATTTACCTCTCAATGATAAAAAAACTTTTAGCCTTCTTCAAAAGGCAGACACTACAGGGGTTTTTCAGCTTGAATCAAGAGGTATGAGAGAGTATTTAAAACAATTAGTTCCCAATCGTTTTGAAGATATTGTAAGTATGAATGCTCTCTACAGGCCTGGAGCCTTAGGTATGAATATGGTTCAGTCTTATATTGAAAGGAAACATGGAAGAGAGGATGTCACTTACGGACATGAGGCTGTAAAAAATATACTAAGTCCTACCTATGGAGTCATTGTTTATCAAGAACAAGTGATGCAAATAGCACAAGATCTAGCTGGTTTTAGTTTAGGACAGGCTGATATTCTTAGAAGGGCTATGGGAAAAAAGAAGAAAGAGGAAATGGAGCAGCAGAGATCAGCCTTTATCGAAGGAAGTGCATTAAATAAAGTAGATAAAAAGTATGCTGGAAATTTATTTGATCAAATTGAACAATTCGCTGGCTATGGATTTAATCGTTCTCATTCCGTTGGTTATGCTCTTATTGCTTATCAAACCGCTTGGCTTAAAGCTCATTTTCCTGCCTCTTTCATGGCCTCCGTTTTGTCTTGTGAGATTGATTCAACAGATAGAGTTCAAATGTTTGTAGATGAATGCAGAGAAATGAAATTAAAAGTAACCAAGCCAGATATAAATAAGAGTGAATATCTCTTTTTAGATATTTCAGATGATGAAATACTTTATGGACTTGGAGCTATTAAAGGGGTTGGAGAATCTTTAATAGGAGGAATTCAAACTGAACGTGAAATATCTCATTTTACTAATTTAGAAGATTTTTGTCTGAGAATGAACAAATTTCGTATTAATAAGAGGGTATTAGAAGCTTTGATTGGATCTGGGTCAATGGATGGGTTAGGAGTAAGAGAAGATCTCTTTAGATCTATAAATGCTACCTTAAAGAAGGTAGAGCATTTAATGGACAGAAGACAGAGTGGGATTAGTGATTTGTTTGAGGATGAGCAGATAGATCCAGATCCTGAAAGGATTACATTAACCCCAGAAAATAAATTTAATTTGCCTATTGCTGAATATAAATCTTTAGGGTTCTATTTAGAATCTAACCCTATTAAAGGGCGTCAAAACGAAATAACTAGGATGTGTAGTGGTCTTATAGGAGATCTAACCCAAGATACTTCTTTTGCTAGACTAGGAGGTTTCATTTCACAGTTGAATATGCGTCAAGGAAAAAGAGGGAGATTTGCTTTTATTACTTTAGTAGATCTTTCTGGAAAAATAGAAGTATCTATTTGGGCAGATATTTATGATAAGTTTAGAAGTGCTTTAAAAAAAGGACAAACAGTTATCATTGAAGGAGATATTGAAAAGGATGAATTCTCTAGTAATGAATTTAAAGAAACTTTTAAATTAATAGCTCAGAATATTCTTACCCTTGATGATGCAAGAAGAGAGTATTGTAAGTATGTTAATTTAAAGATGAATTCAAAAAATTTGAAGGTAAATCTAGAAAAAATAAAAAAAATAAATATAGAAGAGGAGGGTAAAAAAACTCCCTTATTAATTACTTATTCTGGTGAAGAATCAGAGGCTGATTTATCACTACCCGAAGAATACAATTTAAATTTAAACGAGGATAGATTGTTGTCACTTGAAAAGACCTTTGGGAAAGAAAATATTCAATTGGTGTATGATAATCATTTATATTTGCATTAAAAAATTTTATGTTTTGATATGAATGGAGATTATTTAGATTTCGAAAAACCTATAGAAGCTTTAGAGTCTAAACTAGAGGAGTTAAGAAACTCACCTGAGACTGATCCTGAAAAGATAAGTAAAGAAGTTAATAAATTAAATGATTCAATAGTTTTATTAACAGAAAAAATATTTTCTAATTTATCTTCGTGGCAGAGCGTTCAAATAGCTAGACATGCTAAGCGACCCCACTTTCTTGATTATGTAACAAAGATATGTAGTCATTTTGACGAATTACATGGAGATAGACGGTTTGGAGATGATAGAGCAATTATAGGGGGCTTAGCGACTATAGGTGATCATCAAGTTGTTTTAATTGGTCATGAAAAAGGAAGATCTACAGAAGAAAAGATACTTCATAATTTTGGAATGGCTCAACCAGAAGGATATAGAAAAGCTTGTAGATTAATGGAATTAGCAGAAAGATTTAGTTTACCTGTGGTAACTTTAATAGACACGCCTGGAGCTTATCCAGGAATAGAAAGTGAAGAGCGGGGGCAGAGTGAAGCAATAGCCTATAATTTGAGCGTTATGTCTAGATTAAAGACTCCAATTATAGTTAATATCATGGGAGAAGGTGGATCTGGAGGAGCTCTTGCAATAGCAGTAGGAGATAAAATTAGCATGTCTGAATATTCAACTTATTCTGTAGCAACTCCTGAAGCATGTGCTTCAATAGTATGGAGAGATTCTGATAAAGCTGGAGATGCTGCTGAAGCTATGCAGCTGAGTGCACAAAGTATTCTGGACCTCGGTCTTATAGACGAGATTATTAAAGAACCATTAGGAGGAGCTCATAGAAATCCTGATTACATGGCAAATAATCTTAAAGGCTCTATTGAAAAAAATATTTTAGAATTAAGAAATATAGATATAAGCGAACTAACAAGTAAAAGGTATCAACGACTCATGTCTTATGGTTCTTTATAGTTTTAATCCATGGCTTCTCTAATTGAACCTCTAACTCTAAAAGAGTTAAAGACCTTTACAAGAATAGGAGTAGCTTTTTCTGGAGGGTTAGACTCTCATGTTCTTTTAGACTTAATTACTAAATCTGTAAATAAATCATCTATTTATGCATTACATGTTAACCATAAAGTCTCAAACTCCTCTGATTTATGGGAAAAACATTGTGCTGAAATTGCAGATGATTTGGGAGTTCATTTCATTTCTTGGCAGATACCTAGTAAATTAAATGAACATTTAAATGAGGAATCTTTGAGAGATAAAAGGTATGCTTTTCTTTGTGACTGGGCTGAGTCTAGAGATGTTATTTGTACAGCTCATCATCAGGATGATCAATCTGAAACAATATTATTTAGATTGATACGGGGGTCAGGTATAAATGGGATGAAAGGTATCCCAAAAAAAACAATATATAAAAATAAGTCCATCCTAAGGCCATTACTTGGAGTCACTAAGGAGAATATTAAGAAATATGCAATTCAAAATAAACTGAATTGGGTAGAAGATGATACTAATCTAGATTTAAGATTTGATAGAAACTTTATAAGAAAGAAGATATTACCCATTGTAGAAGAACGCTGGCCAAGCTATCAAGACTCTTTTAAAAGATTCTCAGAAAGAGCAAGAGATACTCAAGAGATTTTAAATGATATAGCAGATCAAGATATACAAATGACTCAAGAAGATAAGCTTGCAAAATTGTCTATTTCTAAATTAAAAAAATTAAATAAATCTAGAATGAGAAATCTTCTGCATCGCTGGGTGTGGCTAATAACTCAGAAGTATGTTGAATCTAAAATTATTAATAAAATTTGCGAAAATATTATTTTATCAGGTGATAATATTTCATCTGAAGTATCTATAGGAAAGATTAACCAAAGAAATTCCATCGAAGTGAGAAAGTATGATGGATATTTGCATGCTATTAGATATCAAAATATTCAGGTTTCTAAGCATGACACTTATTTATGGGATTTACTTTCTCCTCTTAAATTTCCCACGGGAGAGCTTACAGGGATTAGGCAAAAGGGAGATGGTATAAAATATGATAAGAAATTAAAGGTAGAGGTTAAAATTAGAAAAGGTGGAGAAATAATTAGACCTTTTGGAAGGAATTGCTCAAAATCTTTAAAGAGTCTATTCCAAGAAAAAAGAACACCTCCCTGGGAAAGAAATAGGCTTCCTTTAATATATTTGGATGGACAATTGGCTGCTATTGCAAATCTATGGATAGATGAAAAGTTTTATGTAGAGAAGGGCGGGCAGAGTATTTTGCTAAATTGGAAAGATAATAGAATAATTTAAGGAGTAAATATGGATTTTAAAACATTGTTATTTGAAATTAAGAATAATATCGCCGTCATAAGTTTTAATAGACCTGAAAAGAGAAATGCCTTTAATAGGCAGATGGTAGAAGATATTGAAGTAGCCACATCGGTTGTGAAAGAGGAAAAATCAATACGTTGTTTAGTCCTTACTGGGACTGGTTTAGGTTTTTGTGCAGGAGCAGATCTAAGTGAAAAAGATGCTAATTGGAAAGATACTGAAGAAGCTTTAGTGAAAGGATATCTTCCAAGTTTAAAAAATATAATGCAAATGTCAAAACCAGTCATATCAGCTGTAAATGGAGGTGCGGCAGGAGTAGGAAGCGCATATGCAATGGCTTGTGATTTGACTATTATGGCAGAAGACTCATATATTCTTCAGGCTTTTAGTAATATAGGTCTTATACCTGATGGGGGCGCAAGTTGGTTATTATCAAACACTATTGGTTATAAATTAGCTTATCAAATTGCTATAGAAGGAGAAAGATTATCAGCTTCTAAGTGCTTAGAGTTAGGATTAGCTAATAAGGTAGTTCCATCAGAGTCTTTATTGGAAGAAGCAATTTCTTGGGCTGAAATACTTTCTTTAAAGTCTCCTCAAGCATTAAGCTCAACCAAAGATATTATGAGAGCTTCGATAGACAGTTCATATCTGGAAACATATTTAGCTGAAGCTAAAGAACAAAATAGGTTATTTGGTACTCCTGATAATGTAGAGGGCATTAAAGCTTTTATAGAAAAAAGGAAGCCTAAGTTTTCTGATTAGAAAGTTCTTTTCTTATCTCTTCATGTTTTCCTTTTGTTAATGGGAACGACCAACTCAGATATAAAGCTGGTAAAAAGAAGATGCTGGGCCCCATAGTGTAAAGTATTCTAAGTCCTAACAGTTCTTCTTGGGTATTTATGACTCCAGGGTTAAACCCAAAAAAATCTACTAGTCTTACTGCAGCCCAAATAGCTAGCATGGCAGCAATTTTTAAAATCATTCCATTTAAAGCAAAGATATTTCCAGCTCTTTTTTCTCCTGATTTCAATGAATCAGTATCTATTACATCTGCTAACATAGAAATAGGCAGGAATTGCAGTCCTCCGAAACATGCTCCCTTTAAAAGAAATAAGAAGTGAAAAAAGACAAAGTCCCCATTATCTAAAAAGAAATTAAGGAAGCTTATCAATGCTGTTGTTATTAATGTTATTGAAAAGGCTTTATGCTTTCCAATTTTCTTACCTAACCAAAGCCAGAAAGGTATAGCAATTAATCCAGAGATGAAATAACGTGCATAGGCTGCCCCTATAGTTTCAACACCTATCACATCCCGCATAAACCATAGAGATAATGTGTTTCTAAAGCTTTCACCAGCTATTACTAAGAACGTAATGAGGATAATCTTTACAACTAAAGTATTTTTTAAAGCTATCTTTAGCCCTTCTTTCAATGAAGTTCTATTTTCTATATTAGGCATTGGATCTTTAACTCTAATTAAAGCGATGAATGCAAATATTGGTAAGGATATAACTATACCCAAGCCCATGAAATGAAGAATATTCCTTAGATCATATCCAATATTAAAATCCTTAAAAAAGAAAACAGCACTTATCATTCTTGTCATTCCTTCATAGATAGTTACACCTGCTCCAGATACCTCTACTGCTAATGGAATTAGGGCAGAAAGCAAAAGTCCAATAAGAGTGAATACTTCTCGCCCTGCAGTTATTCTTGATCTCTCATGATATACAGGAGAAATTTCAGCTCCCCATGCGTTGTAAGATATCCCAATGAGAGTAGATCCTAAATACATTAAAACAATGAAAATTAGAAAATAATAGATACTTAAATTTTCTAGAGGAGAAAATAAAAAATATACCGAAATCATCATTAAGGGTAAGCCTAATAAAATCCATGGTTTTCTTCTGCCAAAGGGAGTATTAGTAGAATCAGATAAGTGTCCAATAACAGGATCTGTAATTACGTCAGTGAATCTTGCAAATAATAAAATATCAGCAAGTAAAGCTAGGGGGAATTTAGTTACTTCTGAGTAAAAAGGTATCAGCCATATCGCAATTGGGTAGCCTATCATTGCTAGTGGAAGTGCTAATCCGCCATAAGCGGCTATGATATTCCCTTTTATTTTACTTTTGGGAGTCATTTTTATGACTAGTTAAGTATCAGAGTCTATTTAATCCGCTAATGACAGCTTCTAAGCTGGCGATAACAGTATTAGAATTTATACCAACTCCCCAGGCACTATACCCATCTTTAAATAATTCTACATATGCTACAGCTTTTGCATCAGCTCCAGAGCTTATGGCATGTTGATGGTAATCTGAAACTTTGAGTTCTACTTCCATTTTCTTATTTAAGCCTTGAATAAAAGCATCAATAGGACCATTCCCTGAGCCTTGAATTTCTAAAGTCTCCTTATTCTTTTCAAGTTTTACAACTAGTTCATCAAGTTGTTTGCCATCTAAAGACGAAGAACTAATTTGATGCTCTATAAAAGAATATAAATTCTTATTTGATAAGTAATTTTCTTGGAAAGAATCCCATATAATTTCAGGTAATACTTCTTTTCCTGATTTATCAGCTATTTTTTGAATATGCTGACTAAATTCAATTTGAAGCCTCCTAGGCATACTAAGACCATGATCTTTTTCTAAAAGATATGCCACTCCTCCTTTCCCGGATTGACTGTTGATTCTAATTACGGCTTCATAAGTTCTACCAACATCTTCTGGATCTATTGGTAAATAAGGAACCTCCCATACTGGTTCATTAGAGTTTCTTATTGCACTTAATCCTTTTTTTATTGCATCTTGGTGTGATCCTGAAAAGGCAGTGAAGACTAAGTCTCCTGCATATGGATGTCTAGGATGAACTGGTAGTTGATTGCAATATTCAACTTCTCTCATGATGCTATTGATATTTGAAAGGTTCAGATGAGGATCAACTCCTTGGGTTAACATATTCAGCGCTAAAGTCACTAGGTCGACATTACCAGTTCTTTCTCCATTTCCGAATAAAGTTCCTTCTATTCTGTCTGCACCTGCCATGACCCCTAATTCTGTAGCTGCTACTGCGCAACCTCTATCATTATGAGGATGTAAGCTAATTATTACCTTTTCTCTATTTTTGATATTTTGGCACATCCACTCTATTTGATCTGCATAAATATTAGGAGAAGATAATTCAACAGTTGCTGGAAGATTAATAATTGATTTCTTATCTTCAGTTGGTTCTAAGATCTCATTTACTTTATTACATACTTCTAAAGCAAATGGGAGCTCAGTGCCAGTAAAACTTTCAGGACTATATTCAAATGACCAATTTGTAGAATTATTTAGAGAAGCGATCTTTTTTACTAACTCAGCACCTTCGGTGGCTATTTTTATAATCCCTTTTTTATCTGAATTAAAGACGACCCTTCTTTGAAGGGCAGATGTAGAATTATAAAAATGGATAATTGCATTATCTGAGCCTTCCAGAGACTCAAAAGTTCTTTTGATAAGCTCTTTTCTTGCTTGTGTTAAAACTTGTATGGTTACATCTTTAGGTATCAATTTCTCATCAATAATTTTTCTTACAAAGTCAAAATCTGTTTGAGATGCCGAAGGAAAGCCTACTTCAATTTCTTTAAATCCAATGTTTAATAGCAAATTAAACATTCTAAGTTTCTTTTCGAGACCCATTGGCTCTATTAGAGATTGGTTCCCATCCCTTAAATCGACACTGCACCACGTAGGGCTTTTACCAATAGAATTATTTGGCCACATTCTTTTTTTAAGATCAATTGGCTTAAAAGGCTTATATTTATTTGAGGATTTATTAATAAATTTTGTCATTTCTAAATAGATTATAATGCTATGAGCAGATTTTAATGCATAATTTAATTTTATTGACCAAGTCTTACATTAATAATGAACGCTAAACTTAAAAAAGATTTTACTGATTTAGGCTTTATTTTTTGGAAACTTAAAAAAACTTCTATTTCTGAAGACAGTTTGATTTACTTTGGTAATTCATCAATTTTAATTATCTTGGAATACAAAGATTTTATTAATCTATCTCAGTATAAAAGGTTTATAGCTTCTTTAAATGCATATCTAGATATTTCTAAAGATCCTATTTCTGAAGTAGAGTTAAATCATATGCCCGAGTTTCCCCTAAATTTATTTATTTTTTCTAAATCTTCTTCTGAAATTTTAGATTCTTATAAAGATGCTTTTGAGAAATGCGATACATTTAATTCTATTGAAGAAGTATGGTCCTCTAAAGATAGTAAATTAAAGTTTTTATCTTTAATGAATCCAGGTAATGAATAATGATAAATAAGGATAAAAAAGAAATATCCTATAGATATGTAACTTCTGAAGATCTTCCTTTCTTAATAGAGGTAGAAGAGAGTTCAAACCCACATCCATGGACCAAAGGAAATTTTGAAGATTGTCTAGAAAGGAATCATTATTGTTTATTGCAACTCTATAATGACAAACCTACAGGTTTTGCTATTCAGTCTATTGCTCTAGATGAAGCTCATCTTTTGAATATAGGGATAAGTGAAGAGTATAGAAGAATAGGTCTAGGTGGAGATCTTTTAGATCAAATCTTATTTGCCTCGAAAGCGATGGGTTGCTTGAGAATCATATTAGAGGTCAGAAAATCAAATATAGGGGCAATATCATTATATGAATCACAGGGGTTTAAAAACCTTTCTCTAAGAAAAGATTATTACAAATTAGGTCCAAAAAGAGAAGACGCAATCATAATGACCAAAAAGCTAAAAAAAACTTGGAAAAACTATTTAATAGACTAGAAAATATTAATTCAATAAAGATTTAATTTCCATATCTATTTTTTCAGGAGAAGTATTTGGAGCAAACCTTTCTACAGGAATTCCATCTTTGTTTATAAGGAACTTAGTAAAGTTCCATTTAACAGACTCTGTCCCAAGAATTCCTGGCATGCTTGAAGTTAGATATTTGAACAGGGGGTGTGCATTATCCCCATTAACTTCTATTTTAGAAAAAAGTGGAAAACTTGTATTAAAATTTAAAGAACAGAAATCTTCTATTTCTTGATCATTTCCCGGTTCCTGGCCACCAAATTGATTACAAGGGAAAGCTAGGATTTGGAATCCCTTTTCTTTGTATTTTTGGAATAGTTTTTCTAAGCCAGCATACTGAGGGGTAAAGCCACATTTGCTCGCTGTATTAACAATAAGAAGGACTTCGCCACTAAACTCAGACAAAAGTTTTTCTTCACCTTTGTTATTTAAACACGAAAAGTTGTATATATTTTCTTGATCTGTCATTAGAATCTATTTTTTTATTAATATAAAGCCATAATAAGCCAATGGAGAAAAAATTTCATGGAATATAGAAAATTAAGTGATACAGGACTTGAAGTAAGTTCAATTTGTTTAGGAACTATGACTTGGGGCGAGCAAAATACTGAAAAAGAAGCACATCTTCAGATGGATTATTCTTTAGATAATGGGATAAATTTTTTTGATTCAGCAGAACTATATCCCATTCCTCCAAAACCTGAAACTCAGGGTTTAACTGAGAAATATATAGGCTCTTGGTTAAAAAAGAGAGGTAATCGAGATAAGATAATTCTTGCAACAAAGGTAGTGGGAAGGACTGATCTAAATTGGTTTAGAAATGGCCCTAATCAATTAGATAAGATTTGCATTGAAGAGGCAGTAAATAGCAGCCTTGAGAGGCTAGGCACTGATTATATTGATCTCTACCAACTTCATTGGCCTGATAGGCCTATAAACCTTTTTGGAGGGCTGAGTTACAAGCATATAGATTTCGATAATGCGATCCATCCTACAGAGACATTAAGAGCCTTAGGTGATCTAGTAACTCAAGGTAAAATAAGGCACATAGGTTTATCAAATGAAACTCCTTGGGGGTTAGCATCATTTTTGAAATCAGCAGATGAATTCTCTTTGCCTAGAGTGGTTTCTGTTCAGAATGTTTATAATTTATTAAGCCGAGTATATGAAAATGGTTTATCTGAGTTTTCTTATAGAGATAATGTTGGCTTACTTGCTTATTCTCCGCTTGCTCAAGGTTATCTTAGTGGCAAATATCAAAATGGTGCTAGACCCGCAGGTGCAAGAACTACCCTATTTGAAAGAGGAGATAGGTATGAAACAACCCATGCTGAAAGAATAATTCAAGACTACTTAGACTTGGCCTCAGATTCAAATATAGATCCTGTAACAATGTCCCTCGCTTTTGTTAATCATCAATCTTTTGTTACATCAAATATTATAGGAGCAACAAATTTAGACCAGTTAAAAATAGCCATAGATAGTCATGAAGTTTCGTTATCCAAAGAAATTATAAAAAAGATTAATGATATTCATTTAAGTTGTCCTAACCCTTGCCCTTAAAGTATTTTGAAAAAAGAAGAAATAAATTGGGTATGGAAGGAATTCAAAGCATTAACAGCAGATGAGTTGTATTCTATTTTAAAATTAAGAATAGAAGTATTTAGCGTAGAGCAAGAATGTATTTATCAAGATTTAGATGGTATTGATAATTTAAGTTTTCATTTGATGGGTTTAGATAATTCTGATGAGTTGGTAGCTTACCTTAGATTAATCTCTCCTGACGTCAAATTTAAAGAACCTTCAATAGCTAGAGTAGTCACATCTTTAAAAGCTAATTTCAGAGGAATGGGTCTTGGAAAGTTATTAGTAGAAAAAGGCATTAAGAAATCAATGGAACTTTATCCAAATCAAGGAAATAGAATTGGTGCCCAGAAAAGGTTGGTAGGTTTTTACGAATATTTTGGATTCAAAATCTCTGGATCTGCTTATTTAGAGGATGGAATACCTCACATCAATATGGTTTTAGATTGAAAATGAAAAAAAAATCAGTTAATTCTTTTTTGTTGATTATTATGTTTTTAAGCATTTTTTTTGTAGCTTATTCCTTAATAAAAGAAACTAATTTCACTAATGATAATTGGGTCGCAAAAGTAAATGATATTCCTATTAGTAAAGCTAAATATTTACTTCAAATGGAAGGTCTAAGTAAAGACAAATCAAATAGCCTTACTAAGGATGATAAGTTATATGTTTTGGAAAGGATGATAGAAGAGGAACTGCTAATAAGAAGAGCAGTTGATTTAGGTTTATTGAGTAATAATACTGTCATTAGAGGTACCATAATCCAGCAGATTATTAATTCAATAATATCTGATAATGCCTTAATACCGATTAAAGAAAATGAACTCAAAGAGTTCTTCGATGAAAACAAAGATTTTTTTAGGAGTTCTGATAAATTAAGAGTAAGGCAATTATATTTCAGAGGAAATACAAATGAGTCATTGATTAAAGCGGATAAAGCATTTTTTGAACTCCAAAGAGGTAAATCTTTCGAGGAGGTTTCTTTAAATGCTGATCAGGCAACATTACAGATTCCAGATGTGTTGATGACTTTAGCCAAGGTAAGAGAGTACATAGGGCCTTCTTTGATGAAGTTAGCAAAATCTCTTAAGCCCGGAGAATTTACATCTCCAAAAAAAGTTTCAAATGGTTATAGAATTATCTACTTAGTAGATAAACAGGATTCTCCTTTTCCAACTTTTGAGGTATCTAGAGATCAAATAAAAGCGGAATTTATGAAACGTAGAGATGATAATTCTTTGAGATCTTATATAGATAATTTAAAAAAATGGTATGACATAAAAAGGAAAGGAGTTGAAGGTTAGTGAGTTTAAGATTTCTTTTATTTATTTCAATAGTTTTTCTTTCACTTAATTTGTCATCTCATCAAAGAAGTGAATCCTTTTCTAAGTGGTCTATAACTCAGTCTGAATTGGATAAGTCTCAGGTTATAACTGCTACTTTCACAGTAAAATTAACAGTTTTAGCAAAGATGTATCCTGATCTTCTAGGGGATTGGGAGTCTAGAATAATTAAAGAGGTGTTAGAAGGGTTTGTTTTACCAAGCAATTGTATTTCAAGTAAAGATATTGAATCTTTTATATCGAATCAAAATGGGTCTTTTAATATTTCTTGGCACTATTCTTGTGAAGAGCCAATTACTGAGATAGATAATAATACTTTTTTTGATCAAGATTTATCCCATTCGCATATTGCAAGATTTACTTTAGATTCAATGGAGTTACCAGAAATATTATTTACAGCTTCTTCTCGGCATACTTCTCTTAAGATGGAGAATGATAAGAGTTTTCAAGGAACTTCTTTCTTAGATTATTTATTATTGGGCTTACAACACATTTCTTCAGGCTTTGATCATTTAGCTTTTTTAATAGGTTTAATTTTATTAAATAGAAGACTTAAAAGTTTATTTATTGCTGTAACAGGATTCACTATAGGTCATAGTTTAACTCTAGTTCTAGGAGTTTTAGGATTTGTAACACCTATGACTAATTGGGTAGAGGCTGTTATAGGCTTTTCTATAGCCCTTATTGCGCTGGAGTTGATTTTGAAAGAAACAGGTCAAACATATTTTTATCTGAAATGTCTAAGTATTTTTTGGGGGATATTATTTTTATTAATTTTCTCATTAAATATAAATATATCTTTAATGGGGCTTATTGGTTTAAGTATCTTTTCTTTAACTTATTTATATCTTGTAACAATTGAGAAAGTAAGACTATCTTTATTTATAACTACATTATTTGGCCTAGTTCATGGTTTTGGTTTTGGTGGTTATTTGTCTCAAGTGGGTTTTCAAGAGAGTAGGTTTTTAAATGCCCTTTTAGGGTTTAATTTAGGAGTAGAATTAGGGCAATTATTGATTATAGGATTTATTTTATTTATAAGTTTCATATTTAATAAAAAAATAATGAATCTTCCTTCGTCATTTAGACCTTATATGGGGTGTTTATTAGTTGGTGTAGGAACTTTCTGGTTTCTAGAAAGAAGCTTTTAGAGCTTTATTCAATAATCTCTATATTTTCTGCCTGAGGACCTTTTTCCTTTGTCTCCACTGAGAACTTTACCCTAGTATCTTCTTTTAATTTTCTTCTATCTTTTTCATTTACAGATTTGAAATGAACAAATAAGTCTCCACCTTTATCTCTTATTAAAAATCCATAACCTTTACTAGGGTCAAACCATTTAATCGTACCGGTTTCTTTCTTCCATGTTCTCTTAAGTTTCCTGCCATAAAAGAATCCACCTATTGATAAAAGAGCTATCAACCAAGATATAATGAAAAAATTTGGCCATACAAGGAGAATTTCTTTTTTTATGCCCATAATTGAAGAAAAGAAGATAACTCCAGTAAAAATAAGAGCTAACAAACCACTTGTAATAAAGGAACGAAATAACATAAAAAATCTCCAAGAATTAGATTATAGAACATTTATGTTAAATTTCTTATTTAAATAGAATTTCTTAACTCTAGGAGTTTCAATTCTAGTTCTGCTGATTCATTGTCTAATTGATTGAATCTATTTTTTTCTTTTAAGACCAATTCTTTTGGAGCGTTCTCAATAAACTTCTTGTTTTTCAGTTTAGCACTTAACATCCCACTTTCAGTATTAAGTTTGTTTATTAATTTAGAAAGTCGTTCTATTTCCTCTGATGGATCAATTATTCCCTCAAGCGGGATTAGTATCTTCATTTTTCCCATCACTTTAACTGAGGAAGCAGGTGCAGTTCCTTTAATAGAAATCCAGGTTAAGTTTTTCAGTCCCGTTAGAGAAATAATAAATTTCTCAAATTCTTTTATTAAATTTTGATCTCTTTTTGTACCATTTTGGAGTAAACAATTTATCTTTAGAGATGGTTTAATTCTAAGTTCGCCTCTTATATTTCTAATCCCAGAGATAACCTCTTTTAGCCACTCTATGTCCTTTGATATCTTTAAGTTCTCTTTTTTTGTTTCTTTTGGATAAGGGCTTATCATAATGCTCTTTAGTTTACTTTTGTGTATAGGCCTTATTTGATTCCATATTTCTTCTGTTATAAATGGCATCAAAGGATGAGCCAATCTAAGAGTTTTTTCTAAGATACTAAAAGCAAAGCTTAGCGTTATTTTTTTATTGTGTTCAGAATAAGACTTATCTTTTAATTTAATTTTTATGAATTCTAAATACCAATCACAAAAATCATTCCAAATAAATTCATATATATATTGTGTAGCTAGATCAAAACGATAAGTATCAAATGCTTTTCTAACTCTTTTTGTAGTTTCTCTTAACTTAGTTTCCATCCACAGATCAATTTTATCCGATGAATTAGGCTTCGGTAGTCGATTGAAGTCTTCTAACTTTAGATTGAGAAACCGAGCTCCATTCCAAAGTTTATTACAAAAGTTTCTATATCCTTCAACTCTCTCTAAGTCAAAGTTAACATCTCTACTTCCTGAAGCAAGAGAGCAAAAAGTGAGACGAAGTGAGTCCGTCCCATTAACTTTAATCCCATTGGGAAATTTCTTAGTTAAATTTTTTATTACCCCATCTTTCATCTTTGGCTGCAATAAAGATTTAGTGCTTTTTTCTAAAAGAGAATCTAATTCTATTCCATCAATGACATCGAGGGGGTCTATAATATTTCCCTTAGATTTTGACATTTTTTGCCCTTCAGAGTCTCTTACTAGACCATGGATTATGATTTCCTGAAAAGGAACTTCTTTCAAGAAGTAAGTAGTCATCATAATCATTCTTGCTACCCAAAAGAAGATGATATCAAAGCCGGTTACTAAGACATTTGTAGGATGATATCTTTTGAGCAGAAGGTTACTTTTAGGCCAACCTAGAGTGGAGAAAGTCCATAATGAGGATGAAAACCAAGTATCTAAAACATCCTGATCTCTTTCCAAGGCAAGTTTATTTCCAATTTTATATTTTTTTCTAACTTCTTTCTCATTCTTTCCAACATAAACATTACCTTTCGAGTCGTACCAAGCAGGTATTCTATGACCCCACCAAAGTTGCCTACTTATGCACCAATCTTGAATATTATCCATCCAAGCAAAATAAGTATTTTCCCAGTTTTTAGGTATGAACTTTGTTTTATTTTGTCTAACTACAGATTTGGCTTTTATGGATAGTTTTTTAGCATTAAGAAACCACTGTTTAGTTAACATTGGTTCTAGAACAGACCCACTCCTCTCTCCTCTAGGAATTATGAGTTTATGGTCTTTTATTTCAACTATGTGATTAGATTTTTTTAAGTCAGAAATAATTTTCTTCCTAGCTTCTAATATTTTTAGATCTTGATATTCTTTTGGGACGGTGTTATTTAGAGTTCCATCTTTATTGAGTATGTTTATAGGGGATAAGTTATGCCTTTTACCTACTTCATAATCATTAAAATCATGTCCAGGTGTAATTTTTAAACATCCTGTTCCAAATTCTTTATCTACATAATCATCTGAAATTATAGGTATCTCTTTATTTAGTATTGGAATTAATACTCTTTCACCAATATATTTATTATATCTCTTATCTTTAGGATGAACTGCAATTGCAACATCTCCAAACATGGTCTCTGGCCTAGTGGTAGCAACATGCAAGTCTCCTCCTTTTGAAAGTAGATATTTTATTGTCCATAAATATCCTGCCTCCTCAACGGAATCAACTTCAAGATCAGAAACAGCTGTTTGTAGAGAAGTGTCCCAATTTATAAGTCTTTCACCTCTATAAATTAAGTCTTTTTCATGCAAGTCTATGAAAACCTTTTGGACGCTCTCAGACATACTCCTATCCATAGTAAATACTTCTCTAGACCAATCTACAGAGGCCCCTAATCTCCTAAGTTGTTGCGTAATAATATTTCCAGAAGTATTCTTCCATTTCCATACTTCTTTTATAAACTTTTCCCTACCTAAATCTTCCTTTTTGATACCTTTTAGTTCTAGTTGTCTTTCAACTATCAATTGAGTAGCTATACCTGCATGATCTGTTCCTACTTGCCATAGAACATCATATCCATCCATTCGTTTATATCTAACTAAGGTGTCAATTAGACTATTCTGGAAACCATGCCCCATATGCAAGGTGCCAGTCACGTTAGGAGGGGGAATCATTATAGTGAAAGGTTTTTTCTTACTTTGTGGATTAGCTTTAAAGTGTCCATCTTCTTCCCACCTTTTATACCAAGAAGACTCAACCAAATGAGGGTTAAAGTTTTTTTCCATTAAAGTTTTATTAATTCTGGATTCATATTAGCTTTGATACATGCTTTCCAACTCTCTGCAGCTCGCCTTCTTAATTCAGCTTTGTCCTCAATTATTATCTGAATAGATTTTTTATAGGCCTTAATATCTTGTGGTAGGTCAGGATTTAAATTTATTAAAATATTATATAAATTAGTATCAACTTTTAAACCTGGATAACTAATAAGAATAGGGAAGTCTTCTTTATTTTGATTAGCAATATTATGAGGTAGCACTAACTCTTTAGGATATACCCACATCTTTTCATTCATGATATCGGCCTCTGTGGCAGATTCACACCTTATATTAATTTTTGAACCTACAGAAATATCCTGTTCTTCTCCTAAGTATAGTGAGCCCGTTAATTTGCAGACAAATTCAATAGCCGTCTGCTTATCCTTTCCAGCAGGCATGAATTCAACTTTCTGCATATTTAACTTAGTTGATTCAATAGGTATTCAGTTAATAAAGGTACAGGTCTTCCAGTAGCTCCTTTCATCTTTCCTTGAACCCATGCAGTTCCCGCTATATCTAAATGAGCCCAAATATACTTTTCACTGAAACGAGATAAGAAACAGGCAGCAGTTATAGTTCCAGCTCTTCCTCCTATATTGGCTATATCAGCAAAATTACTTTCTATGTCCTTTTGATATTCATCCCATAAAGGAAGTTGCCAAGCTCTATCTCCTGATTTTTTTCCTGAATTAAGAATCTCTTGTGCCAAGTTATCATCATTTGAAAGAACTGCTGAAGTATAGTTACCTAAGGCAACTACACAAGCGCCTGTTAAAGTTGCTATATCTATGACCGTTTTTGGATTAAATCTTTTTACGTAAGTAAGAGCATCTGCTAATACCAATCTTCCTTCGGCATCAGTGTTAAGGACTTCTACAGTTTTTCCTGATAGGGTCTTTACTACATCTCCAGGTTTGGTAGCCTGGCTACCTGGCATATTTTCAGCAGCAGCAATAACTCCTACGACATTGATGGGAAGTTGCATAGCAGCAATTACTTGAAGTGTACCAATAACGCTTGCAGCTCCACACATGTCATACTTCATTTCATCCATAGCATTTCCAGGTTTCAAGCTAATACCTCCTGTATCAAAAGTGATTCCTTTCCCGACTAAGACAAAAGGAGTTTCTTTCTTTGTGGACCCCTTGTAATTTAAAGTGATAAGTTTAGATTCTTCCTTGCTTCCTTGGCCAACGGACAACAGGCAATGCATACCTAGGGTAGACATTTCTTTTTCCCCAAGAACTTTGCAAGTCAAGTTTTTATATTTCCTTCCAGCTGCCTTAGCTTCTTTAGCCATAAAGCTAGGAGTGCAAACATTACCCGGGAGGTTACCTAAGTCCTTTGCGGTATTCATGCCTTGGCCAGTTATTTGTCCTTTTAAAAGATTCTTTTTCAAATCAGAGATTTTATTTTTTGTTTCTACAAAAGCTACTGTAATTTTTTTTAGTTTTATTTTTTTTGTATTTGATTTGCCTATTTTGGGTTCATAAATATAGCAAATACTCTCTGCTAACATTCCAATTTGATAAGCTATCCATTTATCTTCATGATCTTCTGATTTTAGTTTAGGTAAAACAATATAGGCATTTGACGTGCCACTATATTTTGCTGCGTGAATAGTATTAGAAATGATTTTGATCATTTCTTGAGTATTTTTTTTGTGATCTTTTTTCCCGCATCCAATTAAACTTAGTCTTTCTGAATTGATACCATCTAAACTTGGGATAGAAAATGAAGAGCCAGTTATCCCTTTGTGATCACCTCTTTTCAAAAGCTTGTTAATAAGACCCTTAGAAGCTTTATTTATAACATTTATGAGTCTTCCTGGATCTTTACCTTCATAGCATCCTCCAATGAGTAATCCTGACTTAATTGAGGAAACTTCTGAAATACTCATTGATTTAAAATCTAATATTAGACGTTTTTTCATATCTTTTACTCCTGATATTTTAAAGATTTTGATTTAATATATTGGGTTAATTACTTGCCCTAGTGCATAATTTAATAACTATAACTTATAATTATTTTATTTCGTATAATCAATGCAAACTAAAATATTGAAGACGAAACATAAATAGATGATTTTAAGAAACTATTTAATAAAAAGCATTTTCTCATATACTGCGGCAGTTAGCTTAGTTTTTCTTTTTATTGTCATCACCTCTCGTTCAATTCAATATCTGGAGCAATCAGTTCACGGTGAGATTGATCCAGCATTGGTATTTTGGTTAATTTCCTTTCGTTTGCCAGAGTTTATTCAGCTTATACTTCCGTTTGGATTCTTTTTAGCCATTATTTTATTCTTTGGACAACTTCATTCAAATAATGAAATGGTAATTTTGCACCAATGCGGAATTAGTAAACTTTACCTGTTCCGTCTTGTGATTATTTTATCTATCTTAATTAGTTTGTTTATAGGGTATTTAAGTTTTTGGCTTACTCCAATATCAAATACTTATGCAAATGAAATTAAAACTGACAAAACGTTCGCTGAAAAAATATCTAACTTAGAGCCAGATATTTTTCATGAATTTAATAATAAAGGAGTATTTTTTGCTAAAGAGAAAGATGAAATGTCTTTTAATGAAGTCTTTATAAGATCCTCAGGAAATGATGATATTAAAGAGAGTATTGTTATTTTTTCTAAAAGTGCTTATTTCAATGAAATTAAGAATAATTTTATTCTAGAGGAGGGCACTTCCCTTAGTAAATCAGCTACACAAAAAATAAATTTAAGTTTTGATCAATTAACGATTAATTTTCAGACAGAGGACGATAATTTATCAAATGGAAAGTTAAATACTAAAAATAATGTCAATTTTGATTTACTTAGTGATTGGCAATGGAAAATTTCATTACCTCTTTTTACTTTAATAATTTCTTTTATAGCAATCCCTCTTAGTAAAATTGAGCCTAGACAGAGTAGGTATAGAAAAGTATTTCCAGCTTTACTAATATTTATAATATATTTGAGTTTCTTGATATTAGGAAAAAGTTGGCTTGAACAAGGGAACTTAAATGGTTTTATTAGTTTGGTAGCAACACATCTACTTTTTTTATTTTTTGGGTTTTATTTATTAAAAAGAGAGATTCAGGGCTCGTGATGATTAAAAATTTAATAGGAGATATTATTGAATTGAATATAAGTATGAAAATCCTTCAAGCTTATTTTTTGGTAGCTCTAGCTATCTCTTCTTTAGATTTACTTTTTCTTTTATTAGGTGAATTAGGTGAAATTAATTCTTCATATTTATTTATAGATGCTTTGAAATATTGCATTCAGATAATGCCTTATAGAATCTATGATATGTCTGCTTATTTTTGCCTTGTAGGAACATTAATTGGTTTAGGAGCATTAATAGATCAAGGAGAAATAATGGCTTCAAGAGTCTTGGGGAAAAGTTTCTTTCAAATAATTTTAGCTTCTTTTAGACCAGTCTTGATAATTGTTTTAGTTGGATTAATATCGTCTGAATTATGGATTCCTCAGTTATCACAAAAAGCAGAAGAGGAAAGAGCTATAGCTCGAGATGGCACCAATCTAGATACAGGATATTGGATAAATAAGGAAAGACAGTTTATTCATATTTCTTCAATTCCTAATGAGCAATTTCTAGAGGGTATAACAATTTATGATTTAAATGATAATTATCAACTTAAAGAAATTATTAAGGCAGATTCAGCTAGTTATATTAATAATATATGGCAACTCAAAAATATAAATTTTGATAATCACGAATCTCCAAATTATGATTTGGTTAATAGAAAAGGGGAGTGGAAAGTAGGACCTCAGGAATTTGAGCTTAAACCCATCTTATCGCATAGGTATTTATCCATAAGTGAGTTGCGAGAAAGATTAGAAGTAGAGAAAATAAAGTCGAAGAGAAATCAAGCTTCTTTAGAATTTTGGAAGAAGTTATTACAACCAATTTCAACTTTTAGCCTTTTACTTCTAGCTGCCAGTTTACTTTTTGGGCCAATGCGGGAGAACAAAAGTGGCTTGAGGTTAATTATGGGTATAAGTATTGCCTTGGGATTAGATTTATTACAAAAACTTTTTGGAAGCATGAGTTTAGTTACAGACTTAACAGCTTTCTGGGCTATTTTTACGCCAATATTATTTATACTAATAATATCAAGTTTTAGTCTTAAGAGGCTCTAGCTTAGTTCTTTAATAATATTTGTTTTTGAGATTAGGTCAGACCAAGATCTTTTCTTAGCATCAAAAAAAATATAAAAATATCCTAATCCTAGAAAACCAAAACTTATTAAAGATCCTAGGCATCTCACAATGCATTGTTTTAATTCTAGATTCTCTTCTGAGTTACTAACTAACCTTATTTTCCAAGCTTGCATTCCTATAGTTTGCCCAAAATTATTCATCCAAAAATAGGAATAAAAAACTGGTCCAGTGAATACGATGATTAATAATTGTGCAAAACTTAATAACGACCCAGGTTTGATTGATTCTCCATTTACAACAACGAGAAGCAGTGTTAGTGAAAAAATGATCGCTGCAATTATCATCGTGTCATAAAATAATGAAAAAATTCTTCTAAAAAATCCAACTTCTTTCATATAAAATTTGCTCTAAGGAATATATTAGTTATTCTATTTATAGAATTATATTGAAAATATGAGTAAAAGTACTTCAGATAGCTTAGAAAAAAATTTTTTTGGGCATCCAATTGGGTTAAGAACTTTATTTCTGACTGAAATGTGGGAAAGAATGTCTTACTATGGCATGAGGGCTTTATTGGTTCTTTATATGACTGGGTCAGTGACAGGTTTTAATCCAGGACTGGGATGGTCTCAAATAGATTCTCAGGCTATATATGGAATATATGTTGGTATGGTTTATTTTATGGTTGTTCCAGGAGGCTGGATAGCTGACAATATTTTAGGTCATCAGAAAGCTGTACTAATAGGCGCAATTATCATAGCTTTAGGTCATTTTACTTTAGCAATACCTTTGGATAGTACTTTCTTTTTAGGGTTAATCTTAGTTGTCTTAGGAACTGGATTATTAAAAGGAAATATTTCTACTATTGTTGGTGAACTATATAACAACTTAGATGAAAAAAGAGAAGCGGGTTACACGATTTTCTATATGTCCATCAATATAGGTTCAACTTTAGGTTTCTTAATTTGTTCTTATCTTGGTGAAAAAATTGGATGGCATTGGGGTTTTGGAGCTGCTGGAGTTGGCATGACTTTTGGTGTTTGGCAGTTTATTAAACACCGTGATTTATTAGGAAAAGCTGGAATGAATCCAAATGAAATGAAAGAAGATAAAAGGTTAAAGCTAGCAAACTATATGTATATTTCTTTAATAGGGATGTTTTTAATTATAGGTGCAGGACTATTTGGTTTTATTGCATTTGACCCAAGGTTCTTTGCTGAGTATTTTGCTTACTTCCTCACCATAATAGCAGGCCTCTATTTTATATATCTTTTTTTGCTTGCTGGGTTAGATTCTAATGAAAGAAAGAATCTTATTTTACTGTTTATTTTATTCATAGGGGCTGCTGCATTTTGGGCTGGTTTTGATCAATCTGCAGGTTCATTAAGTATTTTTGCAAGAGACTATACAGATTTATCAATTAGCAACTTTATTATCCCAGTCGGGTGGCTTCAATTTGCCAATCCTATGTTTGTTGTTATTTTTGCTCCAATTTTTGCAGGAATTTGGGCTCATTTAGGCCGTATCAATTTAAATCCAAATTTACCTATAAAGTTTGCCATTGGATTGCTCTTTATGGCACTCAGTTTTGTAGTGATGATTTTTGCGGTTGAAATAGCTTTAAAATCTGCTCCAGTAGCTATGCAATGGCTTATTTTAACTTACTTATTACAAACATGGGGAGAGCTAGCTTTATCTCCTATAGGACTCTCAGCTTTTTCTAAGTATGGTCCAAAGAGATATATGGGGCAAATGTTTGGTTTATGGTTTTTAGCAAGTGCTATAGGAGGAGTCTTAGCTGGTCTTCTGGGTGGTGAGGCTATAGATGCCGGTTTAAGAACTATCTCGCCAGTATTTAATTTTATGATCCAATATTACTTAGTAATTGCATTAGTCTTAATAGTGCTCTCATATTTTATAAAAGCTAAAGAAGATTAAAATTAGTAGGAGTGAAATATTATGATCTCAGACAAAGAAAAGTATCTTAGTTTAAGAACGAAAAAAAGAGATGGATCATATGTGAACACCCCCGTTTGGTTCTCATTTAATGAGGAAACAAATAGTTTTTTTATATTTTCTGCAGGACAAGCTGGAAAGGTTAAAAGAATAAGAAATTTTTCTAATGTAAGGATTGCTTCTTGTGATGTTAGAGGCAGTAATTTAGGTAAATGGGCTAGTGCTTCAGCTCAACTAGTCTCAGGCAAAGATATAGAAGAATTAGGTTATTCTGGATTTGGTCATAAATATGGTTATCAATGGAAATTAATAAATTTCTTTTCTAAATTATCTGGAAAGTTTGATAAAAGACAGTTAATAAAAATAACTCTCAATTCTTAAGTAAGAATTTTCAAAATAATTTTTTCATATATTTCACTAAGAATTTTAAGATCTTTAATGCTTACACACTCATTTATTTTATGAATAGATGCATTTACTGGTCCAAGTTCTACTACTTCGGATCCAGTTGGAGCAATAAACCTTCCGTCTGAAGTCCCACCATCTGTAGTTTCTTTTGGTTTTAAACCCGTAATTTCTTCAATAGAATCTTTGACTGCGTTAATAAGAGTTTGATTCGTTGTTAAGAACGGCAGACCGCTTTCTTTCCAGTCAGTTTTAAAATCTAGAGAATATTTATTTAATATATTCTCTACAGATTGAATAATTTCTTCTGAGGAAGTGGTAGGAGAGAACCTAACATTAATATCAAAAACAAGGTTTCCTGGAATAACATTTGAAGAGCCAGTTCCTGCATTAATATTTGATACCTGAAGAATACTATCTTGAAATTTTCCGGTATTGTCTTTCCATTCAAGCTTTGTAATTTCACTTAGAGCATCAGCAAAAGCATGTATCGGGTTTTTTGCTTTTTGTGGATAAGCAATATGCCCTTGAATTCCTTCGATTATAATTTTGGCACCAATTGATCCTCTTCTCCCAATTTTAATAACATCACCTACTTCAATGTCTGCTGTAGGCTCACCTACGAGACACCAATGAATTTTTTCATTTCTATTTTTTAATTCATTAATTATCTTTTTGACTCCGTTTACAGAAGGACCCTCTTCATCGCTAGTAAGCATTAAACCAATTCGCCCTTTTAAGTTTGGCTCCTTGCTTAATAATGTTTCTATAGCTGTAACGAAAGCCGCAATACTTCCTTTCATATCTGCAGCTCCTCTTCCATATAATAATCCGTCATCTTCTGCCGGAGTAAAAGGATCTTTTTTCCAGTCTTCTAGGGAACCAGGAGGCACAACATCAGTATGCCCTAATAAAACTAATAAAGGACCTTCACTTCCATAGGTTGCCCATAAATTAGAGACTTCACCAAATGGCATTTGTTCTATTTTAAAACCTATATTCTTTAACCGTTTAGCAATTAGGTCTTGGCAGCCTTCATCTAAAGGCGTAATTGAAGCCCTAGAAATTAGTTCTTTAGCTAGTTGTATTGTTGTATCCATAACAATAACTAGTCGTTATTATGGAGTTGATCATTAAGAACAACAGTCTTTTTATTAGGTTTGCACTGAATTGTTCCAGTTAAAGAGTTCCTTATAAATAAAAGGTCAGGTTGGAAGGATAATTCAGAAGCTTTCAAAGTTGAGATCAGATTATTATCTTTATCTAAGAGTTCAACTATTGAACCAGCAGTTAAATATAATCCAGCTTCAATAATACATCTATCTCCTAAAGGTATTCCAAGTCCGGAGTTAGCTCCCAAGAGGCAATCTTCACCAACTGATATTTTTATATCGTTTCCACCTGAAAGAGTTCCCATGGTGCTGCATCCTCCTCCTAAGTCTGAATTATTTCCAACAACCACTCCGGCAGATATTCTGCCTTCTATCATAGCTGGACCGAGGGTTCCTGCATTGAAGTTCACAAAACCTTCATGCATAACAGTTGTCCCTTCACTTAAGTATGCTCCTAGCCTAACTCGGGATGCATCTGCAATTCTAACACCTGGAGGTATAACGTAATCTGTTAGACAAGGGAATTTATCTAATGATCTTATGTATAGGTAATCATATCTCTCTTTTAATTTGCTCTGATTACCTGGATAAACTAGTTCCTCAGGATCCATTGGACCATGATTGGTCCAAGCAACATTAGGTAATGCATTAAAAATTCCATCTAGATTTATAGAATTTGGTTTGGCATGCTTTTGTGACAAGAGATAAAGCTTCAGATAAGCATCCTCTATAGTTCGTATTGGCTCATCCTTTTCTATTAGATTAATTATGCAGACTCTTCCTTCCATATAGTTATCGGGCTTTTCTGAGCCTTCATGATCTATAATGGAACCATCATCAAGATTTCTCCAATACCAATCTTTCATCTCTTCTTCAGAAAAGCTTTTACACTCCTTGTATTGCTCAAGAGTATCATCAAAATGGAAGTGAGATAGATGGCCCACGTCAGTTGGTGGAAATTCTCTTGGTTCATCTTTAAATTGTATTAGTTCATATCGAACATCAAGGATTTCTCCACCAAGACTAGTCGTACAAGTTCCTACAGCAATTACAGGGAAAATATTCATTTGAGTATTATAAGTACTAGAGAGTTATATGGGTATTTTTTGACTCTCTCTTTTAAATTTTTTTTAACCATTCAACATTTCGTTTATTGCTTGGGCAGCAATTTGAATTGTTTTATTATTGTGAACTATGGCTAATCTCACAAAGTTTTTTCCGGGATTTATCTTGTCTTGTTCTACTCCAAGATAACTTCCTGGAAGCACTATAATTCCATGTTTCTTATAGAGGTTCTTTGTGAATAATTTATCAGAATAAGGAGTTTCTAACCAAATATAAAAGGCACCAGGTGGTCTTCTTATTGAACTTCTTGAATCTATAGTGCTTAAAAACATATCAAATTTCTTGTCATAACTTCTTCTATTTGTTGCGACATGGTTTTCATCTTCCCAAGCCCAAGCACTTGCATATTGAGAGGGTAGAGGCATGGCCACTCCATGATATGTTCTATATAAAAGAAATTTTTTAATAGTCAACTCATCTGAAGTTATAAAACCTGATCTTAATCCAGCTAAATTAGACCTTTTAGAGAGGCTATGAAAGGTGGCAATTCGAGAGTAATCTGAACTAAATTCTGATAGCTCTATTGCACTACTTGGAGCGGACTGATTAGAAGGATATAAGTCTGTATAACACTCATCGGAACAGATCATGAAATCATATTTTTTAGCCAAAGATAAAGCATATCTATATTCATCTAGATTCATACAATAGCCCGTTGGATTTGACGGCGAGCATAAGATTAATAATTGGCAGTCTTTCCAGATTTCTTTTGGAACAGATTTTAGATCAGGTTTAAAATTATTTTCTTTATTTGAATTTAAGAAATATGGCTTTGCACCAGCTAATATAGAAGCGCCCTCATATATCTTGTAAACCGGATTAGGCATAACCACAGTTGGGTTTTCTAATTTTGTGTTGACCACATATTGTATAAATGAAAAAAGTCCTTCTCTCGTTCCACTAAGGGGTAATACATTTTTATTAGGATCAGGACTCTTTTTAAGGTCAAAACGTTTTTGGAGGTAAGAGCAGAAAGATTCTCTTAATATGTCTATTCCTTTCATAGTAGGATATTGTGAAAGGGTCGAACCTTTATCTTTTAATATTTGTAAGGCTTCTGAAGGAGGAGCATTTTTTGGTTCTCCGATTGATAGGTTAAAGAGCTCTTTAGAACTAGGTTTTTCATTAGCCAATAATTCATTTAGAAAAAAGAAAGGATATTCAGATAGATTATCTAATTTATGGTTCATTTTGCATCTAGGCTATTTTTAAGGTTCTCAATCAATTTATTAAGTTCTTTTTGTTTTACAAAAGGAGTTCCTTCTGCAGACATAATACAGAATCTGTCTTCCACTCTTTCACCCAAGGTACTAATTCTAGCTCTTACTATTGATGCCTTATGTTCATTTAGTATATTCGTTATAGTCATTAACTTTCCAGGTCCATCTAGAGTATCAATATCTATTTGAGTCCATCTGTTTTTCATATCATGCTTAATTTCTATAACTGTATTTTTTTTAAAATTATGAAGTTTATTTGTAAAGCGTTTAGAGGTTTTTTGTTTTTTAAGTTTTTCAGCATCCAATGATTCGGTAAGTTGCTTTTTGAGTTCATTTATAAGTTTTGAATCATTGTTGATATGGTTCCCGTTTTGGTCGGAGACAGTTATTGAATCTAAGCAATTTCCATCTTTTGTTTCATGTAATTTTGCATCAAATATCTGTAAATTATTTTTGTCTAGAATACTTACTATAGTTCCAAATACATTAGGCCTATCTTTTGTATAGATCATTATTTGCGAAGTTTCTAATTTACTAAGATTAGGATATATTTTTACTTTTACTAAACTTGTTGTTCCTAATTTATTATGTAATTCAGTTGTGTGCCAAACTAATGTACTAGTATCCATATCCTTAAAGTAAGAAGTATAAAAATTTTTCCATATATGTTCTATTTTATTTTTAGACAAAACATCTTTTTTTATCAGTTCATTAGCAGCCTCAAGTTTTATTAATTCACTATAATTTTTTTCATCTATGTTTTTGTGTTTACCTTCTAAGAAATCTCTGGTTTTATAAAATAACTCTCTCAATAAAGTGGCTTTCCAATTGTTCCATAGGGAAGGGTTTGTTGCCGTTATATCAGCAACTGTCAGACAATATAGGTAGTGTAATTTAGTAACATTACCTGTAACTATTGCAAATTGATTTATTATATTAGGGTCAGAAAGATCTTCTTTTTGAGAAGTGGTGGACATTAGTAGATGGTTACTTACTAGCCAAGAAGCTAAAGCTGTTTCATCGGAATTAAGCCCATGCTTTTTGCAAAATTCTTCAACTTTCTTAGCTCCCTCTAGGGAATGATTTTTTCCAGTTCCTTTTCCTAGATCATGAAAAAGGCCGGCTATATATAAGATTTCTAACTTTGGAAGTTCATGAATAATAGAGGAGGCCAAAGGGTATAAATCTTTAGAATTTCCAAGAAATAATCTCCTCATATTTCTTAAAACTTCTATAGTATGAGCATCGACAGTATATATATGAAAAAGATCATATTGCATTTGTCCCATTACTCTTCCAAATTCAGGTAGGTACCTTCCAAGAATACCTAATCTATTCATTTCCTCTAATGCTGTGACCATAAGTCTAGGTGATCTCAGTATTTGCATAAATAAATTTGAGTTTCTTTTATTTTCTCTAAAATTTTTATTTATTAAATGCCTATTTTCTTTTAGCCTTCTAAGTGTATTAGGTCCTATTCCGTCTAAATGGGAATTTTTGCAAAGCTTAAGAAATATCTCTAATAAGACATAGGAACTTTTCTTGATGGAGACATTATCTTTCAGTTCTATTAGATTATATTTTTCTATATATCTTGCATGAATATTACGAAAGTTAGCTCTGCTTTTATACATAATCTTTTCTTTAAAAGATTTGACAACTGTATTATTAATTTCAGAGATGTTAAAAGCCGACTGATAGTACTTTTTCATTAACTTTTCAGCAGCTTCATGCTCAGAAGAAATTTGTGGAAATAATTGACTACCCAAAATTATCTGATTTCCAAACAATAATCTATCTTCTTCTCTACCCGATACCATATGAAGTAGATATCTTATAACCCATATAAAATTCCTTGAATTTATTAATTCTAATCTTTCTGATTTTGTCAGAACTTCTTTTGGTTTTACTAATTTCAGATCAGTCCTGGTCGAGTATTTAAGCATCAGCCAAGAAATAACCTGAATGTCTCTTAAGCCTCCGGGAGAACTTTTAATATTTGGTTCTAGATTGTATTCAGTATTATCAAATTTATTGTGTCTTTCATTTTGCTCTTGTATTTTTGCTTCTAGAAATTTTTTTCCTTTCCACATACTTGAAGAGGTAATTATTTTTTCTAGTGTTTTTTGTATATTTAATTGTCCGTATAGAATCCTAGACTCAAGCATATTAGTAGCAGTACTGAGATCTACAAAGGATTGTTTTTTTGCTTGATTCAATGTTCTTACGCTATGACCTACAGTAAAGCCTTGGTCCCATATTGCTTGAATAACCTTTTCAATTTTTTTTTCTATTTCTTTTTCAATCTCTTTAGTTGAAAGAATCAATAGGTCAATATCTGAGAAAGGATGTAATTCTCTTCTGCCATAACCTCCCACAGCAAATAAACCAATGTTAAGGGCTTCATGTAGATTATTTTTTTTCCATAAATAGCATAAAAATCTATCTAGTGAATCAGATCTTTTCCTTAAAAAATATTTTATCTTATTATTTTTTCTATATTTAGATTTATTAAGCCAATACTTAAACCCTTCATCTATTTCTTTAAGCTCATTTGGAAGATTAAGGTTTGATATTTCTAGTAATTTTGAAACCATAAATGCGTCAAATTATTTCTTCTTCTCTTTTTGTTAAAACTTCGCATCCATTTTTATTTACTAAAAGAGTATGTTCCCACTGGGCAGAATTTCTTCCATCTTTTGTTTCAACAGTCCATCCATCATTCAATAGTTTTGTATGTTTTAAACCTAAATTAATCATTGGCTCTATTGTAAAACACATACCTTCTTCAATTTCCAAGCCGCTTCCTTTATCCCCATAGTGAAGAATTTGTGGATCATCATGATAGACTTGGCCTATTCCATGACCGCAATATTCTTCTACTACAGAATAGTAGTTTTTCTCAGCATGAGCTTGAATTGCATGCCCTATGTCTCCTAAAAAGGCACCAGGTCTTACTGCTTCGATACCTTTGTATAAGCATTCTTGAGTTATTTTTACTAGTCTTTCATTATGAGGAAGAGTTTTTCCTACGAGAAACATTTTAGATGTATCTCCATGCCATCCATCTTTAAGAACTGTAACGTCTATATTAATAATATCTTCATCTTTTAGCTCTCTATCCATTGAAGGTATACCATGACAAATAACTTGATTAATACTGGAACAAATTGTGTGTTTATATCCTCTGTATCCTACATTAGCTGGGATAGCCTCCTGTTCTTCTATTATGAAGTCATAACATAATTTATCTAATGCCCCTGTAGTAATTCCTGGTTTGACATAAGGAGTTATCATTTCAAGAACTTCTGCTGCAAGTTTTCCAGAAATTCTCATTTTATTTATATGTTCTTTTTCTTTAATCATTGATTCAAAAAATGAAGTAATTTAATTTATTTAGATGGACAGATAACTTTACATTTATTATAGTGCTTTTTTAATGCCTATTAGCATTATATACAAGATTACGGACCTAGAATTTCCTTCTAGTCCGTTTTTTTTTGTTTCAGTCAAATTATACTTGCTAGCTGATGAATCAGAATAAGGCCTTACTGGCACTAGAAGATGGATCTGTTTTTTATGGGAAGGGAATAGGAGTTAAAGGCGCTATAAATGGAGAACTAATCTTTAATACTTCTATGACTGGATATCAAGAGGTCCTAACTGATCCTTCCTATACTAATCAGGTCATAATGTTTACTTATCCTCATATTGGTAATACTGGAACCAACAAAGAAGATAAAGAGTCAGAATCAGTTTGGGCTTCAGGTCTAGTTATAAGGGATCTTCCTCTTATAACTAGTAGCTGGAGAAATGAAATGTCTTTGCAATCTTATCTTGAGACAAATGAAATAGTAGCAATTTCAGATGTAGATACGCGTCAGTTAACAAAAATACTTAGAAAAAAAGGTGCTCAATCATGTTCAATATTTTCAGATATTGATATATCTGACAAAGAAGCTATTCAATTTGCTAAAGAATTCAAGGGTATGTCAGGGAAGGATTTAGCTAAAGAAGTAACAACTAGTTCAGTATATTCTTTTGAAAATGATAGCTTAGATATAACATTAAATGACTATAAATATAAGGTTGTAGCCTATGATTTTGGTGTGAAAAAAAATATTTTACGAATATTGAGTGCAAAAGGTTGTGAGGTTATTGTAGTTCCCGCTTCTACTTCTCATGAAGAGGTTTTAAGTATGAGTCCTGATGGAGTATTTCTATCCAATGGCCCTGGAGATCCAGAACCTTGCACCTACGCTATAGAATCAATTAAATCTTTAATAAAGTCAAAAATTCCTATTTTTGGAATTTGTTTAGGGCATCAACTTTTAGGGTTAGCTTTAGGTGCTAAAACAAAAAAAATGAAATTTGGTCATCACGGCTCTAATCATCCAGTTCAAGAGCTTAGTTCAGGAATTGTTTCTATAACGAGCCAGAATCATGGTTTTACACTAGATGATAGTTCTTTACCAAAAGAGGTGAAAGTTACTCATAGATCTTTATTTGATGGCTCTATTCAGGGTATAGAATACCAAAACAGCCCTGCTTTTAGTTTTCAAGGTCATCCCGAAGCAAGCCCTGGACCTAAAGATTTAAATGGATTATTTGAGAAATTTATACAAGAGATGGAAATAAGAAATGCCTAAAAGAAAAGATATTAATTCAGTTTTAATTTTAGGGGCTGGTCCTATAGTTATAGGTCAAGCATGTGAGTTTGATTATTCCGGAGCTCAGGCATGCAAAGCTTTGAAAGAAGAAGGTATAAGAGTTATTTTGATAAATTCAAATCCAGCTACCATCATGACTGATCCTTCAATGGCGGATTCAATCTACATAGAACCTGTTAGATGGCAAACCATAGAAAAGATAATCCAAAAAGAGAAACCTGATGCAATTTTGCCAACTATGGGAGGTCAAACTGCTTTGAATGCAGCTTTAGATCTTCATAAAAATGGTGTTCTGGATAGATATGAAATTAAAATGATAGGAGCGTCTAAAGAAGCAATTGATAAAGCTGAAGATAGAGACTTATTTGCTGCAGCTATGACGAAGATAGGTTTAAAAACTCCAAAGGCAGATTTAGCCCATAATGAAGAAGAGGCAAATAGAATAATAGAAGATATAGGATTCCCTTGCGTTATCAGACCTAATTTTACAATGGGAGGCGCTGGAGGGGGCATCGCCTATAATCTTAATGAATTTCAAGCAATTTGTGCTGGAGGGTTTGAATTATCTCCAACTGGAGAGGTTTACATAGATGAATTCCTAGGGGGGTGGAAAGAATTTGAGATGGAGGTAGTTAGGGATAGGAAGGATAATTGTATTATAGTTTGCAGTATAGAAAATTTAGACCCAATGGGTGTGCATACTGGAGATTCGATCACAGTAGCTCCGGCTCAAACCTTAACTGACAAGGAATATCAAGTGATGAGAGATGCGTCCATGGCTATTCTAAGAGAAATAGGTGTTGAAACAGGAGGTTCCAATGTTCAATTCACTATTAATCCAGAAACTGGCGAATTGCTTGTTATAGAGATGAATCCGAGAGTCTCTAGGTCTTCTGCCTTAGCTTCCAAGGCAACTGGATTTCCTATAGCTAAAGTAGCTGCAAAATTAGCTATAGGTTATACATTAGATGAATTAGATAATGATATAACAGGTGGATCTATTCCAGCTTCATTTGAACCTTCTATAGACTATGTAGTTACTAAAATTCCAAGGTTTAATTTTGAAAAATTTCCTCAAGCAGAGCCAAGGTTAGGAACTCAAATGAAATCGGTAGGCGAGGTTATGGCTATGGGAAGAACTTTTCAGGAGTCTTTGCAGAAAGCAATAAGAGCTTTGGAAATAGACAGGAATGGTTTAGTTGAGCTATTTGATGAAACAAATCATGATGAAGCTTTTTTGAAATTTGAAATTGGATCAGCAAGTCCAGATCGATTATGGTTAGTAGCCGATGCTCTAAGATTTGGAATTTCTGAAGAAGAGGTTTATGAAATTTCTAAGATAGATCCATGGTTTATTGCACAAATCTTAGATTTAGTTTTAGAAGAAAAAAAACTATCTTCAAGAGATTTAAATTTAATTGAAAGAGAAGAATTATTCCATCTTAAAAGGAAGGGATTTTCAGATGCTAGGATTTCTGAAATCTTAGGAGTTGATGAAGAGGACGTAAGAGTTAAAAGGCATGCTCTAGGATTAAGACCTGTTTATAAAAGAGTAGATACTTGTGCTGCAGAATTTGAGTCTCCAACAGCTTATATGTACTCGACTTATGAAATAGAATGCGAGTCTTTACCTACCAAAAATAAAAAAATTATTATTCTTGGAGGTGGCCCAAATAGAATAGGACAAGGTATTGAGTTCGACTATTGTTGTGTTCATGCAGCTTTAGCTTTGAGAGAAGATGGTTATGAAACAATCATGATAAATTGCAATCCCGAGACAGTTTCAACAGATTATGATATTTCAGACAGACTATATTTTGAACCAATAACTTTTGAAGATGTTCTTGAAATCGTAAGGGTTGAGAATCCTTCGGGTGTTATTGTCCAGTATGGAGGGCAGACACCTCTTAAGTTAGCTGTTGAGCTCAAAAAAAATGGGGTTCCAATTATTGGCACTTCTCCAGATGCTATCGATTTAGCTGAAGATAGAGGCAGGTTTCAACAGTTTGTAAAAAAATTAGACTTGAATCAACCCTCGAATGGACTAGCATTCAATAATAAAGAATCTCTAGAAGTTGCCGAGAAAATAGGTTTTCCTATCGTGGTGAGACCTTCATATGTTTTAGGTGGTCGAGCAATGGAAGTTGTTCACAATTTAAAAGATTTAGAACATTATCTAATAGATGCCGTTCAAGCAAGTGAAGATAGCCCAGTTTTGTTAGATAGTTATTTGAATTTAGCCGTTGAATTAGATATAGAGGCTGTTAGTGATGGGGAGAGAGTAATTATAGGTGGCGTTCTCCAACATATAGAACAGGCAGGGATCCATTCAGGAGATTCGGCATGCTCTTTACCCCCTTATAACTTATCGAATGAACTGGTAAGTGAAATAAATAGTATGGTCAAAAAGATAGCTATAGAAATAAAAGCAGTAGGTTTAATTAATGTACAACTTGCGTATCTCAATGATAAACTTTTTTTACTAGAAGTTAATCCAAGAGCTTCCAGAACAATCCCTTTTGTTTCTAAGTGTATAGGGGTTTCATTAGCTAAAATAGGCGCAAGGTGCATGGTAGGTCTATCCCTAGAAGATCAAGGCATAACTTCAGAAATAATACCTAATTTTGTGTCTGTTAAAGAAGCCGTTTTGCCTTTTTCTAGATTTAATAATGTAGATCCTATTTTAGGGCCTGAAATGAAATCAACTGGCGAAGTTATGGGAATAGGAAGATCCTTTGCTGAAGCTTATGAAAAAGCACAAATTTCTTCAGGAGCAACTATTCCTAAGATTGGAACTGTCTTCTTGAGTGTCCGTGATTCAGATCAGAGCCAGATTGGAGATTTAGCAAGAGAGTTTTCTGAATTAGGATTCAATATTATTGCGACAAAAGGTACGGCTGAGAATATTAAAAAAGCGAATATTCCTTACAAACTAGTTAATAAAGTAGCTCAAGGAAGACCTCATATTGTTGACTTAATGAAAAATAGAGAAATAGACATAGTGGTCAATTCAACAGAAGGTAGGCAATCAATTATAGATTCAGCATCTATTAGGAGGACCGCTCTAGAGGAAAAGATATACTGTACTACCACTATGGAAGGTGGAAGAGCGGTCTGCGCTGTTTTGAGGAATAAAGAGGATTGGAGCATTAACTCCATCCAAGAACTTCATGCTAATATAAGTTCTTAAATCTTAAGAATTTTATGTCTAAATTTCCTATGACTCTTGAAGGTGAAGCTAAACTAAGAGAGCAACTTGAACAGCTTAAGTTTGTTGACAGAGTTAACATATCTAATGCAATAGCTTCTGCTAGAGAGTTGGGTGATCTAAAAGAAAATGCTGAATATCACGCAGCAAAAGAGCAACAAGGTCTAGTTGAATCTAAAATAAGAAATATAGAATCTCATTTAGCTGATGCTCAAGTAATAGACATCACAAAAATAGAACCTTCCAACAAAGTAATATTTGGTGTAACAGTAGAATTAGTAGACGTTGATTCGGATGAAGAAGTAATTTATAAAATTGTAGGAGAAGATGAGTCAGAAGTTTCAGAAGGAAAAATATCTGTATTATCTCCTTTATCTAGAGGGTTGATAGGCAAGTCTGTAGGAGAAGAGGTTAGCATTGAAGTACCTAAAGGTAAAAAGACTTACGAAATTCTTTCAGTTAAGCATTTATAACATTGGTTAAGTCTAAGAATAATAAATATAGCAAAGCAGATTCATTTGCTCTAGAAGCAAAAAAAAAAGGTTATAGGTCAAGGTCAGCTTTAAAGCTTATAGAGATTTTAAAAAAAGATGAATTAATTAAAAAAGGTATGCAAATACTGGATTTAGGTTCATATCCTGGTGGCTGGTCACAGGTTGCTTCTGAAATTGTCGGAACATCTGGAAAGGTTTTTTCAGTGGATAGACAGCCTATGAAGCAAATTGATAACACAAAATTCTATCAATTAAGCATGCAAGACTTATTTGAGAATGTTCCATGGGCAGAATTTCAATCTTTTAACCTTGTTTTATCAGATTTAGCACCCAATATAAGTGGTATAAGAGAAAAAGATGATGCTGAGATGATCTCTTTATTGAAAACTGTTTTTAAGATAAATGAGCTGTACTTGAACCAAAAAGGCCATTTAGTAATAAAAGTATTTCAAGGAGAAAGTTTCGATTTTGCAAAAAAATATATAGAATCTAACTTTAATAAAGTAAAAATAAGGAAACCTTCGTCTTCAAGATCTAACTCAAGTGAGACATATCTCTTAGCTTTAGATAAGTTATAATCAGGATTGAATTATGAGTGAATTGGTAAAAAATATTTTGTTTTGGCTCTTTTTGGCTGGGACTATTCTGTCCGTTGTGAGTAATTTTCCTAATGAAGAAGAGGTAAGAGACATTAGTTACTCAGAATTTATATCTCAAGTCGAAAGTGATCAAGTTTTAAGTGTCGAGTTTGGAAGCGATAATTATACTATTAAAGGTATCTCAGTTAATGGCAGCAAGTTTGAGACGGTAAAACCTCCTTATTTACAAGATGATTTGAGTGAAGTTTTGAAAGATCATAGAGTTTCTATAGAAGGACAAAAACCGGATAAACCTTCTTTATGGAAGCAGCTTTTTATAGCTAGCTTTCCCATTTTAATAATCCTGGCAGTTTTTATGTTTTTCATGAGACAAATGCAGGGAGGCATGGGTGGAAAATCAGGACCCATGAGCTTTGGTAAGAGTAAAGCAAAGCTTCTTGAGGGGGGAAAGGTAAAAACAAAATTTGTTGATGTTGCAGGAATTGAAGAGGCTAAAGAGGAAGTTCAAGAGGTTGTAGATTTCCTTAGAGATCCAACTAAATTTCAAAAATTAGGCGGTAAGATTCCGACAGGAATTCTTCTTGTTGGCACTCCTGGAACAGGTAAAACTTTGTTATCAAGAGCAATAGCGGGGGAAGCAGAAGTTCCTTTCTTCAGTATTTCTGGGTCCGATTTTGTAGAAATGTTTGTTGGAGTTGGAGCATCAAGAGTACGAGATATGTTTGAGCAAGCAAAAAAACATTCCCCTTGCATAGTATTCATAGATGAGATCGATGCAGTGGGCAGACATAGAGGGGCAGGATTAGGTGGCGGACATGATGAAAGAGAACAAACGCTTAACCAACTTTTAGTAGAGATGGATGGATTTGAAGAGAATCAAGGTATTATTATTATAGCTGCAACTAATAGGCCAGATGTTTTAGACCCTGCCTTATTGAGACCCGGAAGATTTGATAGACAAGTTGTAGTGCCTTTACCTGATATTAGAGGAAGAGAACAAATTTTAAAAGTTCATATGAAAAAGGTGCCGATTGCAGATACAGTTGATCCTTCAGTGATAGCAAGGGGGACCCCAGGATTTTCAGGAGCTGATCTTGCAAATTTAATAAATGAATCGGCCTTAATGGCAGCACGTGCATCAAAAAAACTTGTTTCTATGGTAGAACTAGAAGCAGCCAAGGATAAAGTAATGATGGGTGCCGAAAGACGATCTATGGTGATGTCTGAAGAGGAGAAGCTAAAAACAGCTTTTCATGAGGCTGGGCATACAATTGTTGGAAGATCTCTAGAGCATCATGACCCAGTTTATAAGGTTTCCATTATTCCCAGAGGTAGAGCCTTGGGGGTGACTGTTTTTCTTCCAGAAGAGGATAAATATAGTCACAGCTCCCAAGGAATTTTAGATAGAATTTGTGGCCTATATGGAGGAAGGATAGCAGAGGAATTAATTTATTCAGATGAAGGAGTTACAACAGGAGCTGCTAATGATATTGAAAGAGCAACTGAATTAGCTAGGAATATGATTACCAAATGGGGGTTTTCTAAAAAATTAGGCCCTTTGAAATTCGATTCTGATTCAGATGAACCTTTCTTAGGAAGGACAGCCGGAAATACTCAACAAACTTTTTCAGAAGCAACAGCAAAAGTTATTGATGAAGAAATTAAAGACATTGTGAAAAATTGTTATTCTAAGGCTAAAAAGATTTTAGAAGAGAACATAGATAAACTTAATACAATGGCTCAGGCTTTAATGGATTACGAAACTCTAGATAGGAATCAAATAGATGACATAATGGCAGGAGCTAAACCTCGGCAATCTGAGTCCTTAGAGGGAGCAGATAATAATGAAGATGAACAGGATCCTACAATTGGAAATCCTGCAGAACAAACTTAAATCTTTTCTTAAGACTTGAATGGAAGTTAAGCAAAAAAATCCAAAAGTCTTAAGTATGGATAGACGTTTTGGTACAGATGGTATAAGAGGTCCCATTGACTCCACAATGAATCCTTTATTCGTAACAAAGCTTGGGTGGGCTGCAGGTAAGGTATTCTTATCTGAAAATATTGATAGGATTTTGATAGGTAAGGATACTAGGATATCGGGGTATATGTTGGAATCTGCTTTACAGGCGGGTTTAATTTCTGCTGGAATGAATGTTACCCTTTTAGGCCCTTTACCTACGCCAGCTGTAGCTCATCTGGCTAAATCTCAGAATAAAATGGGAGTAGTTATAAGTGCCTCTCATAATTCTTTTGAGGACAATGGCATAAAATTTTTTTCAAATGATGGTTATAAAATTTCAAGTAAGTTAGAAAAAAAAATAGAAATTTTATTAACTCAAGAAATTCAAGTTGTTGAAGCATCGACCCTTGGTAAAACTGATAGGCTCAATGATGCTCAAGGTCGGTATATTGAATTTTGTAAATCTTCAGTTCCTGATCTCGATCTTACTGGTTTAAGAATATGTTTAGATTGCGCTAATGGTTCAGCTTATTCTGTTGGCCCTAAAATATTTGAGGAATTAGGCGCTGAAGTCTTTGCCATTGCTGTTGAGCCTGACGGTACAAATATAAACAAAAATTGTGGTTCAACTGATCCTAAGGTATTAATTGAATCTACAAATCAAAATAATTGTGACTTAGGTATGGCATTTGATGGCGATGGAGACAGGATAAATGTAGTTGATAGAAGTGGTAATATTTTAGACGGAGACGATTTACTTTACATCCTTGCATTATCAAAGATTATCAATAATAAAACCTCTAAACCCTCAAAAGGTGTCGTTGGAACTTTAATGACAAATTCAGCTTTAGAGAATATCTTTAAAAAAAATAATATAGATTTTATTAGATCTGATGTTGGTGATAAGTTTGTTCTTGAAGAAATGCTTAACAAAGGGTGGCTTTTGGGAGGAGAGCCTTCTGGACATATAATATGCCTAGAATCTTCAACTACTGGAGATGCTTGCATAGCATCCCTTCAAATACTTTTAGCATTACAGAACTTAAATATGACTTTAGAAGAGTCTCTTTCTTCATTCAAGAAATATCCACAAAAGCTCATAAACCTAAAGGTCACAAATCCTCATAAAGTTATAATGAACCAAAAACTTAGAGCAACGGTCTCTGATTTAGAAAAACGTCTAAAGAATGAAGGCAGGATTCTGCTTAGACCTTCAGGAACAGAACCTCTAATTAGAATAATGGTTGAAGCCAATACACCAGAACTTACTAATGATTCAGCAGATAGGTTGGCCGAAGTTATAAAAAATATAGCTTAGCAAAATGAAGAATTTTCAAATTATTGCCAATTTTAAGATGAACGGATCCTTTGATATGATTTCTTCTTGGCTGGATGAGGTTAGTTTAATGCCAGAAGATCTTCAAAGTAGATGTATTCTTTGTCCTCCTATGTGTTTTTTAAAATCAACTTCTAATATTCTTTACAAAAGAAAACTAGGAATTAACTTGGGCGCTCAAAATGTAGACGCAGATTCTGATGAATCACTGACCGGAGGTGTTTCAGCAGAAATGCTTCTCGATGCTGGATGTCAATATGCTTTGATAGGACATTCTGAGAGAAGAGAAAAAGTAGGAGAAAAAAATGAAGAATTGTCAAAAAAAGTTGCATCAGCTTTAAAGGTTGGTTTAAAAGTTATTTTTTGCATAGGTGAATCTAAAGATGAAAAATTAGAGTCCAAGACTTTTAATGTTCTAGAGTCCCAATTATCCTTTCTGGAACCTTTTAAGATTAAAGATCTTAAAAGTTCTTTATTGATTGCATATGAACCTATTTGGGCAATTGGATCAGGAGATACTGCAGATCCACTTATAATATCTGAAACCCATAATTTTATTAAAAATACTTTATTAAAAATTTTAGATACTAATTCTATTCCAATACTTTACGGAGGCAGTGTTCTGCAAGATAATGCAAAGAGTTTATCTGAATTAAAGGAAGTTGATGGATTACTTGTTGGAGGCGCATCTATCAATCCTAAAGAATTTATTAACATAGTAACAAAAAGTCAATAATGGAAAATTTAATTTTATTTTTTTATATCTTAATCTCAGTTACCCTCATTATTTTGATACTTTTACAACAAGGTAAGGGTTCAGATATAGGAAGCGCTTTTGGGAGCGGTTCCTCAAATACAATGTTTGGGCCGTCTTCTTCTCCAAATCCTCTAACAAAAATAACTGCTTTTTTGGCTTTTATGTTTCTATTGGTTAGCCTTGGGATGACCTGGAATATAAGGCACTCTTCTCAATCGATCCCCATAAATGTCAATGAAGAATCAATTAATGACAAAGAAGAAGTTAATAATTTTCCTGATAAATTACCTGATTAAATATTTCAGCCGAAGTGGTGAAATTGGTAGACACGCTACCTTGAGGGGGTAGTGGGCTTAGCCCGTGGAGGTTCGAATCCTCTCTTCGGCACCAAATAAAAAAAATAACCTTCTTGACCCGCAATCAAGCAATTACTATACTCCTCCGGTTTGTTGCGGGGTGGAGCAGTCTGGTAGCTCGTCGGGCTCATAACCCGAAGGTCGTAGGTTCAAATCCTGCCCCCGCTACCAATAATAAAGCCCTTAGAGGGCTTTTTTTGTTATTTAATAGTTTATGATAGATAAAGTAGAAAAATTAATAGAAGATGATCTTGAAAGATTAGGTTTCAGATTATGGGGATTAGAGACTTCTGGAAATGGAAGATCTAAGACTCTTCGAGTATTTATAGATAGTACTGAAAGTATAAATGTTGAGGATTGTTCTCTAGTTAGTAGACATTTAAGTGCTATGTTAGATGCAAGCGAACTTTTTGAATCTGTTTATAGCTTAGAAGTTTCGTCACCTGGAATAGATAGAACATTATTTAGAAAAGACCAATTTTCTTTATATTTAGGGTCTAATCTTAGAATAAGATATAGGGATGAAGACAATAAATATAAGACTCAAGAAGGTATTCTAGAAAAAGTAAAAGAAGAGAGTATTATCTTAGTTGTAAAAGAAGATATATTAGAAATAAGTTTTAGTGAAATTGAAAAAGCTAATTTGAAGGAAATATTTTAGGATAAGTTATGCAAAATGAAATTTTATTAGTTGCGGAATCAGTCTCAGGTGAAAAGAGTTTACCCAAGGAATCTATTTTTGAAGCCATCGAACTAGCTTTGGCTTCTGCCACTAAAAAGAGGTATTCAGAACCTACAGAAATTATTGTAGAAATTGACACAGAGACTGGGAATTATCTAACTTATAGAACTTGGTTAGTTACTTTGGATGAAGAATATGAATTTCCAGGATATCAATTAACTCTTGAAGAAGCTAAGAAAAAAGATGAAACCTTAGAAATAGGTTCGATAATTAAAGAACAAGTAGAAAATGTTGCTTTTGGAAGAATTGCAGCCCAAGCTGCCAAACAAGTTATTGTTCAAAAAGTTCGAGAGGCTGAAAGATCTCAAATTGTAAGTAAATATAAAGCTTACTTGGGAGAGATGGTCAATGGAGAAATAAAGAAAGTTAATAGAGATTTTTTAATAGTAGATTTAGGAGATAATGCAGAGGCAATTTTACCTAGAACTGAATTAATCCAAGGCGAATCTTTTAGACTTGGAGAAAGAATTAAAGGCATATTATTTGAAGAAGAAAGAGAGAATAGAGGATCCCAATTAGCTTTAAGTAGAAAATGTCCAGAAATGGTTGAGCAACTTTTTAGGATTGAGGTTCCAGAGATTTCTGAACAAGTTATTGAAATCAAAGCAGTAGCAAGAGATGCTGGTTCACGATCGAAAATAGCTGTCAAAACAAACGATAATAGAATAGATCCTGTAGGGGCATGTGTAGGAATGAGAGGTTCAAGAGTTCAAGCAGTATCTTCAGAAATAGGTAATGAGAGAATAGATATCATAATTTGGGATGATGACCCTGCGCAATTAGTTATTAATTCAATGGGCCCTGCAGACATTACATCGATTGTCTTAGATGAGACCAAAGGTTCTATGGATATTACAGTTACATCTGATACTTTTGCTCAAGCTATAGGAAAGAGTGGTCAAAATGTGAGATTAGCAAGTCAGTTAACAGGTTGGAAATTAAATGTATTGAACAAAGATGAAGTTAATGAATCAGAAGAAAGTAATTCTGAAACAACAGGATCGTTGATTTTGAACTTAGATATTGAAGTAGAAGTAGCGGAATTACTTGAACAAGAAGGTTTAAGTTCAATTAGGTTAGTTGCAGATTCCTCTATAGAAACCATAGCTTCTATAGACGGTTTTGATGATGAAATTGCTTCAGTGCTCATAGATAGAGCAAAAGCTGCTTTGTTAGAATCAGCTATTGATCTTGAATCAGATTTAGACAGCGATAAAGAGAGTGATGATAATGATTTAATGTCTATTGAGGGAATTGATGTTCCGTTTGCTATGGAACTAAACCAGGCAGGAATAAAAAATAAAGAAGATTTAGCAGAACAATCAGTAGATGAACTACTTGAGCTTGTGAAGATAGATGAGAAGGCTGCAGCAGATTTAATAATGAAAGCCAGAGCACATTGGTTTGAAAATGAATAAACTTAATAATGGCTGATTTAACGGTAAAAAAGCTAGCTGAAATTGTAGGGTTCTCTTCAGGAAAGCTCTTGTCTAGAATGAAAGAAGCTAGTCTTAAACATGCTTCAGAAGATGAAATAGTTACTGATAAAGATAGAAAAAAATTATTAGAGCATTTAAAAAACCCAAAGTTTAAAAAAACTTCTACTATTTCTTTAAAAAAGAAGACAAAAGAAAAAGAAGTTTCACAAGTTTCTAACAAGATAGAAATACAAAGAAAGAATAAAATTAAGACCACTTCTTCAGTAGACAAATCTGATGACTCGGATTCAATAGATTTTAAATCTGCTGAAGCAAAAAGAAAAGCAAATGAACAAGAAAAAGCTAACGCCAAAGAAAAAGTAGATAAAAAAGTAGATCTTCTGGGCAAAACCAAAGTTAGAAGAACTTCTAAGAAAGATGAAAGTGCAACAGCTAAAAAGATTCCTGTTGACACCAAGAAGGATTCTTCTTCTAGGATCTCTAAAAGAGAAGAAAGAGAGTTAGAAGGAGAAAGGATTCTTGAACTTAAATCTAAATCTTCAGAACAACATAAATTTGAGAAACCTGCTGAGTTTATTCAAAAGAAAATTCAAATTCCTGAATCAATATCTGTTGCAGATTTAGCGCAATTACTCTCCATTAAGGGAGGTGAACTTTTAAAGAAACTTATGAGTCTTGGGGTTATGGCAACTATAAATCAAACTTTAGATCAAGATACTGCCATATTAATAACTGAAGAGTTAGGTCATTTAGGCGAAATTGCTTCGGAAGTCTTCGAGGAAGATAAATTACAGGAATTAGTATCTTATTCCGGAAAAGAGTCATCTAGAACACCTGTTGTTTCTGTCTTGGGTCACGTTGATCATGGTAAGACTACTTTGTTAGATTTTATAAGGAGTGCAAAAGTAGCTTCTAGTGAAGATGGCGGAATAACCCAAAAAATAGGTGCTTACAAAGCACAAACTAAGTCTGGTGAAATTACTTTTATAGATACTCCAGGGCATGCTGCATTTACTGAGATTAGAGCTAGAGGAGCAAATTCAACTGATATTGTTGTGCTAGTCGTTGCAGCTGATGATGGTGTTCAACCGCAAACAGAAGAAGCGGTAAACCATGCTAAAGTTGCAGGCGTCACCATAATTGTTGCGGTAAATAAAATTGACACCGATGGTGCGGATCTTGAGAAGATAAAAAAAGAGCTATCTGAATTAGATCTTGTTCCTGAAGATTGGGGAGGCAATACTCAATTTATTCCAGTTTCAGCTTTAACGGGAGAAGGAGTTGATAATCTACTTGAAGCTATAGCTTTAGAAGCTGAGGTTTTAGAATTAAAAACATTTTTTAAAGGGTCTGCTACAGGCATCGTATTGGATTCCTCTACCCAGAAAGGTCAAGGAGCAATAGCAACATTATTAGTTCAAAAAGGAACTTTAAAGCTAGGAGATATTATTTTGCTAGGCGAGCAAACTAAAAAAGTTAGAACCTTAATCGATGAGAATAACAAAAAAGTTGAATTTGCTGAACCTTCTTCGCCTGTAATAGTTACCGGTCTAGAAACACCACCTATTGCAGGCGAAGACTTCATAGTTGTTTCAAGTGAAAAAATGGCAAAAGATATTTCTCAAGAAAGGGCTGAAAGATCAAGATTGAATAGACTTTCTAGACAACAAATTTCAAATGTAGATGCATTCTTTGAACTAAATGATAAGTCAAAAATATTAATAAACCTTCTTATAAAGGCAGATACTCATGGTTCTTTAGAAGCTATTGTCGGTTCAATAGGAAATTTTCAATCTGAAGAAACAAAAATAAATATCATACATAAATCTGTTGGAGGCATTAATGAAAATGATATAAATTTAGCTCGTACAGCTGATGCTTATGTCATTGGGTTTAATGTGAGGGCTGATAATGCGGCAAAAAATATTGCAGAGAATGAGTCTATAGATATAAAGCTATTTTCCATAATATATGATTTATTAGATTCAATTAAAGAGCTTATAGAAGGAAAGTTAGAACCCGAGATTAAAGAAAATATTCTAGGAACCGCAGAAGTAAGAGATCTATTTACCTCTCCAAAATTTGGTTTAATTGCTGGATCTATGGTTATAGAAGGTTCTATCAAGAGGAATAGTCCTCTGAGGGTAATTAGGGATAATATAGTTATATTCGAAGGTAAGTTAGATTCTCTAAGGCGATTTAAAGATGATGCATCTGAGGTTAAGACAGGAATGGAATGTGGCCTTGGAATTACTAATTATAAAGACGTGAAAGTTGGAGACAAGATAGAAGTATTTGAACGTTTGGAAGTTAAGAGAACCTTAAGTGCATGAAATCTTTAGACTTCACTAGAGCAGATAGGCTTCAAGATCAAATTAAAAGAGAATTATCCCAAATAATTAACAATAAAGTTAAAGATCCTAGACTTTATGGATTAACTTTAACTAGGGTAGAGTTATCTGAAGATAAAAAACAAGCTTACGTATACTTTTCTTCTTTTAATAGTTTCAATAATGTATCAGAAGAAGACTTGCAAGAAGGTTTAGTTAAGGCAAAAGGCTTCATAAGAGGAGTTTTGAGCTCAAATTTACGTTTAAAATATACTCCAGACTTAATTTTCTCACCCGAAATTGATATTTTAGAAAATTAGATTATATGAATGGAGTATTACTTTTAGATAAACCTAAAGGAATAAGTTCAGCGAGTTGTGTTTATAACTTGAGGAAAACTTTAGGAATAAAAAAAATAGGGCATTGTGGGACTTTAGATCCTTTAGCTAGCGGTCTCCTGCCCATATGCTTTGGCAATGCAACTAGGTTTAGTTCATTTATTACTGATCAATATAAGAATTACAGATTATCTGCAATTCTAGGAGTAATTACTTCTACAGGCGATTTAGAGGGAGAAATTTTGCAAAGGAAAGATCCTGGGAGGAGTCATTTAAGTTTAGATAAAATTTTAAATAGTTTTCTTGGAATGCAATCACAAATACCTTCTATGTATTCAGCTATAAAGAAAAATGGACAACCAATGTATAGATGGGTAAGAAAAGGAATTTATTTTAAAAGAGAATCTAGATCTATTGATATAAGGTCAATTGAAGTCTTATCCTTAAATAAACATACATTTGAATTAGAGGTAGTTTGCTCGAAAGGAACATATATAAGGTCATTAGTTGAATCAATAGGTAGGGAACTAGGAGTTGGTTCAACCTTAAAAGATCTGAGAAGAATTTCTATTGGAAAACATTCCATAACCCATTCTGTACCTCTTAAGACATTAAATAAAAGTAATATTTTAGATTACTTATCGCCTGCAGATGTTTATATATCAGATCTCCCATCTGTATTTATTTCAGAAGAAGATGCAAAAAAGATTAGGAAAGGTCAGTCAGTTGACTATAATGCACACCAAGATACTACTGGGTTAGTTAAAATATATACAAAAAATAATATTTTTTTAGGTATAGGGGATTTAAATGAATTAGATATTCTTAAGTCCAAAAGGTTACTTCCTAGTTAGTATTTAATTTAGTTTAATAAATAATAAGGTTGAGTTTTGGCATTAAGCAGCATAGATAAGAAAGATTTAGTTAGTAAATTTGGTCGCGGAAAGGAAGATACAGGTTCACCAGAGGTTCAGATAGCTTTGCTATCTGCCAATATAGATTCTTTGAACAATCATTTTAAAGACAATAAGAAGGACCATCATTCTAGAAGAGGATTGATAAGAATGGTCAATAGAAGAAGAAAGCTTTTGGATTATATTAAATCCCATAAGCCAGATACTTATAAGAAGCTACTCGAAGACTTGGGTCTTAGAAGGTAGTTTTATTTATTTAAACCCAAATTAATTTATATATCTTGAATAAATAGTTATTCAAGACGAATAATTGTAAAAAAAAGTAATTATGAAAGCATACAAAAAAACAATACTCTTCGGTGATAAAGAAGTAACTTTTGAGACCGGTAGAGTTGCTAAACAAGCAACTGGCTCAATTCTAGTCACTTGCGACAATACACAAGTTCTTGCAACTGTTGTTCTAGGCAAAGCACCAGGAGAACACCAAGATTTTTTCCCATTAACTGTAAATTACATAGAAAAGACTTATTCTACTGGAAAGATTCCAGGAGGTTTCTTTAAACGAGAAGGTCGACCTACAGAGAAAGAAACTTTAACTTCTAGACTCATTGATAGACCTTTGAGACCTTTATTTAATAATGATTTTCTATATGAAGTTCAAGTTGTTTGCACTGTCATCTCAGCAGATAAAGATACAGATCCTGATGTAGTTGCTTTTCTTGGCGCTTCAGCTGCTATTGCTATTTCCGGGCTTCCATTTAATGGTCCATTGGGAGCTGCAAGAGTAGGTTTTATAGAAGGGAAGTACGTACTTAATCCTAAAAGGAGTCAATTAGAGAATTCTTACTTGGATATGGTGGTTGCAGCTAGTGATAAAGCAGTAATTATGGTTGAATCAGAAGCAAAAGAATTATCAGAAAGCCAAATGCTTGGAGCGATATTATTTGCTCATAAAGAGATGCAGGTTGTTATCTCTGCAATTAAAGAAATGGCTGTTGAAATAGGAAAACCAGATGTTGAGTATATATCTAAAGAAATAACAAACGAACTTATAGAAAAAGTTACTGAATCTTTTGAAGCAAAGATAACTGACGCATATTCAATTAAAGAAAAGCAAGCTAGGGTCCAGAAACTTAATGAAATTAAGGAAGAAATTCTTCAAAATCTTTCTTCTGAAGATTCTGAGTATACTGATTCAGATCTATTAGATGCCTTTAAGAAAATTGAGAAGAGTATTGTCAGAACTAGACTTATAAATGGAGAGCCTAGGATAGATGGACGAGATTTAGATCAAGTTAGGCAATTATATTCAGAGATTGGTGTTTTAAAAAATACTCATGGGTCAGCTTTATTTACAAGAGGAGAAACCCAGGCACTAGTGGTTACAACTTTAGGATCTCCAAAACAAGCTCAGATAATTGATGCTATAGAGGGAGAATTTAAAGATCAATTTATGCTTCATTATAATTTCCCACCTTACTCTGTAGGAGAAGCAGGATTTTTAGCTGGACCAAAAAGAAGGGAAATAGGTCATGGTAAATTAGCCAGAAGAGCATTGGAAGCAGTGCTGCCAGACCCCGAAGATTTCCCGTATACTATTAGAGTAGTTTCTGAAATTACAGAGTCTAACGGCTCCAGTTCAATGGCCTCAGTCTGTGGTTCTAGTCTAGCACTAATGGATACGGGGGTACCAATAAGAGCAGCAGTTGCAGGTATAGCTATGGGCTTGGTGAAAGAAGATTCAGGCTTTGCTGTCATAACAGATATATTAGGAGACGAAGATCATTTAGGAGACATGGATTTTAAGGTAGCAGGAACTTCTGAAGGTATAACCGCTCTTCAAATGGATATAAAGATAGATGGTATAACTGAAGAAATTTTTGAAGTAGCCTTAGAGAAAGCACAGGTAGCCAGAATTCATATTCTTGAGAACATGAATGAAACAATAACTGAATCAAAAGCCACTCTCTCTGATAAAGCACCTCAGGCAGTAGTTTTACAAATTGACAAGTCAAAGATTAGAGATCTGATAGGTAAAGGTGGTGACACTATAAGAGCATTAACATCAGAAACAGAAACTTTGATAGATGTTGATGATAATGGAAGAGTCACAATTTATGGTGATAATGCTAAATCAAGAGAATTAGCTGTACAGAGAGTAGAAGAAGTTACTGCCAGTCCAGAAGTGAATAAGATCTATGAAGGAAAAGTTGCAAAAATTACTGATTTTGGAGCTTTTGTAACAATTCTACCAAATACGGATGGATTGGTTCATATCTCAGAAATTTCAGAAGAAAGAGTTGAAAAAGTTACAGACGTTTTAACCGAAGGTGAAAAAATTAGTGTTAAAGTTTTAGAAGTAGACTCAAGAGGTAAAATTCGTTTAACCATGAAAGGAATTGAGAAATAATTATATTTGTGTCTTTGACCTTTTTGTGTTAGTCCAATGTTGTTATAGTTCTCTGGTTGGGTTCTAATGGGTTTACTTAGATATTAATCTAAGTATTTGTTTAGCTAAATATTATGGGTGAAAAATGAATGCATTAAATTCTCTTAGAGATATCATCGGATCGCTTACAGGCATAGTAGTTGCTCTTGTTGGATTAGGAGTTGCTGCTGGTGTGGTCTTCGGTTCAGGAGTACCTTTTGTCGGCGGAGTTCTAGATAACCTTCTAGCTCTTGTTGACACTTTAGGTGCTAACGGACTTATAGGACTTATTGTTTTAGCGGTATTGTTAGATCTTTATAACTAGGTCTTTTACACCGGTATTACTTGAAAGGGGGCCCTAGGGTACCCCTTTCTTTTTTCTAATAGGTGGAGGTTGTATGTCAGATTTAATTAATAGAATAAGTGATTGGTTATGGGAACTTACTAAGGTTTTGTCCTTAGTTGTTTCTGTAGCATTACTAGTTTCAGTACTATTTGGACCAGGAACTCCATTTTTTGGTGGTGTTCTAGATAATATTAAACCAATTATAGATACCCTGGGCTCTGAAGGGTTAGGAGTTGTAATTGCTTTGATAATTATTTTAGGTTATTGGAATAATCGTTCCTAGTTTATTCAACCTTAAAAAGGCACCAAGAGGTGCCTTTTTTTTAAACTTAAATAATATGAAAATTCAATAAGGCAGAGTAAATATAAAAAATGATATTCTTTTTGGTCAAGGGGGAGAAAAAAAATTATTTGGAGATCTATTTTTACCTCCTTATCAAGACAAAGATAGACCGGCTATAGTAATAGTTCATGGAGGAGGTTGGTATGAAGGAGATAAAAATCAACTTAGAGGTTATGGAATACTATTAGCAAGATATGGATTTGTTTGTTTTTGTAGTTCTTACAGATTATCTCATCAAGAATTATGGCCTGCTCAAATTCAAGATGTTAAATGTGCTATTAGATATTTAAGATTTAATTCTGATAAATTAGGAGTTGATCCAAAAAGAATAGGAATAAGTGGTAATTCTGCCGGTGGTCATTTAGCTCTAATGGCAGGAGCATCTTTTTTAAATAATGATTTTGAGGGTCAAGGAGGTAATAATGATGTAGATTCTGCAGTTAAAGCAGTATGTGCTATTTATCCACCAACTTCAATTAAGAATCTTACACACATAGATCCTTTAGATAATGCTTTTCTTGCATTAATGGGTAAAAAAGCTGCCCAAGAGGATTATGATAGGGCGAGCCCTATAAATTATGTAACGGAAAAATACCCTCCTTGTATGTTGGTCCATGGATCCTCTGATAAGTTAGTTAAGTTAGAAGATAGCTCTTTATTTTATGAAGCTTTAGTCAAGGAAAAAGTTCCTGCAGAGCTCCATATTTTTTCAGGGCAAGAACATGCATTTGATAATGACCCAGGATATGGTAAAAATATTGCTGATTTACAAAGGTTATTTTTTCATAAATATCTTTAAGTAATTTATGGGGTGGTGGCTATGGGTAGACTTGAACTACCGACCTCGGCATTATGAATGCCGCGCTCTAACCAGCTGAGCTACATAGCCAAGATGCGAATTTTCAGATTCTGAGAGTCTAAAGTCAAGCTTGTTTTATACATTAAATCTAAAATGGATTATATCCCCATCCTTTACAATATAATCACTTCCTTCAGATCTAAGTTTTCCAGCTTCTTTGGCGCCAGATTCCCCTTGGTATTTAATATAATCTTCATAAGCTATTGTTTCAGCTCTAATAAAGCCTTTCTCGAAATCTGAGTGAATTTCACCAGCTGCTTGAGGAGCGGTCGCATTTCTTTGTATCGTCCATGCACGGACTTCCTGTTTTCCAGCAGTAAAGTAATTTTGTAAGCCTAACATGTCATAACTTTCTCTAATTAATTTATTTAGCCCAGGTTCTTTCATTCCTAGATCTTTTAAAAATTCACTTCTTTCTTTTACATCCAGTTCTGCTATCTCTGACTCTATTTGGTTGCATAAAGTAAGGCAACGAGCTTTCTTTTTGAATGCATATCCTTTTAAAGTTTCTGTCATTTCATTTTTATCATTTATTTCTTCAACATTTGCAATATAAATAGATGGTTTTAGAGTAATAAGCTGTAGGCTTTTAAAAAAATATTTTTCAGATTCAATAAATTCACTGTCTTTGGCAAACACACCTTTACTTAAATCATCCTTGAGACCTTCAAGAGATTCAAATTGATTTTTAATATCCTTATCTCCGCTTCTGTATTGTTTCTCTAGTTTATCTTGAGCTTTAATTAAAATATCTAGGTCTGCAAGTAATAATTCCATCTCTACAGTTTCTAGGTCAGCTATTGGGTTGATTTCATTATGAACATGTGTGATATCAGTATTTTCAAAGCACCTTACAACATGAACTATAGCTTGCGTTTCTCTGATATGAGATAAAAATTGGTTTCCTAAACCTTCGCCATTTGAGGCTCCTTTTACGAGTCCAGCAATGTCAACAAACTCAGTTATTGCTGGAATAATTTTTTTAGGATCTACAATTCCTGCTATCGCTTTTAACCTTTGATCTGGAATAGGAACTATACCTTTGTTAGGTTCGATAGTGCAGAAAGGAAAATTCTGAGCTTCTATTCCTGCCGAAGTTAATGCATTGAATAAAGTAGATTTACCGACATTTGGTAATCCAACAATACCACATTTTAAACTCATATCTATTCCTTGGTATGGAGTTCTAACATAGCTTTCTGCCAGTCACGTTTAAGGATCTTTGGCATGATCTGTAATATATTGGAATAAGAAGTTTCTATAAAGGGTAAATCTAATTTTTTGGGTTTACTCAAGACATATTTGGTTACATCTTTATTAATACCAGGATGACCTATACCTATCCTAATTCTATGGAACGATGGGTCAGAAATGTTCTCAATTATATCCCTAACTCCATTATGACCTCCATGCCCTCCGCCAACCTTATATCGAGAAATACCAACAGGAAGATCTAATTCATCATGAACAATAATTATTTCAGATGCTTTTAAATTTAAGTATTTCTTAGTAGCCTTAACACTTTGACCGCTATTGTTCATATAGACCGAAGGTACTAGAAGATTTAGACTAATTCCTTCTATTTTATGGATAGCATGGAACCCTTTTAGGTTTGTATTTTTTTTTAATTTTATGAAATAAGATTCAGCCAATTTTGTTACAAATTGAGCTCCTACATTATGCCTTGTAGACTCATACTCAGTATCTGGATTTCCTAATCCAACTATGAGTAGGTTTTTCATAAAGGTTGAAAATTGGGAGCTTTTTCTTTAATTTTCTTCTTTAGGTTCTTTCTCTGATTCTTCATCAGAATCTTCTTTTGACTCATCTCCATCTTCAGACTCTTCACCTTCTTCTAATGTTTCAATTTCTGGCTCAATATCAATTATTTTTGCTTCTGTAATTGACACAACTGCCTGATCTCTATCCTCACCCAATGCTAATGAAGGAATTTCTACCCCTAATCCTAGTTTTAGTTCAGATAGAAATACAGAAGAACCAAGTTCTAAGTTTTCAACATCTACTTCAATGTATTCTGGAAGATTTGAAGCTAGGCAACTAATTTCAATATTGTTGATTAAATGACTAACTACTCCGCCCCCTATTTTAACTCCAACACAAGTGTCTTCATTTATAAACCTTACAGGTATTGAGAGATTTATTCTTGTGTCTGGGTCTACACGCAAGAAATCAGCATGCATCAATTTTTGAGAAGAAGGGTGGAGTTGTAATTCTTTGAGAACAACATTTAGAGAGTCACTAGCTAATGTAATTTTGATTACTTGACTAGAAAATCCAGAGAATTGAGTAGCTTTTACTAAATCTTTCTCTAAGATTTGAATTTTCTTGGCTTCATCTTTAGCACCATAGATAACAGCAGGTATTAAGTTTTGGCTCCTTAGAGTTCTACTATTAGATTTTCCTTTTAGCTTTCTTTCTTCTGCTATTATATTTAGACCTTCTGCCATTTTAATATTCTCCCAGTTCCATTATAAGAACATTGCACTTATAGATTCTTCATTGTTAACTCTTCTAATAGCTTCGGCTAATGTAGAAGCCATAGATATTACTCTTATCTTTTTTGACTTCAGAGCTATCTCAGAAAGCGGTATAGTATCGGTTACTACCAATTGATCAAGCATTGATTTATTTATTTTCTCAATAGCTTCTCCTGAAAGCACTGGATGTACTGCATAAGCTTGGACTTGTTTAGCACCTTTACTCTTAAGTGCGGCTGCTGCATTGCATAGTGTTCCAGCTGTATCTACTATATCATCTACTATTAAGCAGTCTTTTCCTTCAACTTCACCTATTACGTTCATAACTTCTGAATTGTTAGCAGAGTCTCTTCTTTTATCTATGATCGCTAAATCTGTTAAAGAAAGTGCCTTAGCTAAGGCTCTTGATCTAACAACTCCTCCAACATCTGGAGAGACAATTAAAGGATTTTTTAATTTTTGTTGAGAAATATCATCTCTTAGGATTCTTGTTCCATAAACATTATCTACAGGAATATCGAAAAAACCTTGTATCTGTTCTGAATGCAATTCCACTGTTAAGACTCTATCGATTCCTGACCTTTGAAGCATATCCGCAGTGATTTTTGCACTTATTGGGACTCTTTCAGATCGGACCCGTCTATCTTGTCGAGCATATCCATAATAAGGAACTACTGCAGTTATTCTGGCTGCCGAAGACCTTCTGATTGCATCTACCATAATAATTAATTCCATTAAATTATTATTAGCTGGAGAGCAAGTTGGTTGTATAAGAAAGACATCCATACCCCTAACATTGTCCTCGATTTGAACACTTATTTCTCCATCACTAAATTGACCTACGTTAGCCTTTCCTAATGAAATTCTTAAATCTTTACTAATTTTTTCCGACAATTTGAGGTTTCCAGTACCCGAAAAAAGCATAAGACCTGTTCTTGAATTATTCATGGTTAAATATTCTCATCTAGTTTTTTTTTGGCTGGGGTGGCTGGATTCGAACCAGCGAATGACGGCATCAAAAGCCGTTGCCTTACCGCTTGGCCACACCCCAATTTCATATAATTCGTATTTTATGTCAATAAAGTCTTTAAGGGTGAGGAATCTAAGCTATTAACTAAAATTACTTCAATTTTCTTTTTTATTTCTTGAAATACCATATTTGCTTTTTTTTTGTTATCAAATTCTATAAATAGTGCTGAACCCGTGCCAGTTAACATTGGTTTGTTATATTTTTGAAGTATATCAAAAGTACGACGAATTTCATCTGAAGACTTCAGCGCATAATCCTGGAAGTCATTTATCTTCTTTCCATGCATAAAATCATCTAGACTAAACTTATGTTTTGAGTCTACTACTATATTATCAAAAGCAATTTTGGTACTGATACCTTCTTTAGGTAAGGCTAGTAAATAAGTTCTTTTTGGAATAATGATTTCCGATAGAATATCACCTCTTCCTTCCCCCCAGGAAGATGTTCCTTTTATAAACAACGGGACATCTGAACCTAATTCTTTTCCAAGAGCACTTAATTCCTCTGTATTTAAATTAGTATTCCAAAGTTTATTAAGTCCAAGTAAAACAGCAGCTGCATCCGAGCTTCCTCCCCCAAGCCCCATTTGCATAGGTATGTTCTTTTTTAAAGATATGTCTGCTCCCATCTTCACTGAACATAATTTTTTCAAATTAAATGCAGCCTTAAGAATAATATTATTTTTAATCCTATTTGCTTCTTCTTTTAGAGTAATATTTTCTATAGCAGGTTCGATAGAAATAATGTCATATAAATCAATTAATTCAAAAGCAGTTCTAATATCATGAAACCCGTCATTTCTTTTCTTTATAACTTGGAGGTGTAAATTAATTTTAGCTGGAGCTTTTAGAATCATAGAATAATTTAAATTATTGTTATAGAGTCTATGGCTATTTTAATCTCTTCATTATCTGTAGAGATAATAGTATTCCTAGGATAAATCTTATTTTTAGATCCTTGATAATTGTGTTTAATTTGTAATTTCATACTCCCAAAACTTTTATCATGTGTATTTCCTAATAAAATAGCTATTAATTCTTTGGTATTTATTTTTAATTTTAAAGGAAGATTAAAATCATTACTCATTGTTGATATTAATTCATTTAGATCAAGAAGTTTATTTTCAGGGATAATTGAAGAATTCTCAGGAAATAAGTAATTCTTTCCAAGAATAATTTTATAAGATGAATTTAATTTAATTAGTTTAAAATAACCCGAAATCAACTTATCATTTTTTTTGAAGCTTATTTTTGCTGAAATTACTGCAATTTCATCTACATTTATTTTTTTTATATCTATGTCATTATGAATTCTCTTGGCACTACAAGAATAAAAAACTAAGCTAATGATTAGGGGAGTTAAGATTATGTTAAGAATTCTCATGAATTATAAAAAACCTAAATTAAGATATTATTAAAAATGCTAGATAGTTTAATAAACAAATTAAAACAGATTTCTCTAAGATATAAAGAAGTAGAGTCATTACTTAGCTTACCAGATGTAACTGAGAATCAAGAAAACTTTGTTGCATTGTCAAAAGAGTATGCAGATCTTGGACCAATTATCTCAGGATATAATAGATATGTTGAGATTCAAGAATCATTGGCGGAGCTAAATCAATTAAAAAATGATTCTGATAATGAACTGAGGGAATTAGCCCAATCTGAAAGTGAGGAACTAGAAAATGAGTTGAAGATAATAATGTTAGAAATACGTCAGCACCTCCTTCCAAAAGATCCGGATGACTCAAAAGATGTTTATTTAGAAATAAGAGCTGGTACAGGAGGGGACGAAGCAGCTTTATTTTCAGGTGATCTTTTTAGAATGTACACAAGACTTGCTGAAAGAAATAAATGGACAATAGAAACTATTAATATTCGTCACGGAGATCATGGAGGTTTCAAAGAAATAGTTGCAAAAATTGAAGGAAAAGATGTTTATAAGAAGTTGAAATTTGAATCGGGAGTTCATAGAGTCCAGAGAGTTCCAGTAACGGAATCTCAAGGTCGGGTCCATACGTCAGCATGTTCTGTCGCAGTTTTACCAGAAATGGCAACTTTAGATGCTATTTCCATAGATAAAAGTGATTTAAGGATAGATACATTTAGAGCTTCAGGAGCAGGAGGACAGCATGTTAATAAGACTGATTCAGCTGTAAGATTAACTCATATTCCCTCAGGAATAGTTGTTGAATGTCAAGATGGTAGATCCCAACATAAAAACAAAGAAAAAGCTTTGCAATTACTTCAATCTAAGTTGATGGAGTTAGAGAAGTCTAAAGTAGATGCAGAGCAAGCAGAAAGCAGAAGATTAATGGTTGGTTCTGGTGACAGATCTGAAAAGATTAGGACTTATAACTATCCTCAAGCAAGAATTACAGACCACAGGATAGTGACATCAGTTCATAACTTTGAAGGTTTTTTAGATGGAGATATGGAGTCCATGATTTCAGCATTACTAGAAGAAGAGCAAGCTATGGCGCTAGCTAAGTTAGAAGAAGGGTCTTAAATGAGATCTGGATCATCATCTGTTTTTATGGAATATTTAGAATTCGCTAAAAATAGCAATTATGTTGAAGCTTTGGATGTAGAAAATATCTTCTCACATATTTTAGGTGTTTCAAGAAGTTCTTTGTATACAAATAAATTTTTGAACATCAATAAGACGAATCTAAATATAATAAAGCAATCAATAAATAGAAGAAATCTAGGCGAGCCTCTCGCATATATTTTAGAAAAAAAAGGATTTTGGAATATAGAGTTATCGGTAAATAAACATGTGTTAGTTCCAAGGCCAGAGACGGAAACTTTAGTCGAAATTGTTTTAGACATTTATGGTCAAGAATCAATTCAAATATTAGATGCTGGAACAGGAAGTGGAGCAATATCATTGGCATTAGCTCATGAAAGAAAAGAATGGAAGGTATTTGCATTAGAAAAGTCATATCGAGCATTAAAAGTAGCTAAGCAGAATGAAATAGACCTTGGAATTGAAATTAATCTGATTCAAGGGGACTGGTTATCTTCTATAAAAAAGGGATCACTGGATGTTGTTGTGAGTAACCCGCCGTATATATTTAAAAATGATCCTAGATTATTAGGAGATGGAGTTAGATTCGAACCTCTTAATTCTCTAGTTTCTAATAAAAATGGATTAGAGGACATACAAAAAATTGTTGAAGAAAGTTCTTACTGTCTTAGAAAGAAAGGAATGTTGTTCTTAGAACATTCTCCAGAGCAAAAAAATATAGTAAAAGATATTTTTAATAATTTTTCTTTTGAAGATTACACTTCTTATAAAGACTTAAATGGAGATGATCGTATTTCAAGAGGTATAAAAATATAGGCATGAAAGATAAAGATTTATTAAGATATAGTAGGCAGATTTTATTGCCTGAGATTGATGTAGAAGGGCAACAAAGAATTAACAATGCTAGGGTAGTTGTCATAGGCCTTGGAGCACTTGGATCTATTGCAGCTAATTATTTATGTAGGGCTGGAATAGGAGAACTCATTCTTTGCGATTATGACCATGTTGATATTTCAAATTTACATAGACAGGTTCTATTTCAGGAGTCGGATATTAATAAATCTAAAGTTAATCAAACTTTAGAAGCTCTAAGTAAGATTAGATCAGATTCTTCGGTCCAAGGAATAGAAAAAGAGATTGATATTGAGGTTTTAACAGAATTTATCTTAAAGGGTGAAATCATAATAGATGCAACTGATAATTTTGCTTCTCGTTATGCTATCAATTCAGTTGCTTTTAGTAAAAAAGCTTTCTTAATATCTGGAGCAGCTTTAGGTTGGTCAGGACAGATTTCAGTATTTAATTTTGAATTACCAAATTCATCTTGTTATGAATGTTGTTTTGGTTTTACTGAGCAGGAGGATTTAAGTTGTTCAGAAGCTGGTATTTTGGCACCAATAACTGGCATTATAGGTTCTATGCAAGTAATTGAAGCGTTAAAAAAGATATTAAATTTGAGTTCATATCGAGAGTCTATCTTAGAGAATTATGATTTTTTAAAAGGGGAAACTCAAAGGCTAAATATTAAGAGAGATCCTTTGTGCTCAACTTGCGGGAATAAATAGTATGCAATTTAAGGGCTACATTGAAGGCTATTATGGCAAGCTGTTATCCTGGAAAGACAGGTCCACTATATTAAAATCTATTTCTCATCTTGGGATGGATTTATATATATATGCCCCTAAAGAAGATCCATATCACCGAATAAAATGGTCCACACCTTATCCTGACGATGCATTGCATAATTTTAAAAGTTTTACAGAAGAAGCAACCCAACTAGGAATTACACCTTATTTTTGTTTATCCCCTGGAATTAGTTTTAGTAAAGGAGCTGCTAGTGACTTGGAGAACTTAAAAGAGAAATTCAACCAATTACATTCAGTCGGCTTTTCAGAATTTGGAATCTTGTTTGATGATCTTGAATTTAAGAGAGATAAATATTTAGCTGTTGAACATGGAAATATAATAAATCAAATCTCACAATATTTAGAAAAAAAATCTACTAGCCCGTTAATTTTTTGCCCTACAGTTTATTGTAATAGTTTTGCTGGTGATGATATTTTTAATTCACCTTACTTAAAGACTTTAGCAGAAGAAGTACCAAGTAATTTGCCCATGCTTTGGACAGGAAAAAATGTTGTGAGTGAATCAATTATCGACGAAGAAATTCAAGAATTACAAAAAGTCATTTCTAATCCAGTATTAATTTGGGATAACTATTATGCCAACGATTACTGCCCAACAAAGTTTTTCATAGGACCTCTAAAGGATAGACTTATTAATATAGAAAATGTTAAAGGTTTTGGATTGAATGGAACAGGGCTACCAATCACTGATAGTATTATTTTATCTCAACTAGATGGCAAGTTAAAAACTGATGATATTTTAAAAAAGTTTGAAATTCCAGATGCTTTTAAGCAACTCATGCCTTTTTTTTATGGTCCTTTTGACATAGTTCCTGATCTAAGTAAAGTTGAAGATATTGATATATTGATAGATCTTTCGAATGATTTATGTATAGAGTGGAAGAGTCAACTTCAGCTGGAATGGTCTCCTTTTTTATGGGATTTCTTTAATAATTTACGTTTTCTTAAAAAGATTATCGAAGGAAATGATAAAAAGTCACTTGAAGCTTGGGCTTTACGGAGATATTCTGGTCCGTTAAATAAAATTATATCAAGTAAATTAAAAAAGAAAGGGAGTTAAGAATGTTAGGAAATATGATGGGAAGTCAGGTATTGATTTCTGGATTAATAGAGCATGCTGTAAAAAATCACGCTGATACCGAGATAGTTTCTAAAACTGTAGAAGGTTCTATACATAGGTACTCATTAGAAGACTCAGCAAATAGATCTAGAAAATTAGCAAATGCTCTTACTAAAATGGGATTTAAAAAAGGAGATATTGTCGGAACTTTGGCATGGAATACATATAGACATTTTGAATTATATTTTGGAGTTTCTGGGATAGGATCAATAGTACACACTATAAATCCAAGACTTTTTCCAGAGCAACTAGAATATATAATAAATCATGCTGAAAATAAGTATCTCTTTATAGATTTATCTTTTGTAAGTTTGATCGAGTCATTAATTGAAAAACTTCCTTCTATAAAAGGTGTAATCGTCTTAACCGATAAAGATCATATGCCAAATACTAGGTTAAAGAATATTTTATGTTATGAAGAATTAATTGAGAACGAATCTGAAGAATTTAGTTGGCCAGATTTAGACGAAAATGCAGCCTCTTCTCTTTGTTATACATCAGGCACTACTGGAAATCCTAAAGGAGTCTTATACTCAAATCGTTCTACAATTTTACATGGATGGATGGCAAGTTCAGGTAATGGAATGAATTTATCTAATTCAAGCGTGTTGTTACCTGTTGTTCCAATGTTTCATGTTAACGCATGGGGTTTGCCTTACGCATCATGTATGTTTGGATGTAAAATGGTACTGCCTGGACCCGACTTAGATGGAGCATCCTTACATGCTCTTATAGAAGCTGAGAAACCCAATATTTTATTAGGCGTTCCTACGGTTTGGTTAGGTTTACTTCAACATCTAAATAAAGGAAATCACGTATTAGATTCTGTAGACACAGTCTTAGTTGGAGGATCTTCCGCACCTAGAGCTATGATTAAGGAGTTTGAAGAAAAGCATGCTGCTTTTTTACTTCATGGATGGGGTATGACAGAAATGAGCCCTCTTGGAACTATGACAAGTAAAACACCAGCTATGGAAAATATGAGCTTAGAAGAACGTTATGATATTCAACAAAAGCAAGGTAAATCAATTTTTGGCGTCGAAATGATGATTGCCGACGAATCGGGAGAAGAACTTCCCCGAGATGGAAAAACTTTTGGAAGATTGATGGTTAAAGGACCTACTATTGTTGAAAGGTATTATAAGTCTGAAGATTCAGCTTTGGATAGAAACGGTTGGTTTGATACTGGAGATGTTGCAACTATTAATCCTGAAGGATATATGCAAATTGTCGACAGAAGTAAGGACGTTATTAAATCTGGAGGGGAATGGATAAGCTCAATTGATTTAGAAAATATAGCAGTTGGTCATCAAGATATAGCAGAGGCCTGCGTTATTGGAGCTCTTCATGAGAAATGGGATGAAAGACCCATCTTATTTGTAGTTCTAGCAGAGGGAAAAAATATTTCAAAAGAGGAAGTTTTAAATTTCTTAGAAGATAAGATAGCTAAATTTTGGATGCCAGATGATGTGATCTTTGTAGAAGAGCTACCTCATACCGCTACTGGAAAACTACTTAAGACCGGATTAAGAGAGGAATATAAAGAACATTTATTAAATAAGTAAGGAGATAATTATGAAGATAGTCGCCGCAGAAAATATAAAAGATTATATTGGAGAGGAATTAGGAGTGTCTGATTGGTTTCAGATAGATCAAGAAAGAATTAATAAATTTGCTGATGTAACTGAGGATCATCAATTTATTCATGTAGATGAAGAGGCAGCCAAACCTTTATTTGGTTCTACAATTGCCCATGGTTTTTTATCTCTTTCTCTACTTCCTTATTTAACTTCTCAAGCAGGAACTATTTTTCCTGAAAATGTAAAGGCAGGTATAAATTATGGTCTTGATAAAGTTAGGTTTTTAAGTCCAGTACCTTCGGGAGCAAAAGTGAGAGTAAGAAGTACTCTTAAGGAGGTAACAGAAAAAAATCCTGGACAATGGTTATTAAAGTCAGAAGTAGTTATGGAAATTGAAGGCATAGAAAAACCGGCCTATTTTGCTGAAGCTCTGACAATGTTTATGGTGTAGATAACCCATGACAACTAAGAAAGTAGTAATAGTAACTGGAGCAAGCAGTGGGATAGGAGAGGCCACATCTAGAATGCTTATCAATGGTGGCGCTAAGGTTATGTTAGTTGCTAGAAGAGAAGATAAACTTAAGAAGATAGCTGAAGAATTAGGTGAAGATGCTCACTACCATGTTGCCGATGTTGCAAATCATAAAGAAATGTTAAAAATGTCTGAAGAAACTCTATCCCTTTTCGGTAGGGTAGATGTGTTAGTTAATAATGCCGGGATAATGCCCTTGTCATTGATTTCTTCAAGGCGGGTTTCAGAATGGGATGAAACAATAGATGTAAATATCAAAGGAGTTCTTTATGGAATTGATTCTGTTCTTAATCATATGCTTGAAAGAGAATCAGGACATATTATTAATGTTTCTTCAGTAGCGGGTCATAGATCAGGAGCAATGACAGCTGTTTACTCTGGGACAAAGTTTGCGGTTCGAGCAATTAGTGAAGGCTTACGCCAAGAACTTGCCAACAAAGTAAGAGTTACTAATATTAGCCCGGGGGCAGTTACAACTGAATTAGGTAATTCAATAAAAGATGAGACAGTCATGAAAGCAATGCTTGAAAGATTAAATCATGATTTTTTAGATGCAAATGATATAGCTTCTGCAATTTGTTATTGTATTAATCAACCTGAGTCTGTTTCGGTTAATGAAATGATAATAAGGCCATCTTCACAAGAAATGTGATGGTCAAGAAAAGTGCTATTATAAGAGACAAGATTTTATCTAAGACTATTTCTTCATTAAGAAGGGATAGAAGAATTGAAAGGATTTCAATTCCTCTTATAGCAAAAGAACTTTCTATGGAAACTTCAGGAGCTTTAGAATACTTTTCCTCTATTGAAGATATTTTTTTAAAAGAACAAAAAAGCTTGTAGAAAAAAGTCTACAAAGTTCTTGACGAGAAACTTAAAAAAGCTGAGCATCCCGCAGATTTTAAATCTAAAAATAAGCTAATTTATAGGAAGAAGTTACTTCAGATTATTAAGAAGGGTTGGCCCGGAAAGGCTCCAAATGTTTTAGAGAGGCAAACTGATTTGGTACTAATGTGTTTTTATGGATTTCTAGAACATGTTGCTCATTCACCAAAATTAGAAAGAAAAAGGACTGTCAAAGATTTCAGAAACATGATTAATCTGCATCTTCAAGATAGGCTATTCTTTTAACCTTTTATTTAGGACGTCATTTACCTGACTAGGATTAGCTTTTCCTTTCGATGCTCTCATAACTTGACCGACAAAAAAACCAAATAATTTATCTTTTCCAGATTTAAATTTGTTTAGTTGATCGGGATTTTCTCTCAAAACTTTGTCCACTAAATCTTCTATTTGGCCTGTATTAGTTAATTGCTGAAGACCTTTACTTTCAATTATGTCATCTACATCTTTTGTTTCTTGCCACATAATTTCAAATACTTCTTTAGCGGTCTTGCCAGATATTGTTTGGTCTTCTATTCTTTTTACTAGCGTACCCAGATTTCTTGCACTTACTTTTGATTCACTTACTGAAAGATTATCTTTGTTTAAAGCACCAAGGAGTTCTCCCATTACCCAATTAGCTGTTGGTTTAGGAGAGTTAGAAAGCTTGATCGCTTCTTCAAAAAAATTAGCAAGTTCTATTTCTGCTGACAAAACGCCAGCATCATAATTATTTAAATGATATTCTTTGATAAACCTTTTACTCTTCTGAGTTGGAAGCTCTGGTAAATTATCACTGATATTTTTTATAAATTCATCTTCTAGGATAACCGGTAATAAATCAGGCTCAGGAAAATACCTATAATCATTTGCAACTTCTTTAGACCTCATTGGTTTTGTTAGATCTAGTTGTGAATCATAAAGTCGAGTTTCTTGAATAATTCTACCTCCAGATTCTATGACTTCTATTTGTCTTTTTAACTCATAATTTATTGCTTTTTCTACAAACCGAAAAGAGTTGATATTTTTTATCTCTGTTCGAGTGCCATATTCAGTTTGGCCTATTTCTCTAACTGAAACATTAGCATCACATCGCATAGAGCCTTCTGCCATATTTCCGTCTGATATTCCTAAATATCTAATGATAGAGTGGATCTTTTTTAAGTACTGGACTGATTCTTGAGCACTTCTTAGATCTGGTTCTGAAACAATTTCTAGCAAAGGAGTTCCTGCTCTATTAAGATCTATACCAGTCATTCCAGCAAAATCTTCATGGAGAGATTTTCCTGCATCTTCTTCTAAATGTGCTCTAGTTATCCTTATAGTCTTTTCAGTATTATTATCTATTTCTATATTTAATGACCCACCTTCCACTATCGGCCTATCTAATTGACTAATTTGGTAACCCTTGGGTAAATCTGGATAGAAATAATTCTTTCTCGCAAATTGAGTAGGACTATTTATATTTGCACCAATGGCTAGACCAAATTTAACAGCCATTTTAAGTACTTCTTCATTTAATACAGGCAATACTCCAGGCATACCAAGATCAATATTACAGGCTTGAGTATTAGGAGCAGCTCCAAATGTTGTGCTAGCTCCAGAAAATATCTTAGATTTAGTTGCCAATTGGACATGGACTTCAAGTCCTATAACTATCTCCCAATTATTATTCATCTTATTTAATATTAGGTCTTTCAAGATGCCAGTTTGTCTCTAGTTGAAAATTTTGTGCAACACATAATATGGAACTTTCTTGTAAATGATTTCCGATTAATTGCAATCCAATTGGTAATCCTTGATTATTACCGCATGGGAAAGAAATTCCTGGAAGTCCTGCCAAATTTGCTGGTATGGTAAAAATATCTTCAAGATACATGGATAATGGATCTTTAGATTTAGAGCCAATTTTAAAGGCAGTGTCAGGGGCAGTAGGAGATAAAATCATATCAACTTCTTTAAAAACTTCCTTGAAATCATTAGCAATAAGTTGTCTGCATTTTTGTGCCTTTAAATAATAAGCATCATAATAACCGGCAGAAAGGACATAGGTCCCAGTTAGAATCCTTTTTTTAACTTCATAACCAAAACCGTCTTCTCTAGTCCTGCTATAAAGATCATCCAAGTCCTTTGGATTTTCACATCTGTAACCAAATTTAACTCCATCATATCTTGAAAGGTTTGCGGAGCACTCAGCTGGTGCAATTACGTAATAGGCTGCTATTCCAAGGTCAACATTAGGCAAAGAAATTTTCTGGAATTTAGCACCTAGTTTTTCTAATATTTTTATAGCTTCATCAATAGATTTTTGTACATGTTGAGGAATATCTTTTTCAAAGAACTCAATTGGAAGACCTATTTTTATATCTTTAAGATCATTTTGAGCTTCTAATGCAAAGTTAGGCACATCAACATTTAGAGATGTTGAGTCTTTTGGGTCATAGCCACTCATTATTTCAAGCATAAGAGCAGCATCTTCTGCCGACTTTGCAAGGACTCCTCCCTGGTCTAAACTTGATGCAAAGGCTATCATTCCATATCTGGAAACTCTTCCATAAGTAGGTTTAATTCCCGTTATGCCGCATAAAGATGCTGGCTGTCTAATAGATCCTCCTGTATCTGTTCCAGTTGATGCAGATGCTAGGGAAGCTGCTACACATGCTGCTGAACCACCAGAAGATCCTCCTGGAACACATTCTAAATCCCAAGGGTTTTTTACATCACCGTAAAAACTAGTTTCATTAGAAGAGCCCATTGCGAATTCATCCATATTTGTTTTACCTAAAGATATTGCCCCTGCTGTTTTAAAATTTTCAACAACGGTTGAAGAATATGGAGGTATAAAGTTATTTAGCATCCTTGAACCGCAGGTAGTTAGTAAGCCTTCAGTACAAAAAATATCCTTATGAGCTATTGGAATACCTTCCAAGGGCAATGCAGAATTATTAAGGTATCTTTTATCTGATTCTTTTGCATCCTTTTTAAGAGAGTCTAAATCTTCAATTGTTATATAACAATTGATCTTAGAATTTATTGATTCTATTCTAGTGTAATATGAATTCAAAAGTTCCTCACAGGAAAATTTTTTGGTTTTTAAACCTTCAATTTGTTTTTTTATACTGAGATTAAATAGTTCTTCCATAGCTTACTCTGTCGCATCTATAACTTGAGGAACTAAAAAAAGACCAGATTTTGTTAAAGGTGCATTCTTTTGCAATTTATCTCTTTCATTTTCTTCGCTCACTTCATCTTTTCTTAAAGGTTGAGAAATATCAAGAGGGTGACTCATAGGATCTATTTTACCAGTATCCACTTTATTCATTTCTTCTACTAGATTTAGAATATTCTCTAAATCTTTTTTTAATTCTGGAAATAAAGAAGGATTGATACCAATTCTAGCTAAGTGAGCAATTTCTTCTAAATCTTTATCTTTAATTGACATATGATCTTTTAGTATTAATTAAAAAAGATCGATAATGTACCATAAGATTCCTTGCTCAAAAACTAACCTGTTGTTAAAGTTGGCTTTCTTAAATTTTATTTTGTAATTAATAAATGTTAAAAAGATTACGTGGTTTATTTTCAAACGATCTTTCTATAGATCTTGGTACGGCTAATACTCTTGTTTATGTAAGAGAAAAGGGCATTATTCTTGATGAACCTTCAGTTGTTGCGATAAGAACTCAAGGGGGTCAAAGGACAGTTGTAGCAGTTGGAGCTGAAGCTAAAAAGATGTTAGGCAGAACTCCAGGTAATATATCAGCGATTCGTCCTTTGAAAGATGGCGTGATCGCAGATTTTCAGGTCACTGAAAAAATGTTACAGCACTTTATTCAACAAGTTCATGAAGATAGCTTTGTTAGACCTAGCCCTAGAATTTTAGTCTGTGTGCCGTGCCAGTCTACTCAAGTTGAGAGAAGAGCGATAAGAGAATCGGTATTAGGAGCAGGAGCAAGAGAAGTAAGATTGATTGAAGAGCCTATGGCAGCTGCTATAGGAGCAGGACTTCCTGTAGAAGAAGCTAGTGGTTCAATGGTTGTTGATATAGGAGGCGGAACTACTGAGATAGCAATTCTAGCTTTGAACGGTGTGGTGTATTCAAATTCTCTTAAAGTTGGTGGAGATAGGCTTGATGACTCAATAGTTTCATTTGTAAGACGTAATCATGGCGTGCTTATAGGTGAGGCTACTGCAGAAAGAGTCAAGCATGATATAGGGGCAGCATCTCCAAATAGTGAAATCTTAAAGATGGAAGTAAGAGGAAGGAATTTAGCTGAAGGAGTCCCTTTGACTTTTGAATTAAATACCAATCAAATCTACGATGCAATGCTCGAACCTTTATCATCTATTGTCCAGGCTATTAGGGGCGCTTTAGAGCAGTCGCCTCCTGAATTAAGTTCAGATATTTCTGAAAGAGGGATAATTTTAACTGGAGGCGGAGCTAAATTAAGGGATATAGATGCTTTAATTAGTTCTCAGACTGGAATCCCTGTCTTAGTAGCAGAAGACCCTCTAACCTGTGTAGCAAGAGGTGGAGGAAGAGCACTTGAGATTATGGATAAGTATGATATTGATTTATTATCTACAGATGAATAGAAGGAGAAGAGTCCTTTATTAATGATCTAGTTTATTAGATTCATGACTCCAAAAGATCACAGAAGTTCTAAAATAAGTAGCGAAGCAATCTTTGCTACTCCCTCTATGAGGTTCTCTAGGTTTATTATAGGAACTATTCTTTGTATTTTAGTAACTATAGTAGATCTTAATTCCTCGATTTCTAATAAAATTAGGGGCTTTTCTCATGACCTATTAATACCTTTTTATCTTTTAAGTGAATTGCCTTCTAATATCTATAGAGAGATTGACTTTACATTAAAAACAAAACTTGATTTAAAAAAGCAAATAGCAACTCTTGAAAGACAGACTTATTTATTAAAACTTGAGAATTCTTCTCTAGATACAATTAGAAAAGAAAATAATGAACTTAAGTCACTGATAGGCAGTACCCTTATTTCAAATAAATTCTTTACTTTGGTAACTAAAAGCCGATTAAGTAATAATTTTATCATGCCAATCTTAACTGTTAATTATCAAAAGGGAGAGGAGATTAGGTTGGAACAGCCTGTTTTTTCTGACAATGGTTTGATAGGGAAAATATCAAGTGTAGGCATCAAAAGTGCAGAAGTAATGTTACTTTCTCATATAGATTCCTTAATACCAGTTATTTCTCTTCGCACTAGTTTACATGGGATTCTTCAAGGAAATGGTCTGGGTAAATCTGGATATATTATAAATATGAAGAAAACAGCTGAATTCGAAGAAGGTGAGTTGTTAGTTTCTTCTGGCCTAGGCGGAGATGTTCCTGCAGGTTATCCTGTAGGTAGGATAAGTTCTATTTTAGATAAGTCAGAGAATAAATTTTTAGAAATTAAAGTAGATTTAATTTCCAATCCACAGAATCAAGATCTCTTTTTAGTATTAACTTCTGAAGACTACTTAGGCAAGTTAAAATGAAGAACTTTAGAAATCAAGTCATTTTATTAACTGCATTTATTTTATCCTTATTCTTCGAAAGTTTATTTTGGCAGGGTAGTCTTGGTGTTATCAAACCGTCATTCCTTTTACTAACTTTTATTTATTGGAATGTTGCTATACCAGATAAAATTGGGTTGGCTTACTCTTTTATTTTTGGTTTCTTTTTTGATTTATTAAATGGTAATCTACTTGGTATTCATTCTCTAGCTTTCATGTCAGTTTCTTTTTTAAGTCAAAGATTCTTCTATCAGTTTAGAGTTATGAAGAAGGTTCAACAATCTTTGGGTGTATTCCTTCTATCTTTATTAGTAAATCTTATAACTTTAAGCAACTACTTAGGTGGTCAGTATGTTGCCATTGAATTTAGTACATTTTTTTATCAAGGGCTAATCAATAGTTTTATAAATGCATTAATTTGGACACCCTTTTTCTATATTTCGCGCGCATATAGAAGAAGATTTATTCTTTAGCCTTGTATTAAATTCATGAAAGGGATTACTGCATTTGCCAATTTTTGTATAAGTCTAGTCTTTTTATTGACTCTTCTTTTTTTTAGCATATTTTATTTTCCGAGTGCTTTTCAACTTGCCTCAAAAAAGATTGCTAATTTCTTTGATTATGATTTAGAGATGGAAATTACTTCCATGAGTTTAAAATCTCCAAAGAAACATATTTTATATTTAGATTTTGTAAAAATAAAACCTTTATCGAGAGATGAATGGTCTTTCGAAGCTAACAATTTAAATTTAGACTTAGATTTATTAAGATCTATATCCGATCTTAATTTTTATGTTAATCATGTAGGTTTTGATCAAGGATCTTTATATATTCCTGGATTAGATAAGTCAGGAAAAAGCTTAGATTATTTAAAAGTACTCAATAAAGTAGACTCTTTAAGTTTAAATAATCTAAATATTTTTTCTCTAAAAGATGAAGATATTAGGTATATTTTATCAGAGGTTTCTTTTAAAACTTTAGATAGAAAAAAAGAATATGTATTGAAGTTAAAGTTAAATGAAGAAGGTTTAATTTACATAAAGGGTGATTTAAGGTTAAACCCTTTAAAAGCTTTTGAAGCAAATGTAGATTTTTTAGCTGATAACTTAGATTTTAATAATCCAGAAGTTAATTATCTATGTTCTTTTTGTTCATACATCGGCCCGATTAATGCAGATGGTAGTTTCATCTATGTTGATAATAATTTCATAAGTATTGAAAGTAACTTTCAATCTCATATCTTAAAAGGGAAACTTAACTATACGCAAAATCCTTCTAAAGATTTAACTATTATATTTGATTTTATTAACATAAGTTCAGGGGGTAAGAATAATTCTTCATTTTTAAAATACGTAAAAGAAAGTGTGCGATTACCCATTTCTATTAAAGTAGATGAATTATTTATTGATAATAAGTATAGAGGAAGATGGAGTTTTGATTATCTTAATTCTTCATCTATTAAGTTAACAAATATCAAAGGAAACTATGGATTATGGGAGGTTTTATCTCAAAAGAAAGGTTCAACTATTGAGTTCAAAGAAAAGCAAGATACTTGGAATAGTTCTTTTAATGGAGAATTAGTTACACAAAATATCGCAGACGGTTTGGAAGAACTTGGATACTCTTCTAATTTATCTTCAAATTCTACGAATCTAGAGTTAAATATTTCTTGGGATGGTTTGTTGGATGGTTTAAGTTTTAATCAAATAAAAGGAGATATAATTTTCTCTACTAAGAATCTTATTTTTTCTGAACTTGATGAGGAGCTAAAGGTTAAGTCAAATTATTTACGATTTATAAGTATATTCAATTTGACGGATACTTTTGAGAAAGTTACTAATCTAGATTTCACTAAACTTCTAAGTTCTGGTTTTGGAGTAGATAGTGTTTCTGGAGGTTTTTCTCTTGAGAAAAGTTCTATTAAGATTAATAAGGTAGTTTTATTCAAAAGTGGTTCAAGTGAGATTAGGTGGACAGGTTTTGCTTTAAGAGATTCTAAAGGTAATTTTGATGAATTAGAATTTCAAGTATTAACAACTTTGCCTCTAAACGAATATCTTCCTGCATATGCTTTAGTTTTAGGTGGTCCTGTTACCGCTGGTGCATTTTATATAGCAGGTAAATTATTTGAAGATAAGATAGACAAAATTGGAACAGGCAAATGGTTGGTTAATGGAAATATAGAAGATCCAGTGGTGGAGTTTATAGGTTGGAATAATTAATGAAGATACAAAGTAGCTAATCCAAGAAAAGATACAAAACCAGATACATCTGTGATTGTAGTTACAATAACTGCCCCTCCAATACCAGGATCAATTTTTAGAATCTTTAGAATTATAGGAACTGCTGAACCACTTATGACTGCTATTAATAGATTTATTATCATTGCAATGCCTATAATTTTTGCTATTAAAAAATCATCAAACCAATAAACAGCTATTAAGGAAACTACCAAGGCCCAGATGAGGCCATTACATAAACCTACAATAGTTTCTCTTGTAATTAACCATCTAATATTAGATCTATTAATCTGATTCATAGCCATGCCCCTAACCATTATTGTTAGAGTTTGTGTAGCTGCAACCCCTCCCATACTTGCAACTATTGGCATTAAAACTGCAAGAGTAACCAACTCTTGAATAGTATCTTTAAATAAGTCAATGCTGAAAGCGGCAATAAAGGCAGTAATTAAATTAATGCCTAGCCAGAGTGCTCTATTTTTTGTTGCTACTGACGCTTTTGCAAAAGTATCCTCTTCAAGTCCAGTAAGTTGACGTAATGATTCATCTGCTTCTTCTTTTATAACATCCACCACATCATCAATGGTTATTCTTCCCAGAAGATTGTTTTCTTCATCAATTACAGGTGCTGAAATTAGATCTTTTTTTTCAAAGAGCCTAGATACCTCATTTTCAGACTCAGTAGCCATAATTGGGATATGATTTGCATCATAAACATCTCCAACATTCATTGTTGGATCTGAGGTCAGTAAGGTACTTATTGGTAATGAGCCTTTAAATTTATTTTCTTTAGTTACAACATACAAGTTATCTGTAGAAGATGGCAGATTCTCCTGCATACGAAGATATCTCAACACTACCTCTAAAGTGTGACTAGTACGAATAGCTATAATATCAGTATTCATCAATCCACCTGCTGTATCTTCAGGATATGATAAAACTAACTCCAACCTTTTCCGATTTTGTTCGGACATGACAGATAGAACTTCATTACTAACAGTTTCAGGTAGCCTTTGAAGAATATCTGCTAATTCATCGGGTTCTAGTGTTTCAGTTATTTCTATAACTTCAATTGCATCCATCTCTAAGAGAAAGGACTCCTTTAAAGGGTCTGAAAGCGAGTTCAAGACCTCGCCTTCATTGTCTTTATAAAGTAGTTGCCACAATACCTCTCTATCTCTAGGAGGACTTGATTCTAAGAGATCAGCAATATCTGAAGGAGCTAGTCCATTTAGCATTCTGCTTATTTTTGAATATGCACCAGAAGATAACTCTTCTTTGAAGAATGAAAAATCAGAAGATTTTTTGTTTATTTTTTGCACAAGTGGATTCTACCAGAGAATTTGTGCTCAAAAATAATATGCTTCTTTTTGGTAGACCCGAAGTTTATTTCTTTCTTCCTAAGGATGAAGGTATATTTAATTCTTTTCTATATTTTGAAATAACTCTTCTAGATACAAATAATTTTTTTTCTTTTTTAAACAAATTACTTAGTTCTTGATCGCTTATAGGCTTAGAAGTATTTTCTTCCTTGATAGTTTTAATTAATAATTCTTTAAACATTGAGGTAGATAAAATTTCTGTCCCAATCTTAGATCCTATTTTCTTAGATAAAAGAGACTTTAAAAGTATAATTTTTCCAGGAATTTGTATGTATTTATGGGCTAATAGCCTAGAAATAGTTGACTCATGGAATTCAAGTTCTCTTGCAATATCTTTTAATAAAAGAGGTTCAATGCCATTAGATTTGTCATCCAAGAAATTACTTTGATGATGAGCAATAAACTGAGAAACAACTAAAAGAGATCTATTTCTTCTTTTTATTCCATCCAAGAGATGTTTTGCATTCTTCTTTTTTTCTTGGTTTTTATCAAGAGATATAATTGATTCAATATCTTTTAGTAAATTATTACTTATAACAGAGTCTAAGAGGACAGCTTGCCACCCAGATTTTTTTTTAATGAATTCTATTTCCGGTTTTAAGTAGATATCTTGATTAGACCCAATAGCCCAACCAGGTTCTGGGTTAAGTCCCTTGATAATTTTTTTTAATTCTATACTTATTTCATCAAGAGTATTTTTACCCTTATAAACATCGAGAAGTATTTTTTTAATCTCTTCTGCGTCCTTTAAATCTATATCTAGATCCTCAGTTTGTATTATGAGGGTTTCCATGGTTGATCTAAAGCAGCATCCTATAGGATCCATTTGCTGGATTTTTTTTATTGTTTTTTCTATATCATTAGAAGAAACAATAATTTTGAACTCTTCATAGACTATACTTTTTAAGTCATTAAGGTCAATTTTTGCATCTAATTTTCCTGATTCTTCTATTGAGTCTATTAGATATTCACCTAATAAATGTTCAGGTCCTTGGGATATAGTTTCATCTAATTGTTTTAATAAACAATCTTTAAGAGTTTCTTCTTCTGTATGTTCAATAGAAAATGACTTTGAAGTAAAATTATCTAAGAATTGTTCTTTCCTAAATCTAGAAATACTTTTTTTATTTTCTTCTTCTAGGGGAACGATTAGGTGTTTTAGCAAAAATTTTCTAAGTTCTGATGTTGAAAATGCAAGTAACTTAATTTGTTGTTTAAGTTCACTAGTAAGCAATAAACTTTGTTTGCTTTTGGTCTTTAAAGTTTGTTTCAATTGTCTTTTAAATAGTCTTCACCTAAGTAAATATCTTGAACAATTGCATCTTTTGAAACTGTCTCTGGTGACCCTTCAGCTATAATTTTACCTTCATGAAGAATTGCGATAGTTTTACATATTTGCATAGTTTCTCTTACATTATGATCGCTTATCACTACACCAATATTAATACTATTTAAAGATTTGATGATTGATTTTATTTCTGATACAGCAATAGGATCAACGCCAGCAAAAGGTTCATCTAATAATAGAAATTTTGGTTTAGTAGCTAAAGCCCTTGCTATTTCAACCCTTCTTCTTTCACCACCTGAAAGAGTGCTACCTTTGTCATTTAGAAGATGTGAAAGATTCAGATCATCACTTAAATTAATAAGATTTTGCTCTAAATCCTTTTTATCTAAATTACGTATTTGCAATGCAGCCTCTATATTTTGTCTAACTGTAAGTCCTTTAAAGACGGAAGACTCTTGTGGTAGATAAGATAAGCCATATTTTGATCTAATAGATATATCATTCTTTGTTATATTCTTATCTTCTATAAATATTTCACCTTTATCAGGATAAATTAATCCTGCTAAAAGATAGAACAATGTAGTCTTTCCTGCTCCATTTGGCCCTAAAAGACCAAAAGTATCTCCAGGTTCTATTTTAAGACTGACATTATTCACAACTATTTTTTTTGAGAAGCTTTTAAATAAGTTATTAGCAAGAAGTTGCATTTTACTTATGAGAAGAAAATTGAGGGTTAGTAGATTCTATAATTTTCATTGAATTTAGGTCTAAAGATATCTTATCAGCATTAAGTTCAAATTTTTTTTGTTTTATTTTTGCATTATTTATTATTTCTAGGTTCTTGCTTTTAGAGGTGAATTTAAACCATTCCCCTGTTCCAATAGCTAATATAGATCCATCGTTCCCATACTTAGTGAATTTACTTAGCCCTTTAAAGTTAAATTTAGTAAATTTCTCAGAAATTCCTCCTACTAAAGAATGCACTTCTAAATTTTTAACCCCATTTTGAAAAAATTGTAATTTCGGAGATGCCAATTTTATTTCATTCTTGTGTAAAGAAGTTAGTTGGGAATTTATTTTTATAATTTTTTGGCTATTTAAGTTTTGAATTAAAAATTTTGCGTTGTGGATCTCAATAAATCTATCATTTGCTTCTAGGATAGAGAAAGGAAATAAAATGGTAGATTCCAAGAAAATTAAAATAAAATAATATTTTACTCTCATAAAAGTCCAGATTTTAGAAGATCATGCATTCTGATAATGCCGCTTAGTTTCTTAGAGTCATCTAAGACAACAAGAGAATAGATTTCATTTGATTCCATAATTTTCATAGCTTCAACCGCTAGTTCAGATTCATCGATAGACTTTCCTTTCTTAGACATTACTGAATTTATTTTGGTTTTATGAATATCTATTTTTTTATTTATGCATCTTCTTAAGTCGCCATCAGTAAAAATACCTATGAGTTCTTTTTTGGCATCCACTACAAGAGCTAAACCTAAATTTTTCTTGGAAATTTCTATAAGAGCTTTTGAGAGGTAAGTTTCTTTATTGATTAATGGGAGGTTTCTTTTTAGATGCATCAAATCTTTAACTTTTAAGGTAAGTCTTTTCCCTAGTAGACCTCCTGGATGGGATCTTGCAAAGTCGTTTGACTTAAGTCCTTTGGATTCAAAAATAGCTAGTGCTATAGCATCTCCTAATGCAAGTGTAGCTGTGGTACTGGCTGTTGGTGCAAGATCTAGTGGACATGCTTCTTTTTCTATATTTAGAATAAGGGTGAGATTAGATTTTTCTGCTATTTCAGAATTTCTTTTTCCGGTAATTGAAATGAGAGTGCAGCCAATTTCTTTGAGCCTTGGCAGGACATTAAGAATTTCTTCACTTTGACCAGAATAAGAAATTATTAAAATGACATCATCACTATCAATGGCGCCAAGATCTCCATGCAAGGCTTCCGCAGCATTAATGAAGAAAGATGGTGATTGAGTGCTAGAAAGTGTTGCAGAAATTTTATGAGCTATGTGTCCAGATTTTCCTACTCCTAGTGTTATTATTCTTCCTTTACACTTTTTTAGAGTATTGCAGACTTTATCAAAGTTTTTGTCTAGTAATTTAGAGAGGCTCTTAATTTCTTTGGCTTCAATATCGAAAGTCTTTTTTGCTGATTTAGTGAATTTAGATTTATGCATCTTTTAATTATACGAAATTGTTAATGCTATAAAATAACTGCCTATAAAGACAAGGCCTAAAATAGAGCTAGCTTTTTTAGGTTTGAAAGCAATCACTTCTAAATATGCACAAAACATTAAAGTTATTATAAATAAACATGCTAACAATGAGAGCCATTCTGTAATCATCCAGCCAGAAGATAAAGCATCTTCATTAAAAAATAATCCTGGAATGGCCATAACTAGTAATCCATTGAATATATTTGAGCCAATTAAAGTTCCGGCTACAGCTTCATATCTTCCTTTAAGACCAAGAGATATGGAAGCAGCTATTTCTGGCAGGCTAGTTCCTATAGCTAAAACTGTGAATCCAACAAACATTTGGCCTACCTCAAATTCTCTAAGAATGTTATCAGCACCTTTGACAATTAGCCATGATCCTAGGCAGATAAATGCTATTGAAGATATAAGCTTTGGGATAGGATTACTTTCTTTTTGAGCTGTTTGAGATTCATCAAAATTTTTTGTTTTGAACCAAGTGAATATTATCAAGCATAAAAGGGCAAGCAGGCAAATGGAAGAAGAAAAAGAAAATGGATAAAAACTTAATACTAAAGATAATACTAAAGTAGATAGTAATAGCAGTGAAAGATTTAAGGTTAAGTTTTTTGATTCTTCTTTTATCTCACATTTTTTAAGGCCTAGTATAAATACAGTTATTCCAAAAACTAATGAAAGATTAGCGATATTTGAACCTATAACATTTCCTATAATAAGAGTCCCTTGTTCATTGATAGAAGCAAAAATTGTAGTAAATATCTCTGGAGATGAAGTGCCTAAAGCAATAATTGTAGATCCTATAATGAAAGGGGAGATATTAAACTTATTGGAAGTCAATATGGCATATTTCTCAAGAGCTTCAGCAGCTTTCCATATTAATAAGATGCCGATGCTTATTAAGAGAAAAGTAGTAATGTTCATATTAATCTTATATAAATAATTTATTAAACTTTAAAATAGGCTTGTAATAAAATATTACCATCTAAATGGTATAATAGGTTTTCTATTAATTTATTCTTATTTCTTCTTGTTTGATTATGAAAGCTATATTAACAATTACTTTTTCATTTATCTTAATATTCTCTAAAGTTATTTATGCCGGAGAAGCTCATGACTATGTTGAGAAGGTGCATCAAGAAATTATAGAGATCATAAAAGATCAACAGGGAAATTACTCTAATAACCCTGATATTTTTATCCGATCAATAGAAGAAGCCCTTATTCCTTTAGTTGATTTTGATAGAATATCTAGGAATGTCATGGGTAAGAAATTTTATCTTGGGGCCTCTACAAAACAAAAAGATGAATTCTCTAAAGTCTTTAAAATCAGTCTTCTTCAGACTTACGCTAAAACTTTAGCGGAATTTAAAGATGAAAGGATAATTATCTTACCTAAAAAAGAGGAATCAAAAAAACCAGGAAGGGAAAGGGTTTACCTGGAAATTGTCACTTCATCTAAGAATTACCAGGGCATGTATAGTATGTACAAAGATAAGCAAGGAATGTGGAAAGTAATAAATATAATTATTAATGGTGTCAATTTAGGTTCTATTTTTAAAAAGCAATTCAAATCCTTAATGAATGATAAATCTAATGATTATGATCAAGTAATCTTAGCTTGGGAGACTTCAATATAATTTATGGATAAATTGCTTATAAGAGGAAATAAAAAACTTTCTGGAACAATAAGAGCTTCTGGGTCAAAGAATTCTGCATTGCCCATATTAGCTAGTTCTTTATTGTGTGATTCTCCATTAAAGCTTTTAAATCTACCTCACCTAAATGATGTAACTACAATGATCGAGTTATTGGGCTCTATGGGTCTTGATATTATTTTAAACGAAGATATGGAAGTTCAGATTGACTCATCAACTATAAAAAATTTAGATGCTAGATATGAATTAGTTAAAACAATGAGGGCATCAATTCTAGTTCTTGGGCCATTATTAGCGAGGCATGGCAAAGCCAATGTAGCTTTGCCAGGTGGTTGTGCAATAGGCAGTAGACCTGTAAATCTTCACATAGATGCTATGAGGGCTTTTGGGGCAGATATTATCTTAGAAGATGGCTACATTAAGGCTACTTCAAAAGGAAGGCTTCATGGGGCAAATATTGTTTTTGATATAGTTAGTGTTACTGGCACTGAGAATGCACTAATGGCAGCTACTTTAGCTGATGGATTTTCAACTATCCAAAATGCTGCTAAAGAGCCTGAGGTAGTAGATTTAGCTAATTGTTTGATTTCTATGGGAGCTAAAATACAAGGAATTGGCACGGATAAGCTTGAAATAGAAGGTGTTAAGGATCTTTCCGGAACCGCATATTCAGTTATGCCAGATAGAGTCGAAACTGCGACTTACTTAACTGCAGTTGCGATGACACAAGGAGATATTTTAATTAAAGATACCATTCCTTCTACTGTAGAGTCAGTGCTTGTTAAACTAAGGGAAAGTGGAGCAACTATAGAAACTGGAGAGGGATGGATTTCACTTGTAATGAAAGGGAAGCCTAAGGCTGTAAGTTTAAGTACTGGACCTTATCCATTATTTCCAACCGATATGCAAGCTCAGTTTGTTGCTCTTAACTCGATTTCTATAGGCAGTGCATCGGTTACAGAAACAATTTTTGAAAATAGATTTATGCATGTTCAAGAAATAGCTAGGATGGGTGGAAGTATAGTTCTTAAAGGAAACACCGCTATTATTGAAGGCAGAGAGGGTCTAATTGGAGCACCAGTGATGGCTACAGATTTAAGAGCTTCAGCAAGCTTAGTATTAGCTGGTCTTGTTGCTAAGGGCTCAACTACAATAGACCGGATTTATCATATAGACAGGGGTTATGAGAGGATAGAAGAAAAACTTAGACTTCTTGGAGCGGACATAGAAAGAATTTCTTAAATATATTATGACGAACTTCTCTTTTATTTATTAAGATGAATCAATCAATATCAATCTTAGCCTTACCAAAAGGAAGAATATTAGAAAGCGTTCTTCCTTTATTGGAGAAAACAGAATTTTCACTAAAGGATGACCCTAACCTATCAAGAAAACTTCTTCTTGATACTAAGACACCTAATCTAAAGATAATCATTATTAGAGGATGGGACATCCCAACATATGTCCTTAGTGGCGCTGCTCATTTTGGGGTAGTTGGTAAAGATGTTTTATTAGAGAAGCATTCTAATGATTATTTCGAAATAGCTGATCTCGACATAGCCCATTGTCGAATATCACTTGCCGCTCCAGAGATTTTTAATAATAATTCTTCTAAAATAAGAGTCGCTACGAAGTATCCAAAATTTTCTAGTGACTTTCTTGCTACTAAAGGAATTCAAGCTGAAACTATTTATCTTAATGGATCAATAGAGATTGCTCCTTCTTTAGGGCTTTGTGATGCAATAATTGATTTAGTTGCTACAGGCAAAACGTTAAAAGAAAATGGCTTGAAAGAAGTTGAAGTCATTAAAGATATAACTTCTAGATTGATAGTTAATAAAGCGGCTTTAAAGACTAAGAATTCCATAGCAGATGAATTAACAAATTGCCTTTTAAGAAATTGATGCAGTTATTTTCAAAGAGATTTAAGACATCTAAACAATCTTTTAAAAGAGATTTTGATTCCTATGTATTTTCTGGAGTAACACCATCTTCTGAAGTTCAAGATTTAGTGAGTAGCATTATAGAAGAAATTCAATTAAAAGGAGATGAAGCTTTAATACACTATACAAATTTATTTGATAAAAGGGATGTAAAAGCAATTGATGAATGTATTTTTGATTCTTCTTTTTTAGACAATAGCTATAAAACAGTGAATAAAGAAGAATTAGTTGCCTTAGAATTATCTGCAAGAAGAATAGAAGAGTTTCATAGGAAAACTTTACTAAATTATAAGAATAATCATAAGAATGATTTCTTATATAGAGTCTTTAATCCTTTAGAGAGGGCGGGTGTATATGTTCCTGGAGGTAAGGCAAGCTATCCTTCTTCCGTGTTAATGGGATGTGTCCCAGCCCAAGTAGCAGAGGTAGGAGAAGTTTGTGTAACTATGCCAACTCCTAGCGGTAAATATAGTCATTTAACTTTGGCAGCAGCTAAAATAGCTAAAATCGATAAGGTATATACGTTTGGAGGAGCTCAAGCTATAGCTGCTTTATCACTAGGAACAGAGTCAATATCTCGAGTAGATAAAATAATTGGTCCTGGGAATAAATTTGTTACTGAAGCTAAAAGACAACTTTATGGCAGAGTAGGGATAGATGGGATACAAGGCCCTTCAGAAATAGTTGTGATAGCTAATGAACATTCAAAAATTGAAGTTGTGGCTTGGGATCTCATTTCTCAAGCGGAACATGATGAGTTTGCCCGACCTATTCTAATTAGTGATAGTAAGGACTTTATAGATAATATCGAAAAAAATTTATTAGGTTTCTTAAAAGAAACTGAAAGAAAAGAGATAATACTGGAATCTTTTAGGAATCATGGCTGTGCGATTGAAGTTAGAGATATTTCAGAAGCTATAGATATTTCAAATCAGATAGCTCCCGAACATTTACATTTATCAATTAAAGAAGTAGAGAAATTTATTCCAAAAGTTCGAAACGCAGGACTTATATTATTAGGGCAAGAGTCGTCCATAGCACTATCAGATTATATATTAGGACCTAGTCACATTCTCCCAACTGGAGGCTCTGCAAGGTTTGCCTCTTCTTTGTGCGTAGAAGATTTTATTAAATTTTTAAATATAGTAGATCTAAGAAAGATGAAAAAACATGAGTATGAAGATCTTATTGATAATACAATTATTTTAGCAAATTCTGAGGGATTGCCTGCGCATGCTATGTCAGCTAGAGTTAGGAAGAAGCCTTGAGGTTAATTTGGAGAAATTTGTGTGACGAAGTTCAATTCTAAATTTTTTCCATCTCTTTCTACACCTAATTTGATATTTTGGCCAGGTTTTGATCTTACAAATTCCTTAAATAACTGATCATAGGAAGCTTCTTTACCATTTATTTCTTTTATAACATCATTTTTCTTTAGATTACCTTTATCAGCTGGGCTATTTGGGTGAATGTAATTCACTGTCAGTATTCCTTCTTGCCTTAAAGAAGCTGGGTCTATATTGAATCCTATCCAGCCTCTTCTTACTTCTCCAAATTTTACTAAATCACTAAAGATTTCAAGGGCTGTTAAGGATGGTATGGCCAGACCAATTCCTTCAGAACCTCCTGAAGAACTTCTAATTAGCGTATTAATCCCAATTAGTCTGCCTTTTGCATCAATCAACGCTCCACCAGAGTTGCCTTTGTTTATAGCTGCATCTGTCTGAATATAATTAGAGTATGGATTATTATATTCTCTTCCAGTAGCGCTTATAATTCCTAGACTAACCGATCTACCGACCCCATAAGGGTTGCCTATTGCTAAAACAATGTCTCCAATCTTAACTACATCTGAGTTTCCTATTTCCAGTGAAGGAAGTTTTTTTGAAGATTCAATTTTTAAAACAGCTAAGTCTGTTCCTACATCTACCCCTATTACTTTAGCTTCCTTCTTCCTGCCGTCTGCTAATTCCACTATTATTTTTGTATTTTTATTACCAATGACATGTAAGTTTGTCAGCAAATAACCATCTGCGCTGAAAATAACGCCAGACCCAAGACTGGTTTCTTCAAAAGGTTTTTGGGATCCAAATATTGAATTAAAGGGGAGCCCCCTGCTTCTATATTGTCTAGACGGATTTGTTTTAAGCCTTTTGCTATATATATTCACTACTGAAGGCATTGATTTTTCAACAACATTTGAATAACTATAGACATTTATTATGTCATTTTTATTTCTTTCGAGATTGAACAAATCAGATTTTAAACTTAGAATAAATAACCCAAAGATCATGCCAACTATGAACAAGTAAAGAGCTATTCTATTTTGTTTACCAAGGAAAAATTTCATAATATAGATATTAGATTATTAATTTTACTAGACAAGTAAAAGTTAAAGTTTAGTAATTCTTTTAAGGATTGTTGTATTTAACCCCTCTGATAGTTTAAAATGCTTTTTTTCAAAAAGTACATCTAAAATGATTACCAAAAGTTTCACAAATACAGAAGTAGAGCCAAAATGGTTTGTTGTTGATGCGTCAGATCAGATACTAGGCAGATTAGCATCTAGCATAGCTCACATACTTAGAGGCAAGCACAAACCGGAATATACCCCGCACTCAGATTTAGGAGATTATATTGTTGTAATTAATGCTAAAAAGATCAAAGTAACAGGTAATAAATTGAAAGATAAGACTTATTATCATCACACGGGATATCCTGGTGGCATAAAGTCTAAAAATTTAGAAACCATCCTTGATCAGGATGCTACACAGGTCATTAAATCTGCTGTGAAAGGTATGTTGCCAAAAAATAAATTAGGCAAATTAATGATAACTAAGTTAAAGGTTTATGAGGATCAAGATCATCCCCATATAGCTCAAAATCCTTTAGCCTTAACTTTTTAAACGGAGATAGATTTGGAACAAATATTAACAACTGGACGAAGAAAAACAGCAACTGCAAGAGTGTTTTTAAAAAAAGGAAAAGGTTCAATTATTGTAAATGGTAGGGAGTTATCAAACTATTTTCCTAGAGAGGTAGCTCAAATGTTAGTTAAGCAACCTTTAGAATCATTAGAAATGACCGATAATTTTGATATTAAGGCAACAGTATCTGGTGGTGGAAGTTTTGGTCAGGCAGGTGCCGTACAATTAGGTATAGCTAGAGCTCTTTTAAAGTATGATGAGGATTTAAGACCTCAACTAAGAAAAGAAGGTTTTCTGACACGAGACGCTAGAAAAGTAGAAAGAAAAAAGGCTGGTTTTAGGAAGGCACGAAAGAAACCTCAATTCTCAAAAAGATAATCTATGCAACCAAAACCTCCTTCTAAGCCAGGAAGAAGAAAATTCTTAATAGCCGCAACTTCTGTTATTGGTGGAGTTGGTGTGATTGGTGCAGCCGTTCCTTTTTTAGCTTCATGGGCCCCTAGTGCTAAAGCTCAAGCAGCCGGGGCTCCTACTAAGGTAGATATAAGTAAATTACAACCAGGTGAGATGATGATAGTTGAATGGAGAGGAGAGCCTATTTTTGTTGTAAGTCATTCAATAGATTCTTTATTGGTTTTAGGTAATAATTTATCAAGACTATCTGACCCAGATTCTGCTGAAGATCAACAACCAGAATATGCAAAGAATCCGTTTAGAGCTAGAAAAGAAGGTATTTCAGTCTTAAGTGGCGTCTGTACTCATTTGAGTTGCTCTCCAAAATATTATCCGGAGTTAGGGTCCAATGAATTTGATTCTGATTGGCAAGGCGGTTTTTTCTGTCCGTGTCATGGTTCTAAATTTGATTTAGCAGGAAGAGTTTATTCTGGAGTTCCAGCTCCAGATAATTTAAAAGTACCACCTCATTACTATGAAAGTGAACAGGTTTTAGTTATAGGACTAGATGAAGAGGAAGCTTAATGTTTAGTAAAGTACTTAATTGGGTTGATGATAGATTGCCAGTTACGGCAACTTGGGAAAGACATCTATCTAAATATCCTGCTCCCATTAATATGAACATTTGGTACTTAGCTGGCGTACTTCTAGTTTTAGTAATGGTCATTCAATTCCTTTCTGGGATTTGGTTACTCATGAATTATGATCCTACTGCAGAGGGAGCATTTGCTTCCATACAATACATTATGCGGGATGTGAAATATGGATGGATTATTCGTTATATGCATACAACAGGAGCTTCTGCGTTTTTTGCACTTATATATTTACATATGCTACGGGGATTGCTTTACGGTTCCTATCAGAAACCGAGAGAGTTAATTTGGGTCTTAGGGTGGATAACTTATTTTCTTTTATGCGCTTTAGGCTTTACTGGTTATGTTTTACCTTGGGGCCAGATGTCCTTTTGGGCAGCTCAAGTTATTATGTCATTATTTGGTTCTATCCCTCTTGTAGGCGAAGATCTCTTAACATGGATAAGAGGTGACTATTTAATTTCTGGAATTACTCTTACAAGGCTTTTTGCTTTACATGTAGTCTTGCTTCCTCTAGCTTTAATTGTAGTTGTATTTGTTCATTTTTTAGCTTTACATGAAGTTGGATCTAATAATCCTGATGGTGTAGATGTCAAGAAATATACTGATGAAGATGGTGTACCTTTGGACACTAAGCCTTTTTTTCCGTATGACATAACGCATGATATTTATGCTATAGGAGTTTTCTTAATTTTCTTTTGTTTCATCATGTTCTTTTATCCTGATGGAGGGGGTTATATTATCGAGGCTGTTAACTACGAAGCAGCTGATAGATTGAAAACCCCGGAACATATTGTTCCTTCTTGGTATTACACTCCCTTTTATGCAATGTTAAGAGCTATCACATTTCCCCTTTTTGGCCTTTCTGCTAAATTTCTTGGCTTTGTGGTTATGGCTGCAGGAATAGCAATATTTGTAGCCATGCCCTGGCTAGATAGAAGTCCAGTCAAATCTATAAGATATAAAGGAATTTATAGTAAATTATTTTTAGCCGTTTTCATTGTTAGTTTTTTAGTACTAGGTTATTTAGGCACTGTTGCGCCAAGTCCAGCAAGAACTGTCCTGGCGCAAATATTCACATTGACATATTTTGCATATTTTCTACTTATGCCTATATATACTAAGTATGAAACTTGTAAGCCTGTGCCAGATAGGGTTTTTCTTTCATGAAGTACCTTAGTATCTTGTTAGCAATATTTTCTTTAGATATATTGTCTTCGTCTTCTGGACCTTGCGGAGAATTAATTTCTACTGAAGATGGCAGCCTTCAGGGAGAGTGTCAAGAAGTTGAAATAAATCATGATGACAAAGCATCATTGCAAAGAGGAGCTCAGCTCTATTTCAATTATTGTTTAGGTTGCCATTCATTAAAATATGCTAGATATAATAGAGTTGCTGAAGATTTAGGAATTCCAGAAGAAATTTTCAAAGAAAATCTTATTTTTGGTAATCAAAAAATGGGAGATTTAATTGATATTGGGATGACATCTAAAGATGCAAAAGAATGGTTTGGTGCAGCTCCACCAGATTTAACTTTGGAGGCTTCTTTAAGGGGAGAGGAATGGGTTTATAATTATTTGAGATCTTTTTACTCAGATGAAACTAGACCTCTAGGTGTTAATAATGCAGTATATCCAAATGTAGGCATGCCAAATGTTTTATCCCATCTTCAAGGGAATCAAGTTGCTGTATGTAAGCAAGTTCCTGATTTGGCAGATAATGGAGGCCTAAAACAAGATCCTCTTACTGGAGATGTCTTAACCTCTGAAAAATGTGGTTTTTTAGAAATTACTGAATCAGGACAGATGACATCTAATGAATTTGATTTGGCAATGCAAGATCTGACTAATTTTCTTTCATACATGTCCGATCCTATACGTGAAGAAAGAAAAACTTTAGGTATTTATGTTATTTTATATCTTGTTGTTTTCTCAATATTTGGATATTTACTTTATAGAGAATTTAAAAAGGATCTTCATTAATCAATTAATTACTAAAATAAATTTATGGTATCAATAACTCAAAGAACCTCTATGGCCTTATATTCAGATCCAAATAGTCAATATAGCCACAGGGTAAGGATTGTTCTAGAAGAAAAAGGTCTATCTACAGAAATCATTAATATGGACATAGATAACGTAGACCCAGAGATTTTAGAAATAAACCCAAATGCAGAACCCCCTGTATTAATAGATAGGGATGTTTGTTTATATGATTCAACTGTACTAATGGAGTATCTTGAAGAAAGGTTTCCTCACCCTCCTTTAATGCCTGTTTATCCAGTGGTTAAGGCTATTTCTAGATTGTTCATCCTAAGACTTCAAAACGAGTGGTGTGATGACTTAGATGCTCTTATTGCCTCTAATCTATCTAGTTCAAAGTTATCAAAAACTAAGAAAGATCTGAAAGATAAAATCATCTCCGCAGCTCCAATTTTTGCAGATAAAAAATATTTCATGTCTGATGAATTCTCAATTGTGGATTGTTGTATAGCCCCTATTTTATGGAGATTACCTTTTGTTGGTATTGATATTTCAAAAGATAAGAAATCAAAACCAATATATGAATACATGCAAAGAGTATTTTCAAGAGATTCTTTTAAATCGAGCCTATCTGAGATAGAAGAAGAAATGAGGGATTTTTCCGCTAAGGTGTGATGACCTTAAATCTGTCTTGATTAATTTTAAGTAAAGGTCTTTTTCTTTCTATTGAAAGAGTTGAGTTTATTTTAAATTGCCCAGATAAGCCTAGGTAGGAGAATCTTCGCTTCGTACTTTTATTATTAATCAACAAATAGATTTCAAAAATATCAAAACCAGTAGCATACATCACCTTTTCTATGTCATTCCTATTAATTATATCTTCGTTTATAATATTTATAGGATATTCAAAGAGTGTGACCCCATTAAGATCTCGATTATTTAAGTTAAATTGATAATTATATTCTTGAGTATTTATGTAATAAATATTTAAGTCTTCAGAAAAATTATAAGCTATTGCAGGATTTATAGATTTTGCTTGATCTATGTTTGTATTTATAATTATGGAGTCTACATCAGACCTCCTTCTAGGAGAGAAGCCTAAATTTAAAGAAGTTTTGTACGAGAGAATTTTTTTTCTGTCAATACTTCTATCTATTGATAGCGATTCTGAAATTAGATTTTCATATGTTTTTGACTCTTCAAGTATACTAATTCTTTTTATATTACCTTTCAAAGATTTCCAGGAATCTTCAATATATGAATCTTCTTTTACATCCTGATTCTTAATTAATAAAATATCATTTGATTGTTGACTTCGGGCATAATTAAGAAAATCATACTCCTCTTTCTGTTTATCAAACGATATTTGATGAATCCAATTTTGTGATATCTCATTATCCTCATAGATAGAAACTAATAGACCTTTATCTCTAATTATTTCTCTTAAACATTTCTTCTTTAGTTCTGAATTATCTTTATTTAAATCTATAATTACAGGATAGCTTATTCTTGAAGTTTCTTTTTTACATACTTGGTTTTTTATCTGATCTTCAGTAATTCTTAAGAATAAAATTTCTGGATTATATAATTTTAGATTTGAATAATAATTATTTAGAAACCCTTGAATAATACTATCTTCAGGTTTTGTTAATTTAGATGTAAAAAAAATAACATTTATATTATTAGGCATTTTATCAAAATGATATTCAATTTGAGGTTCTTGGAATAATTTGCTGTCTCTATAAGAGTTGTCTTGATAATATGTATTAGACGCACAACTTAAAAAAGTTATCTTTATAACAATCAAAAAGAGATATTTAATATAGTTTTTCAAGATATTTTATATGTTAAGTGAATTAGGAACATTATATGTAGTAGCAACACCCATTGGCAATTTGGAAGATATAACTCTTAGGGGTATCAGCATATTAAGAAGTGTAGATATTTGCGCTGCAGAAGATACAAGAAATACAAAAAAACTTTTTTCTAATAAGAACATAAGCACAAAATTAATTTCTTATCATGATCATTCAAGCCCAAAAAAGATAGATAAATTAATACAATTTTTGACCCTAGGAAAAAGTATAGCATTAGTTTCTGATGCCGGTACGCCTTGTGTTTCTGATCCTGGTTATACGCTGATAAAGGCAGCTTTAGACTTTGGTATTAGAGTAATCCCTGTACCAGGTGTATCTTCAATTACAGCTATTTTAAGTGTAGCAGGCTTACCTGCTGATAGATTCATATTTCAAGGATTTGTACCAAGAAAAGGTAAGAAAAGGACGGAGTTACTATCAGATTTAAAGCATAATGATTTAAGCAGTATCTTTTTTGAGTCTGGGTTAAGGATAATTAAGTTATTAGAAGATATTAACTTTATTGATTCAACAAGGTCTTTAGTTTTAGGAAGAGAATTAACAAAAATACATGAGTGTTTATATAGAGGGACTGCTGAAGAATTAATTGACCTATTATCTCAAGATGATTATGGTCAAAAGGGTGAATTTGTATTATTGGTGCAAGGGGCTGAATTTATAGATGGAAATACAAAGGATCTTAGTAGTGAAGATTTAAGAGTTATCGAAATTTTATCATCAAGATTATCCAAAAAAGAAGCTCTGAGCTTGGCATCCGAAATACTTAGAATTAAAAAGAATAGACTATATAAGCAACTTATTTAAATACTTCTTAAAAAAACTCAACATGTTCTATAATGAAATTGAGTTAGCTAGGTAATCGCTCTTATTTTTTAAGAGAGGAAAGTCCGGGCTCCATAGAGCAAAGCGCCAGGTAACACCTGGGAGATGTAAGTCTACGGAAAGTGCAGCAGAAAATAAACCGCCGTAAAGGTAAGGGTGAAAAGGTGTGGTAAGAGCGCACCGCACAGATGGTAACATCTGATGGCAAGGTAAACCCCGCTTGGAGCAAGACCAAATAGAGATTCTAGAATGATGCTCTCATTGAATCTGGGTAGGTTGCTTGAGTCTTACGGTGACGTGAGATCTAGATGAATGATTATCCAAGACAGAACCCGGCTTATCGGCTAACTCAACCTTACTTTCTTAAACTTACATTTTTTTTTATTTATTAAGTGCAACCAAAAGGTTGACAAGCACTAGTATTTTTACATAAAGTGTACTGAAGTGTGTATAAGTGGAACAAAATTACATTACATTATCAAAAGATGTTTATGTATTTAGATATTAGAAATATAAATGACTTTAGGAATTTATGGGGCAAACACCCTAACTTTAGATGCAAAAGGGAGGATAGTGATCCCAGCAAAATACAGAGATTTACTTCGTTCTTCTTGCGAAGGGAGCTTGGTAATTACAAGAGATCCTCAATACCCTGCTTTAATAATATATCCAGGAAGATCATGGCAAGATGTGTCTTCAAAAATAGAAGCCTTAGGAGGCTTAAATAACAAAACTAGAGCAATTAAATGGAAGATCCTAGGCAATGCATCAGTAACAGACTTTGAGGTCTCTGAAAGGATGATTTTACTAATACCGCAACTTTTGAGAGATTACGCAAGTCTTAATTGTAAAGAACAGATATCTTTAGTAGGGATGGGTTCAAAATTTGAGTTATGGAGTGTTGATAATTGGAATAAAAAACAACAAGGCTTACAAGTAGAACATGAAGATTTATTATTAGATATGCCGTTGTCAGTAGAGGAAATTCCTTTTTAATAATGAAATTACACGAACCAGTTATGGTGACTGAAGTAATTAATAATTTATTAGTAGATAAATCTGGAAAATATGCTGATTGTACTTTTGGTTTAGGTGGACATTCTAAAGAAATCCTGAATAATTTATCTTCTAAAGCTAGACTATATGCTATTGATAGAGATCCATATTCGGCATCGTTAGCTTCTAAAATAGCTATATCAGATTCAAGAGTAGTAGTTATTAATGATACTTTTAGTAAGATCACTTCTCATATAAAGCCTTGTAGATTAAATGGAGCGCTATTAGATTTAGGGATATCATCCTTTCAATTAAATACCCCAGAAAGAGGGTTTAGTTTTCAGGAAGATGGACCTCTAGATATGAGAATGAATCCTTCTGAAGGAATTCCAGCTAGTCAGTGGTTAAATATTGCAAGTCAAAAAGAGATAGAAGAAGTTCTTTGGATGCTCGGCGAAGAAAGAGCATCTAGGAAGATAGCTAAAGCTATATGCAAGGAAAGAAGTAGAAATTCCTTTAAGAATACAAAGGACCTTGCAGATTTAATTTCATCTATTATCCCTAGGACATCAAAAAGGCATCCTGCTACTAATTCTTTTAGAGCAATTAGAATGTTTATAAATAAAGAAATAGAAGAATTAAGGATGGTTCTTGAAGCTATAGCTGAACTTTTGTTGCCAGGTGGCAGATTTGCAATTATAAGCTTTCATTCTATGGAAGATAGAATTGCAAAAAGGTTTATACAAGGAAAAGATAGGGAAGGATCTTCTTTTAAATTTAAATTAGTAGGAGGAAAACCCTTTAAACCAGAAAGATCAGAGGTAAGAAATAATCCTAGAGCAAGGAGTGCAATCCTTAGAATCGGTGAGAGGTTGGCATGACCAATGTAATAAAATTATATTTTTTTATTTATTTAGCAGGTGTTTTTGTATTTATATCTAGTCTGATAGTTATCATCCAAACTTATGAGTATAGGTCTTATTTTTCAGTCTTAGAGGAATTAAATGTAAAGAAAGGGCGATTAATTAGTGAGTTTAATTTTTTATCAGAAGAGATTGGTTATCTAAATAATCAAAATACCATTAATAAAGTTGCAAGAGAAGGCATGCAAATGAGGATTCCAAGAATGTCTAAGATAATAAGGGTGAAAATACAAAATTAAGATGAATAAATATTTTATTATTTTTTTATTCCTATTCATAATTACAAGTTGTTCTAGTTTCTCTTCGTCAGGACAATTTAAATTAGAAGACTTTAAGATGACCTCAAAGTACCCGTTAATTTCTGATGAGCAGTTTCTAGATAAAAAAATCCTAAGTTTTATTAATCTTAAAGATTCTACTCAGGAGAACTTTACGAATTTATTTTCTACTTCTTGGGTTAACAACTTAAGCTCTAGGAATAGATGGATGCAAAATCTAGAGGTAAAAATAAAAGAATATCAACCAACAGCTTATTGGAATAAAGATAGTTATTTAACCCAGTCAGGAATAATTATCTCACCTGATCGCACTTCCTTAGAATTAGACTTAGTGCAGTTATTTGGAGAGGAAAGTAAAAGATTTAAGTTGATAGATTTTTCAAGGAGATTGCAATTAGTCTTGATGAAAATTAATAAATCAGTAGAAACTCTTTCTTTAGAGAATGGTTATTTAAAAGCATTAACAAGTGATTCAACTTTAATATTCTTTGATTTTTATGAATTCCGAGGGCAGCTCAGACGTCTCGAGCAATTAATACAGTTTGAGCTCTCCTCAGGAAATAAGAAGAACCTTAAGAGGTTAGATTTCCGATATAAAAATGGTGTAGCAGTTTTATTTTCATAAACTATAACTTGAAATAAAAAGGGAGAAAAAATGAGTACAACAGCTGGAGGAGAAATGTTAGTAGGCTTAGATATAGGGACTTCTAAGATAGTTGTAATAGTAGCTGAAGCAAATCTTGATGATTCTATACAAATATTAGGAATCGGTTCTCATCCCTCTAAAGGTTTAAAAAATGGAGTGGTTGTTGATATTGAATCTACAACTCATGCTATCAAGAAGTCTCTACAAGAAGCAGAAAATATGTCAGGTTGTCATATATCCTCTTGTTATGTTGGCATCTCAGGTAGTCATATCAGAGGATTGAACTCTGAGGGAGTTGTGCCTATAAGAGACGGTGAAGTCAAATTTACTGATGTAGACAGGGTACTTGAGACCGCACAGGCTATGGCTATTCCAGCAGATCAAAGGTTACTTCATGTTTTGCCTAGAGATTACATAATAGATAAACAAAATGGCATAAAGGAACCCCTAGGAATGGCAGGTGCTCGATTAGAAGCAAAGGTTCATTTAGTTACTTGTAGTGAGAATTCTTCTCAAAATATCTATAAATGTGTAAAGGCATGTGGTCTAAATGTTGAAGGGTTTGTTCTAGAACAGCTTGCTTCAAGTTACTCAGTTTTAACTGAAGATGAGAGAGATCTAGGAGTATGCTTAATAGATATAGGAGGAGGAACTACAGATATAGCAGCTTTTACTGAAGGATCAATTTCTTATACTGATGTTATTCCTATAGCTGGAGATCATGTTACTAATGATGTAGCAGAAGCTCTAAGAACTCCTAGAACACAAGCAGAAGAGATAAAACAAAGATATGGTTGTGCCATAAGTTCATTAACAAGTTCTGATGAAGTAATGATGGTTTCAGGTGTGGGAGGAAGGCCTGAAAGAGAGTTATCAAGACAAGCTTTATCAGATGTTCTTGAAAGAAGATATGTTGAAATCTTAAGTATCGTCCAACAAAAATTAAATTTAAGTGGTTTTGATCAATTAATTCCAGCAGGGTTAGTACTTACAGGAGGAGCATCTAGAATAGAGGGAGCAGTAGAGTTAGCAGAAGAAGTTTTTCATGCGCCAGTCAGAATTGGTTCACCTCAGCTCTTTGATGGGTTTACTGAGATTTTAAGTAATCCAATATATGCAACATCCGTTGGCTTAGTTTTATTTGGTCATAAGCAACTCAAAGAAGACCATCTTAATTACATAAATAGAGACAAAAATATTATAACAAGAGTAGCACGTTGGTTTGGTGGAAATCTTTAAATCTAAAAGGAGATTAATATGAGTGACTGGGAAATATTGGATGATAATTTGGGAAAAGCAAAAATAAAAGTATTTGGCATAGGTGGAGGCGGAGGTAATGCAGTAAAACAAATGGTTGAACAAGGAATAGAGGGAGCTGATTTTATTTCAATAAATACTGACAAACAGGCTTTAGATGACAACCCATCATTACAAAAACTAATTTTAGGAGAAAGTATCACAAATGGCATGGGAGCAGGTACTGATCCGGAGGTTGGAAGACTAGCAGCATTAGAAGACAGAGATAGATTGAGAGAGTTAATTAAAGGTGCAGATATGGTGTTTATAGCAGCTGGAATGGGAGGTGGAACGGGAACAGGTGCTTCTCCTGTCGTAGCTCAAGTAGCCAAAGAGTTAGGAGCTTTAACAGTTGCAGTTGTAACAAAACCATTTGGTTTAGAAGGTAAGAAAAAGATGAAAATTGCTGAAGAAGGCATTACGTCCATGATTGAAGAGGTTGATTCATTGATAACTATACCTAATCAAAAATTATTAGAAGTTTTAGGAAAGGGTTGTACTATGTTAGAAGGTTTTCAGGCAGCTAATGATGTATTAGGAGGAGCTGTTAGAGGTATCTCAGATATTATAATAAAGCCAGGAATGATTAATGTTGATTTTGCAGATGTTAAAACAATTATGTCTGAAAAAGGAACTGCAATGATGGGCACAGGCTCCTCTTCAGGTCCTAATAGAGCAAAGGAAGCTGCTGAGCAAGCAGTAGGATCCAAACTATTAGAAGATATAAATCTAAAGGATGCGAAAGGTGTTTTGTTAAATATTACAGCTGGTCCTGATTTAACATTAGAAGAACTTGAAATTGCTGGAGATTGTATCCAAGGTTTTGCCTCCGAAGATGCCCTTATTGTCCCAGGAACAGTTATAGATCAAAATGCAGGAGAAACATTAACAGTTACTGTAGTAGCTACTGGTTTGAATTCTAATAAGAAGATGCAAAGAGTTTCCCCTATTCATAGTGCAGGAAATTTAATAGATAGCTCAAATCGACCTCCTTTAAGTGCAGCTGCTCAACAGATAATAGATAATAATTCTAATTCTGAAATACTCCATCAGAATATAAACAAAGAAGAAAATATTAATACAGAAGAGGATCTATTAGACATACCATCTTTTGTGAGAAATCAAATAGATTAGAATTAAGTATGTCGTCACATAGACTTGTCCTTTTTGAGGGAAGAAGTCTTTCCTTGAGAATATTCTTTATTACTTTATTAACTTTGCTGTTTATAAGGCTAATATACGTTCAGGTTTACGATTCAAATTTTTTAGATCGAACATCAGAAAATAGAATTACAGCTAAATATTCTATTAATGCACCTAGAGGGTCTATTCTAGATAGAAATGGTAAATATTTAGCATTAGATGTTGAGTCCTATACTCTTCAGGTTGACCTAGAAAATTTTGATCCAACTCCAAAAAAAATAAGCTCAGTTTTACACATCTTAAGAGAGGATGAAAAAAATTTTGCTAATAAAATTAGGAATAAAAAAGGTTTTATTCAAGTAAAAAGACATCTTACTTTAAAAGAAAAGATTGAAATTGAAAGACTTGGTATAAAAGGAATTTCACTATTAAGGGACTTAAAAAGGAGCTATCCACAAGGAGAAATTAGTGCCCATGCTGTTGGTATAACAGATATAGACAGAAATGGTCTTCAAGGTGCTGAAAAACTATTTGATAATTATATGAAGAGTACTTCAGGCAGCTTTAACGGTTCTAAAGATAGAGTTGGTAATAAACTTTATGGAATTAGAGTAGAACCTGAAAGAGGCAGGAATATAAATATGACTTTGGATATCAGGATACAGTCGATTGCTTATAATGAACTTAGATCTAGTGTCTTGAATCATGGAGCAAAATCTGGATCTATTATATTAGTAGACCCAATATCTTCAGAAATATTAGCTATGGCAAATTATCCTTCTTTTGAGCCATCAAATAGAAAAGAGTTATCTGATTTTTCATTATTAAGAAATAGATCAGCAATTGATTTATTTCAGCCAGGTTCAGTAATAAAACCTATAGCCATGGCCGCAGTAATAGATTTTAATAATTATGATGTTAGTAAAATTATTGATACATCTCCAGGTTGGATAGATTTTGGAGGGTATAGAACTGAAGATTATAGAGATTATGGGGAGCTTACTCTTTCAGAGATTATAGCTAGATCAAGCAATGTAGGAATGGTTAAGCTCTGTTCTAAAGTAGAAAAAGGTTTTATATATGAATATCTAGGTAAATTTGGCATTGGCAGTTATCCCGCTAGTATTTTAATTAATACTAGGGAAGGTTTTTTATCTTATACAGATGCAGTGACCCCAAGAGACAAAGTAAGTGCTTGTTATGGTTATGGAATGTCTGTTACGTCAATACATTTAGCTCAAGCTTATTCGATATTAGCATCTAATGGCATTTACAAGGAACTAACATTATTTAAAAATAATGAAGAAATGCCTTATTTTATTGAGAGTAAAAGAGTTATATCAGAAGAAACAGTAAATTTTATAAATGAAACACTTTATCAAGCTGTTAATAGTAATTTTGGGACTGCAAAAAGAGCTAGAATTAAAGCAATTTCTGTTTCCGGAAAAACTGGTACTGTAGAAAATATAGAGAATAATAAACAAGTATATTCAGCGATCTTTGCTGGCTTTGCCCCTTCTAAAAAACCTAAAATAGTAGCAATTGTAAGCTTGCATGGGCTTGAAGGAGAAATCCATTCAGGATCTTCTGTTGCCGCACCTCTTTTTTCTAGAGTAATGGAGCAATCGTTACATACTATTAACTCAGGAATTTAGCGTGACATCAAAAAATTCAAAAAAATTAAATGATTTTATGAAAGGTGTATCTTTACCTGAGGGTATGAATAAAAAAATAATAACAGGACTTTCCTTAGATAGCAGAAGAGTAAAGAAAGGAGATATATTTTTTGCTTTAAAAGGCAGTTCGCAAGATGGAAATAAATATATTAATGAAGCAATTACAAATGGAGCTAAATTAGTTTTTACAGATCAAAAAGAAAATATTAGAAATTCAAAAGTATTTTATCATCCAAAACTACGACAAAATTTAGGTTTAATTGCTTCTTCTTTTTATGATGAACCTTCCAAAAAACTAGATATTTTTTGTGCCACTGGTACAAATGGGAAGACTACTTATGTGGAGACATTATCAAAAATCTCTCAAAGAATTAGTTTAAAAACAGGTTATATAAGTACTATCAATAGTTGTATAAATGGAAAAAAAATAGAGATATCTAATCTAACTACACCAGATCCAATAACTATTCAGCAAACTTTAGGATTAATGGTGGATAATAATTGCTCTATTGTTTCTCTTGAGGCCTCTTCACATGGTATTTCTCAAAAGAGAATGGTAGGCACAAAAATTAAAGTTGCAGTTTTGACCAGTTTTTCTCAAGATCATTTGGATTATCATAAGACAATAGAGAGATATGCAAAAACAAAAAGGAGCTTATTTACTGAACATGATGTTGAATCCTGTCTGATAAATATAGATAGTGATTTTGGTCTTTCTCTATATCAAGATTTAGAAAAATTGCATAAAAAAGTTTATAGTATTTCCTTTCAAAAAGAAGCTAACTTTAAGATTAGTTTCTTGGCTACTGGTTCAAGAAAGATCAAAGTACGACTAGATAGTGATTTTGGTCAGATGAGATTTTATGTTAATACTTTCTCTCAAACGATAGCTTCAAATATTATTTTGGCCGTTTGTTCATTGCTAATAACTGGTGAACCTATAGATTTACTAGAAAAATCAGTAGAAGAGATTTCATTACCAGAGGGTCGTATGGATCTTATGGAAATTGGTTTACTCAATAATTGTATTATTGATTTTGCGCATACTCCAGAAGCTTTAGAAAATTGTTTAAAAGAGATAAGAAAAAGTTTTGAAGGTAATTTATGGTGTATTTTTGGTTGTGGAGGCGATAGAGATAAAACAAAAAGGAAAGAAATGGGAAAAATTGCTGAAAGGTATTCAGATAAGATAATTCTAACAAATGATAACCCAAGGTTTGAATCTCCAAAAAAAATATTAGATGATATTCTTACTGGGATAATTTCTAAAAAAGTTCATATAGAAGAAGATAGAAAAAAAGCAATAGAGTATGCCCTTAAACTTATACATTCTAGTAAAACAAAGAATAATTTATTGATAGCTGGAAAGGGGCATGAAAGATACCAAGAAATTGACGGAGAACATTTTGAGTTTAATGATAAAGAAGTGGTAACAAAAATATTTGAGAATCTATGATTCTAGGAAATAGTCTTCTAGATTTAGCTAATTTTGCTGAAGAAGAGCTTATAGGAGAGAATTCTAAATTTAAAAGTATCTCTATTGATACTAGGAAAATCAATAAAGGAGATATATATGTTTCTATCAAAGGTGTTAATTTTGACGGTGATGACTTTATAGATGAAGCTTTCTCAAAGGGTGCAATAGCTTGTATAACCGAAAAAAAACTTGATTCAAAAATAAGGCACATAACAGTAAAAGATACTCTTAATTTTTTAAAAGATCTCGGTGCTTACCAACGTAAATTATTTCTAGGTCAAGTTTTTTGTATTACTGGCAGTAATGGTAAGACCTCAACCAAAGACATATTAAGCCATATATTAGAAACTGAAGGAAGTACTCATAAAACTTTTGAGAATCAAAATAATCTTTTAGGACTTTCCCTTACCTTTTTAGGTTTGAAAGACCAAGATTTTCTTGTTGCTGAAATAGGTACAAATGCACCAGGAGAAATTATTGAGTTATCTTCTTTAGTTTATCCAGATATAGCTATTATTACTAATATAGGGTTGTCGCATGCAGAAGGTTTAGGGTCTTTAGAGGAAATAGCAATTGAAAAAAGTAATATGCTTTACTCACTAGGTCATAAAGGCATAGCGATATTGCCCAGAGATTCAGATTTTTATGATCTTTGGGCAACAAAATTTAAAGGAAATAAAATAATTACTTTCGGTGTTCACTCTGAATCTAATTTTAGAGTATCAGATATTCAAGTTGATCTGGCTAATTCAAAAACAAGTTTTACTTTATTCTATTTAGAGGAAAGTATAAATTGTATTATAAATACAATAGGGGAACATAATGCATTAAATGCAGCTGCTGCTTTAGCTGCGGTTCATTCTTCTGGATTAGATTTAAAAATAGCAACTAGACGTTTGGAGAGCGCAGTTTTTCCAAGCAGGAGATTGTCTGTTAAAAAAGGTTTTAAAGGTTCAATGATTATAGATGACTCATACAATGCAAATCCAGAATCAATGAAAGCAGCTTTGAAGGAGTTGGCAATAGATACAAGGAAGCATAAAGTGTTCATAGGTGGGCAGATGGCAGAATTAGGCCCCAAGGAAGCTATTTATCATCAAGAAATTCTCCACTTTGCAGATAATATAGTTGATGAGATATGGTGTATTGGTGATTTATGGAAGCAAGAAATTAATTTAAAAAATAGCTCTTTGAAAATTTTCAGTAATAGCACTGAATTGCTTGATTATGCTTTTAAGCATATTTCTAGGGATTGGATTATTCTTTTGAAAGGTTCTCGTTCTTCTGCAATAGATCAAATAGCTGATAATTTACAATAAAGTAAGGAATAAATATGTTGTTACCTGTTTTTGATTATCTGTCGGACTTTTATGGTCCTTTTCGTGTATTTGAATATTTGTCCTTAAGGGCAATTTGTTCAACCCTTACAGCGCTTTTATTCTCTTTATTTCTTGGACCAAGATTTATTAATAGCATGAGATCGAACAATGTAGAACAAGTTGTTAGAGATGATGGACCTTCTTCACATTTTGATAAAAGAGGCACTCCTACAATGGGAGGAACTTTGATATTGGCATCAATAGTCTTTAGTTGCCTTTTGTGGGGAGATATTTTTAATAAATATTTATGGGTAGTTCTATATGTGATTGTCTTATTTGGAGCTTTAGGTTGGTATGATGATTTTTTAAAAATAAAGAAAAGAAATAGCAAAGGAGTCTCAGCAAAATCTAAGATATTTTGGCAGTTAATTATTTCATTAAGTGTAGCTTCATTTTTATTTTTTTCTGCAGAATCTCTTAGTGAAACTTCATTCATCTTTCCTTTTTTTAAAGAAATATCTTTATATTTAGGTATGGCTTTTATAGTTATATCAAGTTTAGTAATTTTAGGAACTAGCAATGCTGTAAATCTGACTGATGGGTTAGATGGCTTAGCTATTTTGCCTTGTGTAATGGTTGCAGGGGGTCTAGGTATCATAGGTTATGCTGCAGGGAATGTCTTTTATTCAGATTATCTTAATATACCTTTCTTAAATGGGACGGGTGAAGTCTTAGTAATTTGTGGTGCTATTATGGGATCTGGTCTCGGATTCCTATGGTTTAATACTTATCCAGCTCAAGTTTTTATGGGAGATGTGGGCTCTTTATCACTTGGAGCAGCTTTAGGAGCTATTGCCGTGATTATAAGACATGAATATATTCTTATAATCATGGGAGGTTTATTTGTTATTGAAGCTCTTTCAGTAATAGTACAGGTTATTTCTTTTAGATTAACTGGCAATAGGATATTTAGAATGGCTCCACTTCATCATCATTTTGAACTCAAAGGTTGGCCGGAACCAAGAGTTATCGTTAGATTTTGGATTATAACTTTTATGCTAGTTCTTCTAGGTTTAGCCATGCTGAAGCTTCGTTAAAGTATGAAACAAGATAAACCTTATCTTGTTTTAGGTTTAGGTAAGACAGGGGCTTCAGTTGCTGATTATCTCCATTCCTTAGGCAAAGATTTTTATATATATGATGATCATCTTGAACCTAGCGGATTATTATCAGTAAAGGATATAGTCAATAAGGAAAAAATATTATTAAGAAAATTTAATTTAAAATTATTATCTAACTTTTCTAAATTAATAGTAAGTCCGGGAATAAAACCAAGTCATGCAATACTGATCGAAGCTTTTAGGTTGAAATTGCCAGTCATAACTGATTTTGACATTTTTTTTCGTCAAAATTCCTCTTTAGTCATTTTAGTAACAGGCACCAATGGTAAAACAACAGTAGTTAGTATGCTTGAGAAAGTCTTAAAGGCTAGATTTGGCAGAGATAATGTTCAGGCTGGAGGGAATATAGGCACTCCTGTTTTAGATTTATTAAAAAAGGAAGCCAAGATTAATATTCTAGAAATCTCTAGCTTTCAATTAGAGCTTACTGAGCATATTTACTCAGATATAAGTTTACTTTTAAACTTAGAAGAAGATCATCTTGATTGGCATGGGAGTATTGAGGCATATCAGAAAGCAAAAAAAAGAGTTTTTGAAAAAACTAGTTTCCCTATATTAGAAAGCCAATTAATTCTAGAAGAGATTCAAGGCATAGATTTCAATAACTATTTATTTGATTTCTTTCCTCTTATTGATCAAGGAATAAATTCACTATGGCCTGATCACTTAAAATCAAATTTATTAGCCACTTTAACAGTTCTATTTTTTGTTGAGAAACTAAACGATCAATCTATTGCATTGCAAGATGTTAAAAGGGTTAGAAGTATTCTTGATTTTGGCCTTAAGGAATTGAGGGATTTTTCTTTACTTCCACATAGATTTGAGATGATTGGTTCTATTGAAGATGTAATTTTCATAAATGATTCTAAATCAACTAATATTAGTTCTTCAATTGCTGCTATTAAGTCAGTTGAGAATTTGTATAACACAAATAATATACATCTAATTTTTGGAGGAGATGCAAAATCTCAAGATTTTAATAACTTAAAGTATATTTCTCAGAATAAAGTCAAGAAAGTATATTTATTTGGTAAAGATGCAGATAAATTAAATGACTATTTTAGTAAAATAGTCGAAACAGACCTTTCAGAAGACTTAGAAGGCGCCACTAATCGTGCTCAATCCTGCTCTTTTCCTGGAGATGTAATACTTCTTTCACCCGGTTGTTCTAGTTTAGATATGTATGAGAACTATATTCAGAGAGGGATAGAATTTAAAAGAATTCTAGGACTGTAAAAATTTATGCGGAAAAGAATTCATTTCATAGATCTAGATAAAATAGATTTTGTAATAATTTCTCTTTTTATCACTCTAACCAGTTGTGGCCTTTTAGCAATTGCATCATCTTCTATTACTTATTCTGATTTATCTAGTAGTAGCTCTTTAGACTTTTTAATAAAACAATCAGTTCATTTAATTATTGGCTTAGTTGCCTTATTTATTATTTTATCTATAAAGATTTCATTTTGGGAAAAAACAGATCGAGTTTTTCTTGCAACTGGTATTTTCCTTTTAGTTCTTGTTCTTATTCCGTCAATAGGCACAGAGGTTAATGGAGCTAGTAGATGGATTAGGTTTGGTTCTTTTAGTTTGCAACCATCCGAGATTATGAAATTCATCTCTATCATTTATATTTCAGGATATTCCGCTAGAAGATTAACAGAATTAAGGAATAAGATTTTAGGATTTATGAAACCAGCATTTTTAATAGTTTTGGTAACTTTATTAATTCTACTACAACCGGATTTAGGATCGTCAGCTGTTCTTTTTTTGACAGTGCTAGGGATATTATTTGTTGCAGGAGTTCCTTTGATGCAATTTATGGTAATTATTTCATTAGGCTTTACAGCTTTATTTTCTCTTATTATCTTTGTGCCATGGAGATGGGAAAGAGTAATTAGCTTTATGGATCCTTGGAATGATAAATTTGATACAGGCTACCAATTAACTCAATCCTTAATGGCTATTGGCAGAGGAGACTGGTTTGGTAAGGGAATAGGAGAAAGCGTTATAAAAATGGGTTATTTACCAGAAGCTCACACTGATTTTATTTTTTCAATTATAGTTGAAGAAATGGGATTAATTTTTGCTTTATTCTTAATTTTACTTTTGTTTATATTGGTTTTTCGGTGTTTTAGAATAGCAAATGATTCTAAACAGAAAGGATTATTTTTTTCTTCATTTATATCTTACGGAGTGGGAATTTTAATTGGATTACATACCTTTATAAATGTTGGAGTTGCATCTGGATTACTTCCCACGAAAGGATTAACTCTTCCATTCATTAGTTATGGAGGCAATAATCTTATCGTGATGTGTGCTTTATTAGGTTTAATTTTAAGAATAGATTATGAGAACAAAGAATCTATGCCATCTCAAAAAATAATTAGGAAAGCAACTTATCTATGAAAGTTTTGATAGTGGCATCTGGAACAGGCGGACACGTTTACCCTGCTTTAAGTATCGCTCAAGAATTCTCTAAAACCTCTGCAAGAATTTTTTGGATTGGATCTAGAGGCTCTTTAGAGGAAAAATTAGCTTTAAAAGAAGAGTTTACTTTTTTTCACCATACTTCATTTGGCTTTAGAGGTAAAAATATTTTTTTAAAATTGTATTCGATTCTTTATCTCATTATCTCTTTTTTTAAATCTTTAAATTTAGTAAATAAAATAAGACCTGATTTTGTTTTTTCTACTGGAAACTATTCTAGCTTAGGTCCTTGTTTTGCAGCCTTTGTTCTAAGGGTTCCTTTCTTTATTCATGAACAAAATATTGTTCCTGGTTCTGCTAATAAGTTATTAGAGCCTTTTTCTAAAATTGTTTTTGAAGGTTTTAACGGCTCTTTTACTAGCTCCGATAAGGTAAAATATGTTGGCAATCCTGTAAGAAATATTTTTAATTCAAAAAATAATACTCCTACTATATTTGATGAAAAGAAATTTAGGATCTTAATATTAGGAGGTAGTCAAGGATCTAATAATCTAAATGAAATAGCATTTAATGCTTTAAGCCATTTAAAATATAAAGAATTATTTTTTATTCACCATCAATCTGGAAATCAAGGTAAAGAAGTTTTAGAGGCCCAATACAGATCTGCAGGGATGAGTTTTCATGTGGAAGATTTTATTGAGAATATTTGTCAAGCTATGGTTGATGCAGATCTTATTATTTCTAGATCAGGCGCTATGGCAATCACAGAAATAGCCCATCTAGGAAAGCCTTCCATTCTTCTTCCTTTGCCTTGGTCTATTGATGACCATCAATTTAAAAATGCTAAATATATGAAAGATTTAGGAGGAGCAATAGTGATATGGAAAAGAAATTTGGAGAAGAAAATTCAAGTAAATATAGAAGAACTGGTAAATGATAAAGTATTGCTAGAAGAAATAGGAAAGTCAGCTAAACTGGCTTTTTTGCCCGGGTCGGCTAAGAAAATTTACAACGAAATAAATGCATTATTCAAAAAGTAGATTAAACCTTATTCATTTTATTGGTATAGGCGGAAGTGGTATGTGTGGTATCGCAGAAGTATTATTCAACCTAGGCTATAAGGTTACCGGGTCTGATGAAACTGAATCAGAGGCTACTAAGAGGTTGAAGTCTTTGGGCATTGATGTCTTTATTGGACATTCTCGTAAAAATATTGTCAATGTAGATTTGGTAGTTATTTCTACTGCAATAAGTTCAGAAAATATAGAACTCAAAGAAAGTTTAAGAAGAAATATTCCAATAATGAAAAGAGCAGAAATGTTGGCTGGTTTGATGAATCTTAAATATGGAATAGCGGTAGCAGGTACCCATGGAAAAACTACTTCCACAAGTATTCTCTCTGCAATTTTTACAGAAGCTGATTTAGACCCTACTTTTATTATTGGTGGAAAATTAAATATCTACGATATCAATGCAAAATTGGGCCAAGGTAAATATTTAATAGTGGAAGCAGATGAAAGTGATCAATCTTTTTTAGAACTTCAACCAAGCTCAATAATTCTTACAAATATAGATGGCGATCACCTTATAAACTATGCGGGTGACATTAAAAACTTAGAACAAGCCTTCATTAAGTTTATCAAGAAATTACCTTTTGATGGTTTGGTAGTTGCTTGTGGGGATGATCCGTCTGTGAAAAGGTTAAAGAAGGATTTTGGCAGACCTACTGTCACTTATGGCTTCAATGAAGAAAATGACTATGTCATAGAAGAAGTTGATGATTCTATACATCCTTCCTATTTTTCTTTATTTCGAGATGGAAAGATCATTTTTTCTTCTGGCTTAAACATAATTGGAAGGCATAATATTCTTAATGCAGTAGCCTCTGCAGTTATATCTTTTGAAGAAGGTATAGATAATAAGATTATAAAAAATGCTCTAGAGAATTTTCAAGGAGTAGCAAGACGAATGGAACTTAAAGGTGAACTTAAGATTAAAAAATATTCTCTAGATCTTATTGATGATTATGGTCATCACCCTACAGAAATTAATGAGATTCTAAAGACTGTTAAATCTAAATGGCCTTCTAAAAAGGTAGTGATGATCTTTCAGCCACATCGTTATACTAGAACCAAAGATATGATGGACGAATTTATAGATGTTTTATCAAAGGTAGATCATTTAATTTTGATGGATATATATTCGGCTGGAGAATCCGAAGTAAAAGGAATTAATAGTATGGTTATGGCAAAAAGGCTAAATAAATTAAATTTAAATAAAACTAACTTTGTTTCTGATGGATTTGGTGCAATGGATTTTTTACTAAACATAAATTTAGAGGATTCAGTTTTGATTACTCAAGGCGCTGGAGATATTGGTCTTTTAAGTGAAAATCTATCAAAAACATATGGATAAATTAGCTTCACTAAGACAAAAGAACATCGCAGTCTTTATGGGCGGATGGTCTTCTGAAAGAGAAATATCATTAAATTCTGGTAATTTAGTCTTAGAATCTTTGTCTAGGATGGGCTTGAAAGCTAGTCGTATAGATCTTAAGTCGGTAGAAGATAGCCAAAATAATTTTAATAATTTTAATCTAGTTTTCAATGCATTACATGGAATTGGTGGAGAAGATGGATTTATTCAATCAATTTTAGAAAAATCTAAAATTAATTATACTGGCAGTGATTCTGTTTCAAGTAGAATCTCTTTGAATAAGATAGAAACAAAGAAGATCTGGAGAGATTTAGAGCTACCTACCGCTGACTTTGTAGAGATTAAAGATATTAAGTTGCCAAATATGGAATTAAACCAATTTATTTCAGGTTCTGAAGAAATAACTTCTTTGAATAAATCTTTTGTTGTAAAGCCAGCTAGAGAAGGTTCTAGTTTTGGAATATCAATTGTTCATCCTAACGAAGGAACATTAGAGGAATCTTTAGAATTAGCTTCTGAATTTGATAAAGATATCTTGGTTGAGGCTTTTATTGAAGGTATAGAAATGACAGTTGGAATTTTAGGGAATAAGGCGCTGACACCATTTACAATTATTCCTAGTAATAAGTTTTATGATTATCAGTCTAAATATATAAGTAATAAAACTATTTATAAGCCTTCTCAATTATCAACTAAAAAGATAAAAGAAATCCAAGATTTATCTTTAAAAGCTTTTCAGTCTCTAGGATGTTCAGGATGGGGAAGGGTAGACTTTATACAGGATTTAGATGGTAATTTTCAACTTTTAGAGGTAAATACAGTCCCTGGTCTTACTCCAACAAGTTTAGTTCCCAAAGCAGCTTTGTCTTCTGGCTTAAATTTCGATGATTTAATTATCGAAATTATTAGATCAAGTGAAAGTTGAATTTATTGATTTAATTAAAAAACTCCCATACAATGCCTCGCTATTCCTTGCCTATTGCACAGTCTATAGGCTACTAACCATAAGGACAAAATGAGAAATTACGAAATTATTTTTATCATCCATCCAGATCAAGCAGATCAAGCCTCTTCTTTTATTGAAAAGTTTTCAAATCAAGTAAAAGCTACAAAAGGTTTAATACATAGAGTAGAAGATATTGGATTACGAAAACTTGCATATCCAATACAGGATCAATATAAGGGTGGCTATGTTCTGATGAATGTAGAATGTGACCAAGTTACAATAGATGAAATTAAATCTTCTTTTAAGTTTGATGATTCTATAATTAGAGATCTTATCCTTATAAAAGGTAGTCCAGAATCAGGACAATCAGCTTTATTGAAAGTAACAAAGATTGATTCAGAAAAAGAAAAAGAAAAAGAATCATATGAAAGAGAGAAATCAGTTTCAAATGTGCCCAAAGATAAGGCTTCCTTAATAAAGAAAGAGACGGTCATAGATAAAGATATTGGAGATTCTAAGTCATCAGAGGAAAATGTTGAAGATAAGAAAACAGAGGATTCTGAAAAGGAAGAAATTAAAGAAGTTAGAACAGAATTAGATGATAAAAAAACAGAAGATTCCGGAGAAAAGAACTCTTAAAAGGAGTATAGAATGGCTAAAAAGAAAATAATTAAAAAAAGAAGGCCTCAGGAGGTCAGAAATACCTTTTGTAAATTTACAAGGATGGGAATTACTGAAATAGATTATAAAGATGTCCACCTTTTACAAGAATTTATAACTGAAACAGGTAAAATTATGCCTGCAAGAATTACAGGAACAAAGGCAAAATTTCAGAGACAATTATCAATAGCAGTCAAAAGAGCTAGGCATCTTTCTTTACTTCCTTATACAGACTCTCACTTTAAATAAAAATGGACCTAATTTTATTAGAAACAGTCCTAAATCTAGGAGATCCTGGAGATTTAGTAACAGTAAAAAAAGGTTATGCACGAAACTTTTTAATTCCAAATGGTAAGGCAATCTTAGCAAGTGACGAAGCTAAAGAAGAGTTTGAGGCAAAAAGAGAATTAATAGAAAAATCTGAATTAGGTAAAATTAAGGAAGCAAACAATATAGCTGAAAAATTAAAGGATTATGAATTAGAATTATTCGTTCCCGTATCTGAAGAGCAAAGTCTATATGGCTCTATTGGAACTAGAGAAATATCAGAAGGGTTAAAGAAATCTGATTTTGATGTTGATATTCAGTCTATCAGGCTTCCTTTAGGAACATTTAAAGAACTAGGTTCTTATGAAGTAGACATAGAACTGCATCCAAAAGTAGTTCAAAAAATAACTATCATAATAAAACCAGAAGAATAATATTCCGCATTAATTAGTTTATGATATCCTCATACTTTGAGGAATAATATCCTATTTATTTTCATAAGTTTTAAAAAATATAATGCAATCTTCTAGAAATACTGAGTTACCCTTTTCTCTTGAAGCAGAAAGAGCGGTCCTCGGCGGTATAATGCTAAAAAATGAAGCTTGGGATGTGATAGCAGGGTTAGTTATAGAAGGAGATTTTTATAATCCTGAGCATCAATTAATATACAGAACTATAAAAGATCTTCAAGATACAGGAAAACCAGTTGACGTAATAACTGTTCAAGAGATGATAGAAGCAAGTGGGCATCTAAGTCAGTTAATAAATGTAGGGGGAAAAAATTATCTTACTCAGTTAGCTAAAGAAACACCAAGTGTTGCAAATATAGAAAGCTATGCTCAAATCATCAAACAAAGAGCAAATTTAAGGCGATTAATTTCGATAGCAGATGAAATTTCTGATGTAGCTAAGGTTTCAGATGCTTCTAGTAGTGATTTTGTAATAGATGAAGCTGAAGAGAAGATATTAGGACTCAGAGATGATGTTAATAGAAGTGATGGACCGAAAGTAGTTTCAGATTTATTAGGTCCTGTATATTCTTCTATTCAAAAGGCGCAGGAGAGTGGAAGCTCTTTAGTAGGTATTAGCAGTGGCTTTACAGAAATAGATGAGCTAACTCTTGGATTTCAAAAACAAGATTTAATAGTAATAGCTGGGAGACCTTCAATGGGGAAAACAGCTTTTGCCTTTAATATAGCTGAAAATGTAGCTAGAAGCACAGATCAAACTGTTTTACTCTTCAGTATGGAAATGTCTTCAGAGCAAGTAGTTAGGAGGTTAATTTCCAGTATATCTAAGATTGATTTACAAAATTTAATGAGAGGAAAGCTAAAAGATGAAGATTGGCAGGGGATAGATAAAGCTCTATCTATTCTAAGTCAAAAGAAAATATTATTAGATGATACTGCTGCTTTAACACCATCCGAATTAAGAGCTAGAGCTAGAAGAGTAAAAAGAGAATCAAAAGATTTATGTTTAATTGTTGTAGATTATCTTCAATTAATGCAAGTGGCTGGTAGTAGAGACAATAGAGTAGCCGAAATAAGTGAAATTTCTAGATCACTTAAAGCCTTAGCGAAAGAATTAGATGTTCCTGTAATAGCTTTATCACAACTTAACCGTGCTGTAGAGCAGAGACCTAATAAAAGACCAATTTTAGCTGATCTAAGAGATTCAGGTGCTATAGAGCAAGATGCTGATGTAATAGCAATGCTTTATAGACACGAATATTATGATAAGACTGATCTTGATAGTAAAGGAAAAGCAGAGGTAAATATAGCAAAGCAAAGGAATGGACCAACAAAAGCTACTTATTTAGCATTTAGGAATGAAACGGCAAGATTTGAGAATCTTTCTAGGGATCAGTCTCCTCCTATAAATAATTTAGATTCTGAATAAGGAAATTAGATTAATGAAAATAAACTACGTAAAAGAAAGTTCTAGAAAGGTCAAAGATTTCAAAGATGAACAAGAAAAGTCTTTAACGGAAGACGATATAGTTGATATTGCAGAAATATTTAAAACTCCATTGATGGGTTCTTATAATTGGGATTATAGAATGCAAGATGATAGGATTTCTAAACTCTATGAACTAGGTAAGAAATTAAATTGGAATACAAGTATAGATATTGATTGGGACAGACCTTTCCAGGAAATGAAAGATGTTCCAGAGATTTTCTGGGATAACTATCCACCTTATGCATCTTTAAGAAAAGAAGAAAAGTTAGAATTCTTAAGACATAGAGGGGCAAGTCAATTTAGTCAGTTTCTTCATGGTGAGCAAGGTGCTCTCTTAGTAGCATCTCAGCTTGTTTCTTGTGCACCAACTTATCAAGCTAAACTTTATGCAGCATCTCAAACTTTTGATGAAGCAAGACATGTAGAAGTTTTTAATAGATATATAACTCAAAGATCAAAGATTATGTATCCTGTTGGCCTTGGCCTTAAAAGTTTATTAGATAAGATCCTGAAAGATGAGAGATGGGATCTCAAACTAATTGGAATGCAGATTATTATAGAAGGTCTTGCCTTAGCGGCTTTTAATACTGCTAGACAAGTAACCCCTGATCCAGTGCTACAAGATATTTTATATTTTGTAATAAGAGATGAAGCGCGTCATGTAACCTTTGGAGTAAATTATTTAGAAGAATTTTTAAAGACGCTAACAATGAAAGAAAAGGAAGAGAGAGCCATGTTTGCTTACGAAGCTTGCGTTATAAGTAAAGAGAGATTATTTCCTACTGATGTATTCAGATATTATGGATGGGATGAAGATGAAGCAAGAGATTTTTCTAACAATAACGGCTTTGGAGCTCATTTTCAGCAGTTACTTTTTTCAAGAGTTATTCCGAATTTATCTAGAATTGGTCTATTAACTGACAACGTAAGACCTCTTTATGACAAATTAGGTGTCTTAGAGTTTGAGCACGAAAAGAATGATGGAGAGATAGAGTGGGCCGAATTAGAAAAACCACTTGATAAGTCTGCTTAATTTTTTTTATTGTTCATATAAGCAACTCCTGTTATTCTAATTACCCATCTTAAACAAAAGAAATCTTATTTTCTTTTTTAAGGTTAATAAAGATGGCAATTCAAAAGACAAGTTATATTTTCGTTACTGGGGGGGTAGTCTCTTCTTTAGGTAAAGGTATAGCAGCAGCATCCTTAGGGGCACTTTTAGAAAGTAGAGGAATCAAAGTAACTATATTAAAACTTGATCCTTATATAAATCTTGATCCCGGCACTATGAGTCCTTTCCAGCATGGTGAAGTATTTGTAACTGAAGATGGTTCAGAGACTGATCTTGATCTTGGCCACTATGAACGTTTTATAAAATCTAAGATGACCAAGAATAATAATTTTACAACTGGTCAAGTATATGAAACGGTTTTAAGAAAAGAAAGAAAGGGGGATTATCTCGGTGGTACGGTCCAAGTTATCCCTCACATCACGGATGAGATTCAGAGACGAATAATCCACGGATCTAAAGAGTCTCAAGTAGCAATAGTTGAGATTGGAGGAACTGTAGGAGATATAGAATCGCAACCTTTTTTAGAAGCTATAAGACAAATGAAGCTGAATCTTGGAGCTGAAAATACTCTTTTTATGCACTTAACACTTGTTCCTTTTATTTCAGCAGCTGGAGAGATTAAAACAAAACCTACCCAACATTCAGTAAAAGAAATGCTTTCCCATGGTTTGCAACCAGATATATTAATTTGCAGATCTGAAGATAAATTATCCGACGAAGCTAGGCAAAAAATTGCTTTGTTTACAAATGTATCTAAGGAGAGCGTAATTTCTATGCCTGATGTTAATAGTATCTACAAGATACCCATGCTTCTTAATGAACAAAAAGTTGATAAAATTGTTGTCAATAAACTTAATGTTAACTGTAAGTCGCCAAAATTAGGAGATTGGAAAGGCGTTGTAGAAGCCGAAGAAAACTTATCAGGGTCTATTGAAATAGCTATGGTAGGTAAATACACAGATTTTGTAGATGCCTATAAATCTTTAAATGAAGCTTTAATTCATGCAGGTATCCAAAAAGGCTTAACAGTTAAAATAAATTATGTTGATTCTGAATATTTAGATGCTAAAAATGTAAGACATATTTTGAAGGATGCAGACGCTATTTTAGTTCCAGGAGGTTTTGGGGAAAGAGGTATAGAGGGTATGATTTCAGCTGCAAAATATGCAAGAGTTAATAAAGTGCCTTATTTAGGTATCTGTTTAGGTATGCAAATAGCGGTAATTGAATCTGCAAGGAATATAGCTAATTTAAAAGATGCTGACAGCACTGAATTTAACTCTGATACCCTTCATCCAGTTGTTGGATTAATTCATGAATGGGAAAATATAGATGGAAGTGTGGAAAAAAGAGATGAGCATTCAGATTTAGGCGGAACTATGCGTTTAGGTTCTCAGGAATGTTTATTGACTAATAAATCCAAAACTAAAAATCTTTATGGCCAAAACATAATAAAAGAAAGACATAGGCATAGATATGAAATCAATAATAACTATATTGATAAGTTACAATTAACTGGGATAGAATTTGTAGGAAGATCTGAAAGTAAGAACTTAGTTGAGGTAATAGAGCGTAATGATCATCCATGGTTTATTGGATGCCAGTTTCATCCTGAATTTACTTCAAACCCGAGGGAAGGGCATCCTCTTTTTTCTGGTTTTGTAAAAGCCGCAAAATTATTTAAAAAAAGAAGATAAATTGAAAAATATAATTATAGGACAAAATAAAGTAAGTAATGACAAACCCTTTACACTTATTGCGGGGCTTAATGTTTTGGAATCAGAATCTATAGCAGATCAGGTTGTAGATCACTGTGTGTCAGTAACGAGAGAATTGGGTATACCATTTGTATTTAAGGCTTCGTATGATAAAGCCAATAGATCTTCACTAGAATCTTTTCGTGGCCCAGGATTAGAAGAAGGTTTAAAAATATTAAGTGATATCAAGGATAAATATTCTGTACCAATTATATCTGACGTCCATACTGTGGGAGAAGTTCAAGTGGCAAAAGATGTACTTGATATAATACAGATTCCAGCTTTCCTGTGCAGACAAACAGATTTGATTAAATCTGCAGCTGAAACAGGTCTTCCTGTTAATATAAAAAAAGGACAATTCTTATCCCCTCTTGATTTTCAGAATATTATTAATAAGTTTACATCTTTTCAAAATGATAAGTTATTAATTTGCGAGAGAGGAACTTCCTTTGGATACAATAACCTCATTGTAGACATGATTGGTATCTCTACATTAAAAAAATTTGAATATCCTGTAATTTTTGACGTCACTCATTCACTTCAACAACCTGGAAGTTTAGGAGGTAAATCAGGGGGGAGGGCAAGTTCGGCTCTGGATTTAGCTAAAGCAGCAATGTCTATTGGGTTAGCTGGTTTATTTTTGGAACTCCATCCAAATCCTGAGCAAGCTTTATGTGATGGACCCTCTGCTTTACCGTTAGAGTTATTAAAACCTTTTTTAAAACAGATTATGGCTATAGATTCAGTAGTTAAAGGCCTACCTGTTATGAAAATTTAATAAAAATATGTCCAAAGTAAGAATACAGTTAATCCAGGCTTATGAGTTAATAGATTCAAGAGCAAATCCGACTGTTGCTGTAAAAGTATTTTTATCTGATGGTTCTTCCGGTTTTTCTATGGTGCCTTCAGGCGCGTCTACAGGGATGCATGAAGCGCATGAAAAAAGGGATGGAGATGAGTCAAGATATTTAGGTAAAGGAGTCTTGGGAGCACTTGAAGTAATTAGTTCTGATATTAATTCAATATTGTCAGGTATGGATGCATATGATTTATATAAAATAGATTCTTTAATGTGCACAGAGGACGGTACAGATAATAAATCTAATTTTGGTGCTAATTCAATTTTAGGCGTTTCTATGGCTTGCGCAAGGGCAGCAGCAAATAGTTTAAATGTGCCATTATATAAACACTTTAATAATATTTATAAATCTATTAATGACAAAGCTCCACAGATGAACCTCCCCATTCCGATGCTTAATATTTTGAATGGAGGAGCCCATGCAGATAATCCAATAGATTTTCAAGAATTTATGGTTCAGCCATTAGGTTTTAAAACCTTTGCAGAATCTTTAAGGGCTGGGATAGAAATATTTCATCAATTAAAATCAAGCTTGAAGAAGAAAAAATTAAGTATTTCAGTAGGAGATGAAGGAGGTTTTGCTCCGAATTTAAATTCTGCCGAAGATGCTTTAGATCTGATTGTAGGCGCTATAGAAGGAGCTGGTTATTTACCACAAAAAGATATCGCTATAACTCTAGATGTGGCTTCTTCTGAATTTTTTAAGAATTCGAATTATGTTTTGGAAGGCATGGAAGAAACTTTTTCTTCTTCTGAGCTAATAAATTATTTAGAAACACTAGTTGATAAATATCCTATTTCTTCTATTGAAGACGGTTTAGATGAAAACGATTGGGATGGGTGGAAAGAAATTACTTCTAGTCTTGGTGATAAAATACAGTTAGTTGGAGATGATCTATTTGTTACTAACTCGGCAATTTTAAGAAAAGGTATAGATATGGGAGCAGCTAACTCAATTCTTATAAAAGTTAATCAAATAGGGTCAATTACAGAAACATTAGAAACTATTAAATTGGCTTCTGACAATAATTATAAATCTGTAATCTCTCATAGATCGGGAGAAACAGAAGATTCATTAATAGCCGACTTATCTGTTGGAACAGGAGTGGGTCAAATTAAAACTGGTGCTCCATCAAGGTCAGAAAGAGTTTCTAAATACAATAGATTATTAACTATAGAGCATGATGAAGATTTCATCTTTGCAGGCTGTCATTAAGGAATAATGTTTAACTATATTTATAAAAATAAATATTTATTAATGGTAATTTCTATTTTATTGATCTTTATTTTATATCTGCAATATTCAATATGGTTTGGTAATGCTAACTACTTTAAATTGCAAGCAATGCAAACTGAAATTAAAATTTTAGAATCTGAGAATAAAGAATTATTTTTAGTTAATGAAGAGCTAACTCAAGATAAGTTAAGGTTAGGCGCAGGAAAAGAAGCGATAGAAGGTTTGGCTAGAAGAGAATTAGGTCTAATAAAGCCAGACGAAGTTTTCTATTCCTTTTCTGAAGATGAAGAGTAATTAACTGATTAATTTGTGATTCAAGATGATTCTTTTGTAGCAGTAATTCCTGCAGCTGGTCAGGGAAAAAGATTAGGCACTGTTAAACCAAAACAATATCTAGAGTTGGAAGGAAGGACCATACTAGAAAGAAGCATCTCTCCTTTACTGCAGATTAAAAATTGTTTAGGAATAGCAGTTATGGTAAATACAAAGGATAATTTATGGAAAGAATTAGATCTTGTAAACAATGAAAAGGTTAGATTTATTGAAGGAGGTAAATCTCGCATAGATTCTTCTATAAATGGAATTAATTTTTGGCTCGAGAGTGAATTACATTTTTCAAATATCCTAATACATGACGCCGTTAGACCTTGTTTAAAAATTTTTGATTTAAAAAATTTATTGAAACACTTTGCTGATTTAAAAAATAAAAATTCTGCAGAAGGCTTAATACTTGCAAAACGTAGTACAGACACTATAAAACTTACAGAAGAAGATGGCGTCATTAAAAGAACTTTAGACAGAGATGTTTTATGGTCTGCATTAACCCCGCAGATATTTTCTAAAGAAGCTCTTTTTAAAGCTGCAAAGTTTTATAATACCTCTAATGATATATATACTGATGAATCAAGTTTAGTGGAACAATCAGGTGGTTTGGTTAGAGTTTTAGAGGGTTCGGCAACTAATATCAAGATAACCGTTGAGGAAGATTTAATTTTAGCTAAATCTTGTATAACTTTAATGAATCAATAATTTAATATGAGAATTGGGCACGGATTTGATGTTCATAAAATAGTACCTGGAAAAGGCATGACATTAGGAGGTATTTTTATCCCTTCCAAGTATTCTATCGAAGCATATTCTGATGGTGATATTATTATTCATGCATTAGCAGATGCATTATTGGGTGCTTTGGCTATGGGAGATATAGGGCAATATTTTCCATCTAATGACCCCAAGATTCGCGACATATCTAGTAGTCTAATTTTAGATAAAGTAGCAAACATGGTTTTAGACAGAGGTTTTTCTATTGAAAACATAGACGTTACTTTAATTCTAGAAGAGCCAAAGATGAGTACACACCTTTTATCAATTAGAAAAAATTTATCAGAAAAGTTGAATATAGATATTGAGCAACTAAGTTGCAAAGCAACAACAACCGATGGATTAGGGCCTGAAGGTGAGTCTTTAGGAATATCATGTCATACTGTAGTTTTACTATCCAAACTTCCTTGATTAATAAAAATTGCTAAAAATACTTATTTCAAATGATGATGGAGTTGAAGCTAAAGGACTTCAGTACCTTTATGATGCATTAAAGGGTATTGCAAATGTCTTTGTAATCGCTCCTGATAAAAACCAGAGTGGAGCAGGCAGTTCTATTACTACAAAAAGACCTCTAAAGACTCAAGATTTTAAAGAAAATTTTCTGTCTGTTAATGGTACTCCTGCGGATTGTGTTTTTCTTGGATTAAATGGCTTATGTCCTTTTGAACCTGATCTTGTGGTATCTGGTATTAATGCTGGCGCTAATATGGGTGAAGATTTACTTTATTCTGGAACTTTAGGAGCTGCTATGGAGGGAAGGAATACTCGACTCCCGTGTATTGCATTTTCTTCGGCATATAAAAAGGAACTAGACCAGAAAATGTTACCAAATTTTCTTTCAGCAGCCTTAATTGCTAAGAAGCTTATTAAGAATATTAATAGTTTGTCTATAAACCCATCAGTAACTTTAAATGTAAATGTTCCTAATCTTGCTTTTAAAGATTTGAAAGGTATTAAGAATACTGTTTTAGGATCTTGGGGTCCTAGAAATCCACCCTCTATTGAAGTAAAAAAATCAGGAGAAAAAAGGTTTTGGATAACTCATAGAGATAAGCATTCTAATAATCATTCAAATACAGATATAGAAACTTTATCAAAGGGATATGTTTCTGTAACTCCAGTTCATCCAAATTTTTTGGATGTTGGAGATTCTAATTTAATAAGCTGGTTACAGATCTAATATTAGAAATGAGTCCTATAGAAAAGGAATTAGGTATAGGAATGACTTCTTTGAGAACAAGAAAAAGACTAGTTGAGAGATTAACTGAAAAAGGAATTAAAGATGTAAGAGTCTTAGAGGCCATTAGAGATGTGCCTAGACATCTCTTTGTTGATGAAGCTCTTGCATCAAGAGCCTATGAAGATTTGTCTTTACCTATTGGCTTTCAGCAAACAATTTCACAACCTTATATTGTTGCAAAAATGACAGAAGCTTTAATTAGCCATGACTTATTTACTCAAAAACCTTTTAAGAAAGTTTTAGAAATTGGGACTGGGTGCGGATATCAATCAGCTATTTTATCAAGATTTACAGATCAATTGGTTAGCATAGAAAGAATAAGGGGTCTATATATCAAAGCTAGGAATAATCTAAGAGAACTGAAGATAAGGAATGTGGAATCTAGGTTCGGAGATGCATTAGAGACCATCAAAGAAATAGAAATATATGATGCAATTCTTGCAGCAGCCGTTTCAGATGAAATACCTGAAAAACTTATTAATCAATTAAAAACAGGTGGTCGCATGGTACTTCCAGTCAAGGATGCTAACTCACAAAAATTAAGACTCATATTGAAAGTAAATAAAAATCAAGTAAAAATAAAAGAACTAGATGATGTTGCGTTTGTTCCATTAGTTAGAGGTACATTAGATTGAAGTCTTTTTTAATTCTTATTAAAGGGTTTTTTATAGGCGTTGCTGAAATCATACCAGGTGTCTCAGGAGGGACTATTGCTCTATTATTCGGCATATATGAGCATCTTATAAATATGATCTCTAAATTTAATATTTCTTTCTTTAAATTTTTAGCAAAAAGAGAATTTAAGGATGCATGGACTTATATTGATGGGAAATTTATTTCTATTTTATTAATAGGGATGCTTTTAGGCATTTTTTCTTTTTCTGCATTGATAGTATTTTTACTTTCGAACTATCCTTATTTTCTTAAATCTATTTTTTCTTCTTTATTATTCTGCTCTTTATTTCTTTACCCCATTAAGCCAAAGATTATAACTAAAAAGTTTGGAGCAGGTTTTTTAATTTCCTTATTAATAGTAATATTTGTTTTTTTACTGCCAACATTGGATCAAGAAAATATAAGCTTTATAGTAATTTTCTTTGGAGGATTTATTGCTATTTGCGGATTTATCTTACCAGGTGTTTCTGGAAGTTTTATATTGCTTATTTTAGGACTATATGGATTTATGATCAATGCTTTGGTAAATCTGGACTATTTAATTCTTTTAATATTCCTTTGTGGATGTTTATTTGGACTTTTTACATTTGTTAGACTTCTAAGAAAGGCTTACAAGTTCCAAAAACCTATTTTAGAAGGTATTTTCTTTGGTTTAGTACTTCTAAGTATCCCATTAATCTGGAAAGTAGAGATTAAATTCTTTTTTGATATAGTCTCTTCTAATTTTTTTGAAATATTTCTTGGGTTGTCAATCGGAGTAGTTCTAATTTTTTCTTTGCATAAAGTAAGAAAAGTTTAGCGTTCTATGAGGTCAATTTTATTTTTTATTTCTCTCCATTTATCTGAATCTTCTAAGGGGTCTTTTTGTTCAGTTATATTAGGCCATTCCAAGGATAATTCTGCATTCAATTCTATATATACAATTTGATCTTCAGGTACTTCATCTTCAGAAAATATTGCGTCTATAGGGCATTCTGGCTCACATAAGGCACAATCTATGCATTCATCTGGATTAATAACTAACATATTAGGCCCTTCATAAAAACAGTCTACGGGACAAACTTCTACACAGTCTGTAAGTTTACATTTAACGCAAGAATCACCGACAATAAATGTCATGTTATTCTCAGGCTATAGTGTCTCTACTGTAATAGAAGGCAAAATTGCTTCTTTTGCAGCTTTTTGATACGAGGCCACTTCATTAAAGTTAAGATATCTATAAATATCTTGAGTCATTGTATTAATTTCATTCATGTAATTTGAGTATTCTTCCATAGAAGGAATATATCCTAGAGTAGAAGTAATGGCAGCTAATTCTGCAGAAGCTAAATATACATTTGCATTATCTCCTAATCTATTTGGAAAGTTTCTGGTTGATGTTGAAATCACAGTAGATTCAGGCTCTACTCTAGCTTGGTTGCCCATACAAAGAGAGCAACCGGGCATTTCTGTTCGAGCTCCACTATTTTTAAATATCTTATAAAATCCTTCTTCAGTTAGCTGATGCTCATCCATCTTTGTAGGAGGTGCTATCCATAACTTAGTGGGGAGTGAGTCTTCATTTTCAAGTAGTTTTCCAGCTGCTCTAAAATGGCCAATATTGGTCATACAAGAACCAATAAATATCTCATCAATTTTAATTTTTTCTACTTCAGAGAGTTTTTTAATATCATCTGGGTCATTAGGACAGGCTAGAAGGGGTTCAGTTATTGTATTTAGATTGATCTCAATAATTGCAGAATATTCTGCATCTTTATCTGGCTCTAATAACGTAGGATTTTTTATCCAAGATTCCATGGCTTGAGCTCTTCTCTCTAATGTTCTTTCATCTCCATAACCTTCAGAGATCATCCATCTCAAAAGTGTAATATTTGAGTTTAGGTATTCTATTATAGGTTCAGGATTTAGCTTTATAGTGCAGCCTGAAGCAGATCTTTCAGCCGAAGCATCTGATAATTCAAATGCTTGTTCTACTTTTAGATCACCCAAACCTTCTATTTCTAGACATTTACCTGAGAATACATTAACTTTATTTTCTTTTTCAAGAGTCAAATGACCAGATTGAAGGGCTGCATATGGAATAGCGTGCACTAAGTCACGAAGCGTTATTCCTGGCTGCATCTCTCCAGAAAACCTTACTAAGACTGATTCGGGCATATCTAAAGGCATAACTCCTAGAGCAGACCCAAAGGCTACTAAACCTGATCCAGCAGGAAAACTTATCCCTATAGGAAATCTAGTATGAGAGTCACCCCCAGTACCAACTGTATCAGGTAGGAGCATTCTGTTTAACCAGGAATGAATAATTCCATCTCCAGGCCTCAGTGCAACTCCGCCTCTAGTTTGGATAAAATCTGGAAGAGAGTGATGAGTATCAAGGTCTACCGGTTTAGGATATGCTGCAGTATGGCAAAAAGATTGCATTACTAGATCAGCCGAAAATCCTAGACAAGCTAATTCTTTTAATTCATCTCGAGTCATAGGTCCAGTTGTATCTTGGCTACCTACAGTGGTCATCCTTGGTTCACAATAAGTGCCAGGTCTAATTCCTTTTACACCGCAAGCACTACCCACCATTTTTTGAGCTAAAGTGAAACCTTTCCCACTATCTTTAGGCTGAATAGGCCTCTCAAATATATCTGTCGGAGGTAGATCTAAATTATCTCTTACTTTGTCAGTTAATGTTCTTCCAATAATTAAAGGAATTCTCCCTTTAGCCCTGACTGCATCTAAAATAGTATTTGATTTATAGTCAAAATTTGTAATAACTTTATCCTCTTGATCTGTTATTTTTCTTTTATGGGGGTGAATGTTTATAACATCTCCAGTCTTTAGTTTGGAGACGTCACATTCAAAGGCAAGCGCTCCAGCATCTTCCATAGTATTGAAAAATATAGGCGCTATTTTCCCTCCAATACAGATCCCGCCTTCCCTTTTACCTGGTATAAAAGGTATATCATCACCCATGTGCCATAGTACTGAATTAGTAGCTGATTTTCTTGATGATCCCGTTCCTACAACATCTCCTACGAAGGCTATTGGATGACCCTTTTTCTTTAAATCATCTATTAAACCCAAAGGATTTTTTAGCTCTGTATTTTTGAGCATAGCTAATGCATGTAAAGGGATATCTGGTCTTGACCATGCATCTGGAGCAGGTGATAAATCATCTGTATTTATTTCTCCAGATACCTTAAAAATGGTCGTGGTTATTATTTCAGGTACTTCTGGTTTATTTGTGAACCATTCAGCTTCTGCGAATGAATCTATGACCATTTGTGCTCTTTTATTTTTTTTTGCCAATTCAAGTAAGTCATATAAAGCATCAAAAATTAAGAGCGTGTTCGATAAAGCTTTAGTTGCCGCATCGCCAACTTCGTCATCTGACAATAATCCAATTAACGGTTCAACATTATAACCGCCTAGCATTGTGCCTAATAGTTCAGTTGCTTTTATTCTACTAACTAATTTAGTTTTTGTTTTACCTTGAGCTATATCAGTTAGAAAAGCAGCTTTAACATATGCAGCTTGATCAACACCAGCGGGAACTTCATTTGCCAATAGATTTAATAAATATTCTTCATTTTCTTGATCTGAAGATTCAATTAACTCAATTAATGAGGCTGTTTGGTTCTCATCTAAAGGTAGAGGAGGAATTCCTAGTTTTTTTCTTTCTTCTAAATGTGTTTTATATTTTTCTAACATTAACTTAATTCTTTAAAATAGAGCGACAGCATTCTAACATATTTGTATTTTTTGAGTTGCGTTAGATTACTTTAAATATATCATGTTATTAAATGAATAAACCCATTAAAACTCCATGTATAGGTGTATGCTCCACTGTCTTTGGTGATGAGGTCTGTAGGGGGTGTAAACGTTTTCAACATGAAGTTATAAAGTGGAATTCATATACAGATTCTGAAAAACACTCAGTTTGGAAAAGACTTGAATCTCTTAAAGTTCAGATTATGAGGTCTAAGGTTTATATCTTTAACTTAAAATTGCTTAAAGAAAATTTAAAGGTTCATAGAATTAATTATTATGATCAAGTAGATCCATATTGTTGGGTTTTTGATCTTTTAAAGCAGGCAAGTCAGTCAATACCTGATATTAAGGAGTTTGGTGTTGAGATAATACAAAATGATTTGGCTGAGCTTTCTTCTCTTAAAAAGGTTATCGAGGAAGAGTTATTTATTCTTTCCGAAGCTCATTATTCAAGGTACTTCAAGAATTAATTCTTAATATGGAAGAAGAGCCTTTACACGATAAGATCTTATTGGCAAAAACATCTCAAGATTGGATCTATAAAGCAATTAATAATTTAGAAATTCTTTTATTAGATCATGCTCATTGCGAAAAAAAAGCAGCCACCACAGCTATTTCTTTAATAAATAGATATCCTGAAAAAGGTTTTGCAAAAAAGCTTTCAAGTTTAGCTCGTGAAGAATTAATGCATTTTGAAAAAGTATGCCGGATCCTAACAAAGCGAGGTTTTACTTATAGAAATTTAAAGGCAGGACCCTATGCCAAGAGTTTATACCAGTTGATTTCACCTTCTGAGCCAAAAAAGCTTCAAGATTCATTATTGATTTGCGCCTTAATTGAATCAAGATCAAGCGAACGTTTTTTTGCTTTGAATAATTATTTACCTACTGACTTACAAGACTTTTATCATAAGCTTTATACTTCAGAAGTAAGGCATAGTAATCTTTATATTGGTTTGTACGTAGAACTTTTTGGAAAAAATTGGATTGATCCTATAAAGCCATTTTCTGAAGCTGAAGCTAAGTTAATTTCTGAACCAGATTCTTTATTTAGATTCCATAGCGGTATTTGAATTATTAATTTACTATAGGTAGATCATTCCAATTAGTTGTATATCGTGGTGAGTGTAGATTTCTTTTCATAGACCAGTATTTTTTTATTCCTTGTGCAGCAAATATAATCTTACCCTTGTTATTAGTATTTATTTTGTCAACGGTATTCATTAGAAGTTCACTTTTATATTGTTGTTTCCAAGGAGTAAATAAATTGCCTTGACTCACCCCTTCATCAAAGAAATCTCCCAACATAATTCCTGCTTTAATGAAGTTAATATTTTTTTTATAAATTTTTGAAATTAGATTTTTAGCAATATAGATAATTTCTCTAGTATCATTTGTAGGACAATTAAGTCGGTAGTTAATACTATTTCTATACTGATAGTCCTGTTTCTGGAAAGGATTAGTTCTTATGAATACTGAGATCATCATACAATATTGATTTTCTCTTCGCAGCTTCTCTGCTGCTCTTGATGCATAGTCACTAATTGCTTCATGCATTGTCTGCTCATCTGAAACTTTTTTACTAAATGTTCTACTTACCACAATTTGTTTTTTTGTTGCAGGCAGGTCTTCTATGCTTATACAAGGCATTCCTCTTAGCTCCATTAAAGTTCTCTCTAATACTATGCTAAATTTTTTCCTAATTAATTTTGGATCAGTATCCGCTAATTGAAGGGCAGTATTTATTCCCATTATATTCAGTTTCTTATTTAATCTATGCCCGACTCCCCATACTTCATTGACAGGCATTAGAGCTAGTAATTTTCTCTGACGGATTTTCTTTGATAAATCAACCACTCCCTTTGTGGCAGGATATTTCTTCGCGGCATAGCTGGCAGCTTTAGCTAGAGTTTTTGTTGGTCCAATGCCAACTCGAACAGGCATATTTATCCACTGATCAATAGTTTCTTGGCATTGTTTTCCAAAAGAGCCTAGATCTGTACATGACGAAACTCCTGTTAGATCTAAGAATGCTTCATCTATGCTATATACCTCTATCTTTGGAGCTAGATATCTTAGTGTGCACATAATTCTAGACGAAATATCTGCATAAAGCTCATAGTTAGATGAGAATGCAATTCCTTCATTTTTAAGAAAATATGCTTGGATTTTAAACCAAGGAGCGCACATCTTGATTCCAAGTTTTTTTGCTTCTTTAGATAAAGCAACAACGCATCCATCATTATTAGATAGAACTACTATAGGTTTATTCTTCAGGTCTGGTCTAAATACTCTTTCACAAGAAGCATAGAAGCTATTACAGTCAACGAGTGCATACATATTAATTAATTTAATAAATATTGATCGAAGCAATGACGGTGCCGGCGGTCTCTAATTCCTCTTCAGTATTAAGGTAAATAGGGGGGTATTTAGGGTTTTCAGATGCTAAGCAAATAGTTGGTTTAAAGAGTATTCTTTTGCATGTAAAAGCACCATCAACTATAGCTATAATAATTTTTCCATGCTGAGGTTCTATACTTCTATCAACGACCAGTGTAGCTCCATCGCCTATATAGGCATTGATCATAGAATCTCCACTTACCCTAACAAAATAAGTTGAAGCTGAATTCTTAATTAAGTGTTTATTTAGATCAATAGAATGTTCAATATAGTCATCAGCTGGACTAGGCCATCCAACGGGAACTCTATCTAAGAAGTAAGGAATTTTCAGAGGAGGCAGGCCATCTTCCGGTGAATTGCCCAGATATTTAATGCTCATAGGATAGTTTAATAATACTGTATATATATACAGTATATTTATTAGAACAAATTGTAAAGTCTAAAATATAGAATCTTGTCTTAATTGTGTATAAGATAATCTAAGGATTATTGTTACTTGTTTTCAGAGAGGAATATATGTCAAAAAATTACAGAAACTGGTTAGTTTTAATTACACTCTATGGAATATTCTTTGTTTGGTATACGGATTTCGGAGGTAAGTTAAATTCTGACGAGATAGAAACCTATTTAGTTAAGATGCAAGAAAATAATAAGGCTAAAGGAATTCCGTCATCAGAAGAACTAGATATGTCTAAGGTGGCCCTGAAGAAGATAGAAAAATTTATGAGAGAAGATTCTGGGAAACAGTTCCTTATGGTAAATAATATAGATATGTCTGATAATCCCGAAGATGTTCAAGGGGCTCAACCAGGAGAGACTGCAAATCAACTTATGGATCGTTATATGGAGCACATGTATCCAGAATTATTGAAGAGAGCTAGTCATCCTATATTTGCTGGTAACTCAGTATTACAAGCTGTAGATATTGTTGGTATTGAAAATGCAGAGGATTGGGATTCTATGGCTTTAATGAGATATAAAAGTAGAAGAGCTTTTATGGAAGTAGTATCGAACCCAAAAATGTCAGGTAAACATAATTTCAAAGTAGCAGCTCTAGATAAAACAATCGCTTATCCTGTCGAGCCTTTTCTTTATTTAAGTGATCCACGCATGTTATTAGCATTGATTTTAATTATTCTAGGGTTAGTTCTACAACTCAGATTTAGAGGATAGAGAATTTTTTTAATTCCCATGAGTTTGAATCTATCCAAATATACCATCCATGAATATCCCAATCTCCAAGAACAACTCTATGAGCTGGACCTGTAGCTAATTTAATATTATGTATTTTAGGTCTATGAGTATGGCCATGAATTAAGAAAGAGGTTTGATTTTCTGACATCACTTTTATTACTTCTTCTTTTGAAACATCCATAATATCTTCCGTTTTTCCTCTTGTTTCTGCTTTGCTTTTAGACCTTAGACTTTCTGCAATTAATATTCTTTCTTTAATAGGTTTTTTAAGAAAATCTTCTTTCCAAGAATTAATGCGAGTAGCAGCTCTAAATTCTTGATATTTAACGTCTTCTACACACAAAGAGTCACCATGCATTAGCAATATATTCTTATTATTTATATTAATATTTATTGGATCTTCGATGAGTTGAATATCACATTCTTTAGAGAATTTTTCACCAATAAGGAAATCACGATTACCATGCATTAAATATATATTACAAGAATTTTTAGCAAGATTTCTTAGTTGATCTTTTACAGATTTAGAGAGTTCATCTTCAGAGTCATCTCCTATCCACATCTCAAAGAGGTCTCCTAGGATATATAAATAATTAGCATCAGACGCAATACTTTCTAAAAAAGTAAAGAAGGCGGCAGTTATTTCCGGTCTTTCCTTTGTAAGATGTAAATCAGAAATAAAGCAGTGAGACATTATTTATTCATCAGAGATTACTACAGCTGTAATTATCTTTATCTCTTCAACGGGAACATCTTGGTGACCTTCAAAGTTACTAGTTTCAACTTCGGCTATAGCTTTTACAGTTTCGCTTCCATTTACCACTTCACCAAAGACTGCATAACCCCATCCCATAGGAGTTTCAGAGCTATGATCTAATGACGAATTATCTTGTAAATTAATAAAAAATTGAGATGTTGCAGAATGTGGGTCATTAGTCCGTGCCATCGAGAGTGTATATTGTAGATTTTTTATTCCATTATTAGCTTCATTTTGAATTGGAGCTAATGTATCTTTTCTATTCATACCAGAGGTATGCCCACCACCTTGAATAACAAAACCAGGTATAACACGATGAAAAATAGTTTCATCAAAGAATCCACTTTCAACATATTCAATAAAGTTTTTAGTAGTTTCAGGAGCTTCCTCAGTAAAAAGCTTAATTTCAATTGGGCCGAGGGTTGTAATTAAAGAGACTAGTATTATTTTTTCCATATCAATTCACTTCCTTTGTTGTATGTATAAGTATAATAATAACTTTAGAGATAAACTGCTATTTTATTAACTTATTGATTTTAAATGAATATTCAAAAAACTAGATTTTGTCCAAGTCCAACTGGAGCTTTGCATCTAGGTAATCTAAGAGCAGCTTTATTTAGTTTTTTATTATCTAAGAAAGGTAAAGGCAAGTTTCTTCTAAGAATTGAAGATACTGATTTAGTTAGATCAGAACAAGAATTTGTAGAGAATATTTTTAATGATTTAGAGTGGCTGCAGCTTCTTTGGGATGAAGGACCAAAAGTGGAGGGAGAAAATTCTCCTTATTTCCAGTCTAAGAGAGTTAATATTTATGAAAATTTTTATAAAATATTATTAGATAGAGATCTAATTTATCCATGTTTTACTTCCGAAGAAGAATTAAAGGTTATTAGAAGAAATCAATTACAGGCAGGAGAACCTCCTAGGTATCCTGGAACCTGGTCTGGCGCTTCTCAAGAAGAGGTCCGGGCTGAAATAGATAAGGGGAATTTACCTGTTTATAGATTTAGGATCCCTAAAGGAACTCAAATTCAGTTTGATGACCTTATAAAAGGAAAACAGAGTTTTGACACAATTGATTTGGATGACTTTATAGTTAAGAAAACAGACGGCACTCCTTCTTTTATGTTTGCTAATGCAGTAGATGATTCTTTAATGGGTATTACATGCGTATTGAGAGGTGAGGATCATCTAAGTAACACTCCAAGACAACTCGCGCTTTTAGATGCATTAGAATTACCTAATCCAAAGTTTGCTCATCTTCCTCTTTTCTTAGGTCATGACGGATCTCCTCTTTCAAAACGGAATGGGAGTTTATCCATCTCTGAGTTAAGGGAGAAAGGTTACATACCGTCTGCAATTTTAAATTATTTAGTAAGAGTGGGGCATCTTAATAATGATAATAATATTAAATCAATAGATGAGCTTGCAGATTTTTTAGATATAGGCTCTATATCTTCTTCTCCTAGTAAATTTGATCAAAACCAGCTTAAATTTTGGCAAAAACAAGCAGTTGAAATATTAGATATTTCTGAGGTGTTGAGTTGGTTAAAACCAATAATAGAAGATCTCATTCCTCAAGAGATAGAGATAAGAAGTTTTATATCACTAATTAAAGAAAATATTATTTTCCCGGAAGACGCTATTAATCTGTCCCATGCATTCTTTTCTGAACAGAAGAAATATTCAGAAGAGGCTTTGGTTTATTTAAGTTCTACTCCATCTAATTTCTTTGATTTAGCAGAAAAATGTATAAACCTATCATGGGGGCAGTGGGGAGTTGCTATGAAGAAGTTAGGTGTGGAATCGAATACAAAGGGTAAAAACCTTTACATGCCAATTAGGATTGCTCTTTCTGGTCTTACGTTTGGTCCTGAACTAGATCAGATAGTTAGTTTTTTAGGACAAGATGAGGTAATCAAGAGGCTTAAGGAGGCTAAGAAAATATTATAAAAATGAAAATTTATAATTCATTAAATGGACAAAAAGAAGAGTTTGTTCCTATAAAAAAAGGCTCCATAGATATGTATATTTGTGGGATGACTGTTTATGATGATTGCCATTTAGGCCATGCTAGGACTTTTTTAGCTTTCGATATGATAGTCAGATATCTAAGATATAAGTGTTTTAAGGTAAATTATGTCAGGAACATAACGGATGTGGATGATAATATCCTTGATAAAGCAATTCTTGAAAATATTAATCCTGAAGCTTTAACAGAAAAATTTATTTTAAGTATGCAGGAGGATTTTATTTCATTAGGCATGATAAAACCAGACTCGGAACCAAGAGCAACCCACCATATAGAAGAAATTATAAATTTAATTTCAGACTTAATTTCTAAGAAATTTGCTTATTTTGAGGGAGGAGATGTTTATTTTGCAGTCGATTCATTTCCTGAATATGGAAAGTTATCTAAAAGAAATCTCGATGATTTGATGGTAGGTTCTAGGGTGGAAATTAATCAAAATAAAAGAAACCCTTCAGATTTTGTTTTATGGAAGAAAGATAAGAATGATTCTTTAAAATGGGATTCACCCTGGGGTGAAGGAAGACCAGGTTGGCATATTGAATGTTCTGCTATGAGCATGAAGAGCTTTGGAGATAGTTTCGATATTCATGGTGGAGGATCAGATCTTAAGTTTCCTCATCATGAAAATGAGATAGCGCAGTCGGAATCGTCTACCGGTAAATCTTTTGCTAACTTTTGGATGCACACTGGCCCGTTAAGAATTGACGACAAGAAGATGTCTAAGTCTCTAGGTAATTTCTTTACTATCAGATCAGTTCTTGAATCCTATAAACCAGAGGTAATAAGATTCTTTCTTCTTTCTAGTCACTACCGAAGTCCATTAAATTATTCTTCTGTTAAGTTAGACGAGGCTAACAGTGCTCTTGAAAGGCTTTATGGTTCGATTAGGGATATAGAGCCTTTAGAAAATGAAAGAAGTGAATATACACGTAGATTTCATTTAGCTATGGATGATGATTTTAATACACCAGAAGCGATAGCTATTTTTTTTGATATAGCTCGGCAAATAAATATTTATAAACCTTCAAATATGAAGTTAGCTCAAACTCTTGCTGGCGAGCTTATTAAATTAGCTGAACCATTAGGATTATTAACTTTAGATCCAGAAATTTTCTATAAAGACATAAAAAATAATATTAATATTACTGAAGAAGAGATCCTAGATTTGATAGATAAAAGAAATGAGGCTAGAGAAAATAAGAACTTTAAAGAGGCGGATCAAATAAGATTAGACTTAGACTCTAAAGGGATATTATTGGATGACACTCAAGACAGAACTTCTTGGAAGAAAAAATAGCTTTTTTATTTTAAAGATAAATAATCTCCAAGAAATCTTCAATTTAGATTACTTAGTTCGCAAAATGGTAACTTATAGTTTCATTAGATTAATAGGCAATGAAAAAAATCAGCTAAGAACTTAAATTTTGCCAACTAACTCAATTGAAGGCGTTAGTGTTTTATCTCCTTGTTTCCATTTAGCCGGACAAACCTGATCGGAATGGGTTCTAACAAATTTTGCAGCTTTTACTTTTCTTATCAGGTCTTGAGCATCTCTACCTATTCCTTCAGCAGTAATTTCCATAGCTTGAATAATGCCATCAGGATCTACTATAAAGGTTCCCCGATTAGCTCTCCCTTCATTCTCTCTTAACACTTCAAAATTTTTGGAAATTTTAAATGTGCTGTCACTAATCATGGGATATTTTATTTTACTAATTGATTCAGAGGAGTCATGCCACGCTTTATGACAAAAGTGACTATCTGTCGAAATGGCATAGATTTCTACATCAAGAGATTTAAATTCATCATAATAATCAGCTACATCTTCTAATTCAGTAGGGCATACGAAAGTAAAATCTGCAGGATAGAAGAAAAATACAGACCATTTACCATTTAAATCATCACTATCTATAGTTATAAACTCCCCATCTTTAAAAGCATCTGCCTTAAAAGATTTGATCTTAGTATTTATTAGAGCCATATTTCTTCCTAGTTATTTATATAAAAAAATAACTATATAATTATTTTATATATTGTTAAATACACTATTAATAGACTTTATGTTCGATTAAAATATATATAAGGTTGAAGAGGTAAATTATGATTTCGCTCAAACAAATTCACTATGCTTTAGCAGTATCAAGGACTATGCACTTTAAAAAAGCGGCAAATGATTGTTTTGTTTCACCATCAACTCTTAGTAATTCTATTACAGAAATGGAAAAAAAATTGGGCATAGAAGTTTTTGAAAGAGATAATAAGAAAGTTTTGGTAACAAAAATTGGTAAAAAATTTTTAGATAAAGCGCAAGCAATTAAGTTAGGAATAGAAGATATAGAAAAGTTAGGAATTTTAGAAAAAGGGCCACTAACTGGCTCTTTATCAATAGGTATTATACCTACAATAGGACCATATTTATTGCCCCTCGTTTTGCCTTCTCTAAAATCTCAATATCCAAAATTAAAATTAACAATTGTTGAAGGTCAGTCTAAAGTTCTAATAGACAAGATAAAACAAGGCGAAATAGATACAGCTATTTTAGCTTTACCTTTTGATACGGAAGGTTTATTAGCATTAGAATTTTGGCAGGAAGATTTTTACTGGATAACATCTTCAGATGATGTTCAGGCTGGAAAAAATGAAATTTCAGCAAGTGAGTTAGAAGAATCTAAATTGATGTTGCTTGAAGAAGGGCATTGTTTAAAAGATCAAGCTTTAGATGCATGTAAGTTTCCAATTGATAGTCTTTTAAATATAAGTGCATCTAGTTTGACTACTTTGATTCAATTGGTAGCTGGTAAAATGGGTACAACTTTAGTTCCACAAATGGCACTAGAGCAGTTATTTAATTCAAATCCCTTATTAGCAAAGGTCCACCTTGATGAACCAGGACCTCATAGAAAATTAGCGTTAATTTTTAGATCTACTTACCCTGTAATTAACGATATTCTATTGATAAAAGAATTACTTAAATTCAAGTTAGAAGATCATTTTAATTAAACTTATATTGATTTATAGAGCATTTTAAATATAGAATGATATTCATTCTCATTTGTTCGAAATTAAACCCATTATGCATAAAATTACTTTAGCTTTTTTATTGATCGGTTTACATTTCACCTCTTTTTCAAAAAATCTTCCAGAAATGCTTATAGGTAAGGCAGATATCAGTCCCGGTATTACTTTTGTTTTTGAAGGTGCGATTAAAGATGATGTTACCCCTCCAAATATCTTTTTGTTGGAGTCGTCTACAGATATACACCTTGAAGTTTTAGCTAATTGGAACGATGAAGCTCCAAGAGGTTCTATAGAAGGAGGTTTTATAGCCTATTTAGATATAACTGCAATTATCTTAAATCAAAGAACAAATGAATCTAGTAAAGTTTTCTTACTTCCTCATTTAAATATGTCTGATAATTTTCACTATGCAAGAAATATAAAATTACCAGGAAATAGAGAAGATCTATATACAATTATATTCTTTATTGAGCCGCCAGATATAAATGGCATTGGCCTTCATTATGATTGGCGAGAAGAGGTAGGGGAAAGAATTATTGAACCTAAAGAATTTACTTTTATAGATCTTAATTTTTTAGATATTGCACAAGCAACTAGAAGATGAATATGCTTTATTATTCATAACTCAATTTATTTTTATACTGTCATATTTTTATTTATATAACTACAGAATTCACAACCAGTTGTTTTTTTTGGAGGACTTTCGTCTATTAAAGTTGATTTAATAGAGAACAAAGTTGGTTCAATCCATGAATCATTACCAACATAAGGAATTACTTTGACTTTAAAATCTAGTTTATTATCAAAAGTTTCTTTGTCTTGTATGCCATTACAATATACAAAATAAGCAGTGTTTGAGACATCAAAGGAATTACCCCTTAAAAGCCATTGATAAAATTCTGCTTGTCTTTTATATCCTATTTGCCAGTCAGCATCTAAGTTAACTTCTCCTTTTTTTGATGTAGCCTTGTAGTCAACAATGATTAATTGATCAGTTTTAGTATTTATCCACACATCATCAATTCCTCCGCTTAATAATAGATTGGTAGGTTCATGTAATCTTTTAACACCCCTCCTTAGAGCATCCCTCCATTCATCAATATCTGGATGGCTATATGGGATTGCATCTATTTTATTTTCAATGATTAATGGGTGCGGTTCGCCTTTAGCTCTGTAGATATCAAACTCATTTTTTAATAATTCGTCTACTGCATTATTAAGATTGAAAGGAAAGGTCTTTGGTCTAGAGATGCCAAGTTTATTAGTAAGATAAAAACATTTCGGACATTCTAGGAAATTTTCTACTCTTGAACGACTTAATTGAAATACTTCTTCACTTTGAGGGTTAAATAATTTGGAGGCCATTTTTTATATTATTGTACAATTAACCATGGATAAGAATATGGCTCCCCGAGCTGGGCTCGAACCAGCGACCCATTGATTAACAGTCAATTGCTCTACCGACTGAGCTATCGGGGATTAGCATAATTATAGCCTTAACAAAGGGAGCTTTTAATAATTATTTATAATTATTTATAAAATAGATGACAAAAGAATTTCAAATAGTTTCAGATTTTAAGCCAGATGGAGATCAGCCCAAGGCTATTAAAGAATTAACTAAGGGAATTAAGAATGGACTTTTAAATCAGACATTACTAGGTGTTACAGGATCTGGTAAGACTTTTACGATGGCAAGTATAATTAATGAATTGCAGAGGCCTGCAATTATTTTAGCGCATAATAAAACTTTAGCTGCACAGTTATATGGAGAATTTAAGTCATTTTTTCCAAATAATGCAGTTGAGTACTTTGTCTCTTACTATGATTATTATCAACCAGAAGCTTATGTTCCTACCACAGATATTTTTATAGAAAAGGATGCTTCAATTAACGAGCATATCGAACAAATGAGGTTATCTGCAACTAAATCAGTATTAGAAAGAAAAGATGTAATAGTTGTGGCATCAGTTTCCGCTATTTATGGACTTGGCGACCCTCAATCTTATTTACAGATGGTACTACATCTCGATAGAGGAGATAAAGTAGATCAGCGAACAATATTAAGAAGGCTAGCAGAACTTCAATATGAAAGAAATGAAGTCGATTTTAAAAGAGCAGTTTATAGGGCAAGAGGAGATAGTATAGATGTTTATCCTGCAGATTCAGATAAAAATGCAATCAGAATACAGCTTGATTTAGATATAATAGAGTCGATCAAAATTTTTGATCCATTAACTGGCGAGATACTTAAAACAGTTCCGAGGATAACTATCTTTCCTAAGTCGCATTATGTAACTTCCAGAGATAGAATTTTAAAGGCTATTGAATTTATACAAGAAGAGCTTAAAACTAGATTATCCTATTTTAAGAAAGAAAATAAGTTAGTGGAGGCACAAAGGTTAGAACAAAGGACTTTATATGATATAGAAATGTTAAAAGAATTAGGATTCTGTTCTGGAATAGAGAATTATTCTCGTTTTCTAACTGATAGACAGCCTGGCGAACCTTCAGCCACTCTTTATGACTATTTACCACAAAACGCTTTAGTATTTGTAGATGAGTCGCATGTAACATTGCCGCAACTGGGTGGAATGTATAAGGGTGACAGATCTAGAAAACAAACTTTGGTTGATTATGGATTTAGATTACCAGTAGCACTAGATAACCGACCATTAAGATTTGAAGAATGGGAGTTAATCTCGGGTCAAAAAGTTTTTGTAACTGCCACGCCAGGTAAATATGAAAAGGCATATTCAGAAGAAACAGTAGAACAATTAGTTAGACCAACAGGATTATTAGATCCAGAGGTTGAAATTAGACCAGCTACCTATCAAGTAGATGATTTACTTTCTGAAATAGTTAAAAAAACAAATTTAAAAGAAAGAGTTTTGGTAACGGTTCTAACAAAAAGGATGGCCGAAGATCTTACAGATTATTTAGAAGAAAATAATGTGAAAGTTCGTTATCTTCATTCTGACATAGACACTGTGGAAAGGGTGGAAATAATTAGAGATCTTCGTTTAGGAGAATTCGATGTCCTTGTAGGAATAAATCTATTAAGGGAAGGATTAGATATACCTGAGGTTTCGTTAGTTGCTATTTTAGATGCAGATAAAGAAGGTTTTCTGAGATCTGAAGGATCATTAATACAAACTATAGGAAGAGCTGCAAGACATATTAAAGGTAAGGCCATACTTTATGCAGACAAAATTACTGGCTCTATGGAAAGAGCTATTAATGAGACTGATAGGAGGAGATCTATTCAACAGAATTTCAATAAAAAGAATAATGTAACTCCGAAAGGAATCAAGAAAGAAGTTCCTGATATATTAGAAGGTGCAAGATCTAGTAAAGGAAAAGGAAAAATATCTAAAATGCAGCATGAAAGAATAGACAAACTTAACTTCACCCCAATAGAGAAATTAAATAATTCTAATAAGCTGAAAAAAGAGATAAGGAGTTTAGAGCTTAAGATGCATAAAAAAGCTAAAGATTTAGATTTTGAATCAGCTGCTGGTATGCGTGACAGAGTATCTGAATTAAAAGAAATACTTTTTAAAATGTAATATTTAGATGGATTCTTTAACTACTAAGGTTTCATAAAAAACTCTCACATTTTGTACATAATTTCTTACTTCTTCACCGGGAATATATCCAAACTTTGTGAAATTATAATATTCCTCTCTAGATAGCAATAAAAGAGTATTTCTAATGTCTTCCCATGAATTATGATCATGACCTAAAAGCTCTGTGACTTTAATTGCGTCTAATACATGACTATAACCAATGTTATAAGCAGCTAAAGAAAGCCAAGTTCTGTCAGAGCCAGTAATTGAGTTAGGAAGGCGCTCATATATTTTCTTTAAGTAAATCGCTCCACCTACTATACTTTGCCTTGGATCCGTTCTCTGATTGACGCCAACTTCTTTAGAAGTTTCTTCAGTTAGCATCATTAAACCCTTAACTCCTGATTTTGAAACAGCATTTGGGTTCCAATGTGATTCTTGATAACTTATTGCAGCAAGTAATTTCCAGTTTATATTTAAGTTTTGTCCAGCCTCTTTAAATAATACTTTATATTGAGGTAGTCTTTTTTCTGTTCTTTCTAAGAAAATTTCCTTTCCCATTAAGTTATTTGAATTCCATATTAGGCTTATTTCCTCATCTAGAGTATGAATATTTTCTGGAGGAAATGACCTAGCTAGGTTGTCAAAACCTAACAGTGAAACGGAAAGAAATATTGAAAAATAAACTAATCTGCCTTTTTTCATGTTTCAAATAATTTTATAATGTCAATTTATAGCAAATTATTAACAAAAACACTACATGTAGTTATTTTTTTTTTTGGAAATACTATATATAGCTATTTATTAAAATATTTTTTGGTATAAAATACATGGATACTCTCTATACATGAGTTCATATATCAAACTAAATTCTAAAACTTTAGCCATTTACGGAGAATCTCCATTTACAGATTTTCGACTGAAGAGTATTTTAAATAACTTTCATGCTATTAATCCTGATATTTTCAAGATATTGTGTAGGGAAGTCTTTTTTTTAGAATTTACTAAGGAAATAAACTCCGATAATTTAGAGCAAGATTTATTTTATGTTTTAGGCATTAAAAAAATTAAACCTTTTAATGGTTTAGGGAATGACTTTTATATCTTTCCTAGGAAAGGCACCATCTCTTCTTGGTCTTCAAAAGCAACAGACATTCTCCATAATGCTAATTACAAGGATATTAATAGAGTAGAGAGAGGGATAGTTTATTCTTTGTTTACTAAAGAAGAATTAAAATTAAAAGATTTGGACATTTTATCTCAAACTGTCAAAGACAAGATGACAGAAGAAGTTTTTTTCAATTTAGATGATATTAAAAGTCTTTTTTTGAATTTTCCACCTAAGCCTTCAACAATGATATCAGTCCACGAGGAGGATATAAATTCATTAGAAAAAGCTAATTTACATTTAGGACTCGCATTGAATTCAGAAGAAATTGAGTATTTATTTAATTCTTTTAAAGAAGAAGGTAAGGATCCTACAGATGCTGAATTGATGATGTTTGCTCAGGCTAACTCTGAACATTGTAGGCATAAAATATTCAATGCAGAATGGTATGAAAATGGGCTCCCAAGAAATGCATCTCTTTTTGATATGATCAAAAATACCTATCAAGTTCAAAAGGAGGGCGTACTTTCAGCTTATGAAGATAATGCAGCTGTTTTAGAAGGCCATAAGGCAAAAAGATTTTATCCTGATCCGTTTACCAAAGAATATTCTAATCATGAGGAGTACATAAATATAGTTGTTAAAGTAGAGACTCATAATCATCCGACTGCTATAGCTCCTTTCCCAGGAGCTGCCACGGGTTCTGGGGGAGAGATAAGAGATGAAGGGGCAACGGGTAAGGGAGCAAAACCTAAAGCAGGATTAACAGGCTTCAGCGTTTCTAATTTGAGAATTCCAGGTCATGTAGAACTATGGGAAGGTCCCGAGATGTCACCAAATAGAATTGCAAATCCCTTGCAGATAATGCTAGAAGCGCCTATAGGTGCTGCAGACTTTAACAATGAGTTTGGTAGGCCAAATATTTTAGGATACTTTAGGTGTTTGGAGACAGATCTTATTGAATCAATAAAATTTGGTTACCATAAACCTATTATGCTCGCAGGAGGCCTAGGTAATATAAGACAGGATGATATTTATAAAAATGAGGTACCCATAGGGTCTCAGTTAATTGTATTAGGTGGTCCTGCTATGTTAATAGGTCTTGGAGGAGGGTCAGCTTCTTCTTTAAGCTCTGGATTGAGTGAAGGTGATTTAGATTTTGCTTCAGTACAAAGAGACAATGCTGAGATGGAGCGAAGATGTCAAGAAGTCTTAGATAATTGTTGGCAAAGAAAATCTAAAAATCCAATTCTTTTTATTCATGATGTAGGAGCCGGTGGTCTATCTAACGCTCTTCCTGAACTCATTAAAGATAGTAAGCATGGAGGAAAAATAAATCTTAGAGATATTCCTAATTCAGAACCTGGAATGTCACCTATGGAAATATGGTGTAATGAATCACAAGAGCGTTATGTAATAGCTCTTGATAAAAGTTCTGTAAATGAGTTTTTAGAAATATGTTCTAGAGAAAGATGTCCTGTTTCTGTTGTCGGTGAAATTGTGCAAGATAAAAGAATACAAGTTTATGATAAAGCTTATGATAATTATCCGATTGATATTTCGCTAAGAACCTTATTCGGAAATACCCCTAAAACTAAACTAGAGTATAAAAATTTAGAAAAAAAGAACCGACCTTTTGATCTTAAAAATGAAAACTTATCGGATCTGTTATTTGATGTATTGCGTCACCCGTCAGTTGCTTCAAAAAATTATCTCATCACTATAGGAGATAGAACTATTACTGGATTGGTTGCAAGAGACCAATTGGTAGGTCCTTGGCAGGTTCCAGTCGCAGACAATGCGTTAACATTATCTGGTTATGATTCTTTATGTGGAGAGGCAATGTCAATTGGAGAAAAATCTCCATTTGCTTTAAGCGATGCAGCAGCTTCTGCCCGAATGTCTGCTGGTGAAGCCGTTACAAATATACTATCTTCCGGGGTTCAGAGTATTTCAGACATTAATTTTTCTGCTAATTGGATGGGAGCATTAGATACCAAAGACGGAAAAAAAGATCTTTATGATGCCGTAGAAGCTATAGGTATGAATCTCTGCCCTAAATGGGGAATAACAGTCCCTGTAGGTAAAGATTCATTATCTATGAATACTAAGTGGACTGAGGAAGGAAAAGAAAAATCAGTAGTATCTCCTTTGTCTTTAGTCATCTCAGCTTTTTCTAAGATCAAAGATGTTAGTTTTAGTGTTACTCCTCAGTTAGAAAATAGCTCGGAAAATACAAGATTGTTGTTTATTGACCTAGGCAAGGGTAAGCAAAGAATGGGAGGAAGTATTGCAGGACAAGTAAAGAATAAGGTTTTAGGTATAGTGCCGGATGTAGAAGTAATAACAGAGATGCCCGAGATTGTCTCACTGATTGGAGCCTTGTTAAAAGAAAAGAAGATATTTGCTTTACATGACAGGTCAGATGGAGGTTTAGTTACTTGTCTTGCAGAAATGTCTTTTGCTGGGAGGCTTGGCATGGATTTAGATTTATCAAATATTTGTTCTAATAAAGATGATCTGCACTCTGTCCTCTTCAATGAAGAATTAGGTTTTGTAATGCAAGTTTTAGAATCCGATGAAGAAGATATAAAGAAAAGATTTTCATTATTAAATATGGGATCGTATATACATAATATTGGGGCTGTAGTTAATAAACTAACTTTAAGAATTACTTATAAATCTTTGCATATTGCTGAATGGGAATTGAGTACCCTTTTGCAGGAATGGAGCAAAGTAAGTTTTTGGATGCAAAGCATAAGAGATAATCCAAGTACAGCTGAATCAGAATTTAAATTTGATACTGATCAAAAACGAATAGGTTTATCACCTAGCATTTCATTTAAGGTCCCAGATAAGTTGAATAATAGAAAGGTTAGGCCTGCTATAGCTATTTTAAGAGAACAAGGAGTTAATGGACATCAAGAAATGGCAGCCGCATTTACAGAAGTTGGATTTCGGTGCATAGACCTCCATATGACAGATTTAATAGAAGGAAGGAATAAGTTACAAGATTTTCAAGGTCTTGTGGCGTGCGGTGGTTTTTCTTATGGTGATGTCCTTGGAGCGGGGAGAGGATGGGCAATGACCATTTTAAAAAACCCAGACTTAAAAGAGGATTTTGAAGAATTTTTTAATAGAGATCATGCCTTTTCTTTAGGTGTATGTAATGGATGTCAAATGATGGCTAATTTATCTTCTTTAATACCCGGTGCCGAGAATTGGCCTAAATTTACTAGAAATAAGTCGGAAAAATTTGAATCAAGGTTAATTCAAGTTGCTATTCAAGACTCCAAATCTTTATTTTTTCAAGACATGAATGGATCTGTAATCCCAGTTCCAGTTGCTCATGGAGAAGGGAGGCCAGATTTTAGTATGAACTCAGCTGAAGAAGCTCTCAATACCAAATCAGTGCCAATGACCTATTGTTCTAGTGATTATTCTGCTACAGAATCTTACCCAGATAATCCTAATGGAGCAGTTCTAGGAATTGCTGCCTTAACTAATAAATTAGGTAATTCAACTATTATGATGCCGCATCCTGAGAGAGCTTTTCTTTCTATACAGCACTCTTGGGCTCCTAAGGATTGGGGTATTTACGGACCGTGGATTAAGTTTTTTCAAAACGCTAGAGATTTTATTGGGTGAATTTATTTTTTTCTCTCGATTGTTTCTATTCTTAATGGAAATTCATTATTTTTAATATCGGTGAAGATATATTTCAATATTTTAGGTACAAAAGGAAATGCTAGTTGATCCCATGGAATATCTTGCTCTTTGAAAAGTTTTACTTCTAAACTTTCTGTTGTAGATCCATATTGTTGCTGTCCTAGATGAGCTAAGTACAACATATAGATTTGACTGATTTGAGGAATATTAAAGATTGCATATAGGGATTGAATTTTTACTTCGGCATTAGTTTCTTCTAATGTCTCCCTAAGACAACCTTCTTCTATTGTTTCTTTATTTTCTAGAAATCCTGCTGGGATAGTCCAAAGACCATATCTTGGTTCAATTGCCCTTTTACATAGAAGTATTTGATTGTCTTGAATGGTGACAGTACCAGATATTATTTTTGGATTTTGATAGAAGATTGTGTCACAATTTTCGCAGCTATATCTTGGTCTATTATCTCCTTTAGGTACCTTTCTAACTACTTTATGTCCACATTCATTGCAGAAATTCATACTATTAATTATCCTGTTCGGTTAAGAAACGCAAAAGTATAAACTATTATTAGGTTATCATTCACTAAATCATGTTAACTACAATAAAAAATAAAATTTTATCTTTTAAAAGTGCTCTACCAGATGAAGGTTTACCTCAAGCTTCTGTCCTTTTAGCTCTAACAGAATCAAGTGATCCTCAATTAATTTTTACTTTAAGATCCAAAAAAGTTTCTTCTCATGGTGGAGAAGTTGCATTTCCTGGAGGCATGAAAGAAGACTCTGATAAGGATTTAAAAGAAACAGCTATTAGAGAATCATATGAAGAAATCGGGCTAGAGCCTCATAGAGTAACTATATTTGGTAGATTAGATACACTTGTGTCGAGATTTAATATAAGTGTCACGCCTTATGTTGGTTCTGTTTCAGAAGACATCCTTTTAAATGATAATTCTGATGAAATTGATAGTATTTTTAGAGTCCCCATTTCTTTCTTTTTAGAAGATAATAGACTAAGAAATGATCCTATAAAGAGAGATGGAAAAGTTTATTATATTCCGGCATACAAATATGATTCCTATATTATTTGGGGGCTGACAGCTATGATCACAGTAAATTTTTTAAATGTAACGTTAGATGCAAATATAGATTTATCACAAGAAATAAAATCTAAGGAGGGTAAGTGATTTTCAATTTAGGATCTCAGAAATTTAAATCAGAAGATGAAAATTTTTATATAGCTCATAATGCTACAGTTATAGGTGATGTAACTTTAAAAAAAGATGCAAGTATTTGGTTTGGAGCCATTTTGAGAGGTGATACTGAACCAATTATTATTGGAGAAGGAAGTAATGTTCAGGATGGTGCAGTAATTCATACTGATCTTGGATATCCCACTACTTTAGGTAGAGATGTAACAATTGGTCACCAAGTTATGTTACATGGATGTTCAATCGGAGACGGCACACTAATAGGTATAAATGCAGTTGTTCTTAATGGTGCAAAAATCGGAAAAGGTTGTTTAATAGGAGCAAATTCATTAGTTACAGAAGGAATGGAAGTTCCAGATGGGTCTGTGGTCATGGGGTCCCCTGGAAAAGTCAGGTCTTCTTTGGATCATAATCAAAAAAAAGGTCTTTTAATGTCAGCTCATCATTATGTTGAGAATTACAAGAGATTTAAGAATGAACTAGTAAAACTAGAGGAGTAAATATGAAGACAGAAGAATTACACTATAAATGTAAAGATAAAAACATGAGAGGTTATGTTGCTTACCCAGATAAAAAAAATACACCTTTGGTTTTAATAGCACATACTTGGGCTGGTAAAGATAGTTTTGTCCATGATAGAGCTAATGATTTAGCAAAAATTGGATATACGGCTTTTGCAGTTGATATGTATGGTGAAGGAAAGGTTGGATCAGACACCTCAGAGAATGAATCTTTAATGACACCATTATTGTCTGATAGGGATAATCTAAAAGACACAATTATAGCGGCACTTGAAGTAGGAAAAAAAATTGAGGGAGTTGATTCTTCCAAAGTTGCAGCTATAGGTTATTGTTTTGGAGGCCTTGTTGTCCTTGATTTAGCTAGATCAGGAGCTGATATAAATGGAATTGTTAGTTTTCATGGATTATTGATGCCTTCGTCAATATCTAAGAATGGAATTAATAGTAAAATACTCGTATTACATGGTGAACGAGACCCAATGGTTCCGCTTGAAATGGTAGATAACTTTCAACAAGAAATGACCGCTGCAAATGCTGACTGGCAGATTCATAGTTATGGAGATACATATCATGCATTCACTAATCCTGAAGCAAATGATGTCAGTTTAGGTGCAAAATTTAATAGAGATGCCAATAATAGATCTTGGCTTTCAATGCAGAACTTTTTTAATGAGATATTTAATTAAAAACTAATGCCTGATTTTTTAAGCACTAATGACATCCGGCAGATTTTCTTAGATTATTTTCAAGAGCATGGTCATGAACTAGTGAATAGCTCTTCATTAGTGCCTTCTAATGATCCATCTTTATTATTTACTAATGCAGGTATGGTTCCATTTAAAGATATGCTGTTAGGAATAGAGAGAAGAAGTTACACAAGAGCGGTTAGTTCTCAAAGATGCTTGAGAGTTGGTGGAAAGCATAACGATTTAGATAATGTGGGATACACGGCTAGACATCATACATTTTTTGAAATGCTAGGGAATTTTAGCTTTGGAGATTACTTCAAAGAGGAAGCTATAGAATTTTCGTGGGATTTATTAACAAATAAGTACAAAATACCTGCAGAAAGACTCTGGATAACAGTCCATAAAGATGATGATGAATCTGAAGCAATATGGAAAGAAAAAATAGGACTCAACCCTCAAAGAATTTCTCGTTTAGATGACGAAGAGAATTTCTGGACAATGGGAGATACAGGTCCATGCGGACCTTGTTCAGAGATTTACTACGACCACGGAGCACACCTTATTGGAGAGCCTCCTTCAATGGGTTCTGATCCTGGGGATAGATTTATAGAAATTTGGAATTTGGTTTTCACTCAATATGATAGGTCTAGGGACGGCAAGCTTAGTCCCCTTCCGAACCCTTGTGTTGATACTGGCATGGGTCTAGAAAGGATATCAGCTGTTCTTCAAAACCAACATAATAACTACACTACTGATTTGTTTTCAGTATTAGTAACTCATGCAAGTAAATTGACTAAAACGAAAGATCTAACAAATCCTTCTTTAAGGGTAATTTCTGATCACCTGCGGGCAAGTGCCTTTTTAATTGCAGAAGGAATAATTCCTGGCAATGAAGGTAGAGGTTATGTTTTAAGGAGAATAATAAGAAGAGCTTTAAGGCATGCTAATAAATTAGGAGCTCAGGGTCCTATTCTTTCTTTAATGGTGCCAACTTTAGTTCAAGAAATGGGAAAAGCACATCCTATGTTGCATAAGAATTTTGATCTAATAGAGGCAAATCTTTTGCAGGAAGAAGAGCAATTTGAAAAAACTCTAATACAAGGAATGTTATTACTAGAAGAAGAAGTTAAGAAATTAAAAGGGAAAACTATTTCAGGCGAGTTAGCTTTTAAACTATATGATACTTTCGGTTTTCCAGTGGATATGACAGCTGATTTCGCAAGAGAAAGACATCTAGAGGTTGATCAAGATAGTTATAAAGTTTTGATGTTAGAGCAAAGAAAAAGAGCCAGAGCATCAAGTAATTTTTCTTCATTGTTACCTGAATCAATTTTAATAGAAGGCAAGACAGAATTTGTAGGATATGAAAATGAAACCTGTGAATCACATATTTTAGAGTTAGTAACTTTTCCTGAGGGGATTCAAAATGATGTCTTACTAGAAAAAGATGAAGGAATTATATTCTTGAAGCAGACACCTTTTTATGCTGAATCTGGAGGCCAGGTAGGGGATAGAGGAAAAATTATTGGCGATGATTTTATTTTTTTGGTTAAAGATACACAAAAAATAGGAGATCATTTTGGCCATATAGGCGTTGTTGACAAAGGTAAGGTTAAAAAAAATGAAAAAATTAAAGCTTTAATAGACAGGCAGCTAAGAAATAAAACAGCACTTAATCACTCCGCAACTCATCTTTTGCATGCTGCTTTGAGAATAATTCTTGGAGATCACGTGGAACAGAAAGGCTCTTTTGTAGATTCTAATAGGTTACGTTTTGATTTTACTCATAGTAAAAGCATTTCAAAAGATGATCTTTTAAAGATTGAAGATTTAGTTAATGATGAAATTTTTAAAAATACCCATTCAGTAACAGAATTAATGACCATGGAAAATGCTAAAAGAAAGGGAGCTATAGCTTTTTTCGGAGATAAATATGGCCAAGAAGTAAGGGTTTTGAATTTTGGCGAAGGTTTTTCGATAGAGCTATGTGGCGGAACTCATGTAGAAAAAACTGGCGAAATTGGTTTTATGAAAATTATAAGTGAAACGGGAGTTTCAGCGGGTGTAAGAAGGATAGAGGCACTTACTGGTGCAAACGCAAAAGACTTACTTTTAAATTTACATCTTAAGATAATGACCCTTTCAAAAGAATTTAACCTTAAGGTAGACTCATCAGTAAGCTCTCTAGAAGGCAAAGATTCCCTAAATTCTATAAGGGAATTGCAATCTAAGATTAGCGAAATTTCTAAAGAATTGAATACTTCTAGTGATCAAGTAGTTGATAAAGTTTTTCAGATTATTAAGGATAATAAGGTTTTAAAGGACAAGGTTGGTAAACCAACTAACACTAAGCCTATTATTTTTACTCAAGATAATAAAATTCTAAATGCAGTGCTTAAACTTAAGAATGAGAATAAAAACCTTAATCAAGATTTGGGTAAATTAAAAAATCAAAACTTAGGTTCATTAATATCAGAAATTACTGATAGATTGGTTGAAGTAGCAGGTATCACTCTCATAGCAACTAAGCTTGAAGATTTGGATACAGTTAGCCTTAGAGAGACTGCTGATCAATTAAGGAGTAAATTTCCTAATGCCTTAGTTGTTCTGATCTCTATATCTGGAGATAAAAACCCATTAGTTGTAGCCTGCTCTAAAGAATTAATCAATATTGATGCAAGAGATATAGTAAAGCATTTAGTTTTGCAGTTAGGAGGAAGCGGCGGTGGAAGACAAGATCTGGCCCAAGGGGGTGTAGAGAATATTGATCATATAGATATAGCTTTAGCGTCAATTAAAGATTTATTAAGAAATTTAACAACTTAGATATAGAATACTCTTTTTTTTATAAGATTGTTAAATGGGAAAGTTATTTGTCCAAAAATTCGGTGGCACTTCAGTAGCGACAACAGAACGCATAGAAGAAGTTGCCGATATAATTATTGAAGATATAAAGACTGGAAATCAGGTTGTTGCAGTCTTGTCGGCTATGGGCAATCAAACTGAATAACTTATAAAATTAGCAAAAAAAATAGATCCAAACGCAAACCCAAGAGAATATGATGCACTCGTATCTACCGGCGAACAAATATCTGTTGCTTTATTAGCAATAACTCTAGAAAAGAAGGGTTTTCTTTCTAAATCATATTCAGCTTATCAGTTGGGAATTAAGACAAATGATTTGCATAAGCAAGCTAGGATATTAGATGTTGATGTAAAACGTTTAGAAGAGGATATTAAATCTGGGATTATTCCTGTAGTTACTGGTTTTCAGGGTATGAATGTTGTGGGAGATATTACAACATTAGGAAGAGGAGGTTCTGATACGACAGGAGTTGCCTTGGCAGTAGCTTTAGGGGCTGATGAGTGTCATATTTATACAGATGTTGAAGGAGTTTTTACCACGGATCCCAAAATATATAACAAAGCCAGATGTATGAAAGAAATTGTATTTGAAGAAATGCTAGAATTATCAAGTATGGGGGCTAAAGTTCTGCAAAGGAGAGCTGTTGAATATGCAAGTAAATATAAAATGCCTATAAAAGTCCTGTCCAGTTTCAATAATAGTGCAGGAACAATTGTAAAAGAAGAGGTGAAAGGAATGGAGAGACCCTTAGTAACAGGAATAAGTGCTGTTGATAATGAAGCTAAATTAACTATAAGAGAAGTTGAGGATATACCAGGAATAGCTGCAAAAATCTTAAGTCCTATTAGCGCAGCTGGAATTGATATAGACGTTATTGTTCAAAATATAAGTGCGGACAACATAACAGATTTTACTTTTACTGTTGATAAGTCTAGTGCTGAAGAAGCTGAAAGAATTTTATATGATGTTTCAAAAGAACTTGGAAGTGGAAAGATAGACGTTGACAGTGAAATAGCAAAGATTAGTGTTGTTGGTATTGGAATGAGAAGTCATGCAGGTATAGCAACAAAGATGTTCGAGAGCCTTGCAAAGTCAAATATTAATATACTAATGATTACAACTTCTGAAATAAAGATTTCTGTCGTAATAAAAAAGAAGTTTATGAAACAAGCAGTTATAGCTCTGCATGATACTTTTGAATTAGAAAATATCTAATGGAGTATTTTTTAGAAGCATTAAATCTGGAACAAGGTGTATTGAAGGGTTTTATATTTGGATTAGTTCATGTCACTATTCTTATAGTGGGTTATTATTCAGGATGGAGTATTAATAGAGTTTTGAAGATAGCTTCTAATGGAAATATAGCCGGTATAGTAGGGGCAGTAATAGCTCATGTTCTAGCTGATTTGATTGCATCTTATTTAGATCCCACATTAAGGTCAGCTGCATTTGGTATAGTCATAGGGGGAATAATTCCGTTACTTTTTATTCCTCTTTTAGAGAAATATATTGTAAAAAGCGGATCTCATATCATGGTAGGTGATCATGAGGATATAGAAAAGGATCTCAAGGATTCAAATCACTCCAATAAGCATTAAATTATCTGGCTTTTTAAATAAAAATGATTATCATTCACACCCATGAATGAATTTATCATTACTTTTAGAGAAACTTTAGAAGCAGCACTAATAGTTGGTATTATCTATACTCTTTTATCTAAGCAAGATTTAACGGAACAAATACGTCATTTATGGATGGCTGTAATAGCTGCAGTTATTGTAAGTATTATAGTTGCGTTATCTTTGAATGAAGTAAAAGATTCAATAGGTAATGTGTCTATAGAAAAGTTAGTAGAAGCTATTTTTATGTATATCACTGCCGGATTATTATGGTATGTAATTTTTTGGCTCGCAAAACACGTTAGTAATAGAAAAGAATTAGAAGGTCAGACTAATTCAGCTATTAAAACTTCTAGCTATGGGATATTTTTCTTGGTATTTTTTGCTATCCTTCGGGAGGGTTTTGAAACAGCAATTTTTTTGTTAGGAAGCTTTTCAATCTTAGGTTCATTTTCTTATACAGGCTTTATTTTAGGAATGACTCTGGCAATTCTTTTGGGTTATTTAGTGGTAATTCAGGGAAGGAGGCTAGATCTTAGAAAATTTTTTCGTTTAACTACTCTTCTATTAGTATTTTTAGCTTCTGGAATGGTTGCTTATGGTACTCATGAGGCAGAAGAATTCTTAGTAAAGGGAGAACATCTTGAGTGGGTAGGCATAGAAGATAAAAGCCAGATTGATAGAGTATGGGATGTTCTTAAACCCAAAGAAGAATTATTAGCAACAGATAATGATATTTTTTATACATATGGTAATGGAAAGTATACTCATTTACTTCATGACAAGGGGCAAATAGGAGTTTTCTTAAAAGGGTTTTTTGGTTATAACAGCAACCCAAATTGGGTAGAGTTAATCCTATGGTTTTTATCTATGTTAATAGGTTTAAATTTATGGCGAAGGTTTTACCTTACAAGCTAAAACTAGTTTAATTAATTATAAAGCCATTCGGTTTTATTAATTTTTCATCTTCCTGATAGCCCTAGAAGAAGGCTTATAAATTATTCATAAAATAAATTAACTAATTGATGAAAAAATTAGTTGCAAATGATATTTATTCTCATTTAAAATGCGAACGCGAATGATAATAATTATCAATTAATTTATATAGAGGTCTTAGTCATCATATTAAATTTAAAACAATTCTTAATATTATTAATAGTTTCTTCTTTATCTTTAATATCTTATTCAGATGATGCGCCCAAGGACAAGACAGAGATAGAAGTGATTACAATAGTAGGTTCTCAATCTGAAGCCATTGAGGTAGCTGGTTCAGCTTCAGTAATTACTGAAGCGGAGTTAGAGAAATATGAGTATACAGATATACATAAAATACTCTCAACCATTCCTGGAGTTAATTTCAAGCCTGAAGAGGGTTATGGATTAAGGCCAAATATTAGTATCCGAGGTACATATGCTGATAGATCAGGAAAAGTAACTCTTTTAGAGGATGGTATTCTTATAGCTCCGGCTCCTTATGCCGCTTCATCTGCATATTATTTTCCGACAGTAGGACGAATAGCAGGCGTTGAAGTTCTTAAGGGTCCTTCAGCGATTACCCAGGGTCCATACACGGTAGGAGGAGCAATTAACTTACTTAGTACACCTATACCTGATCAGACTGGAGGAATATTAAATCAAGAGTTTGGAGAAGATGGAACAATGAGAACTCACTTGGTAATAGGTGCAGTAGGAAAAAATGCTGCCTTTTCTATAGAGTCTCATAATTGGGAAACAGATGGTTTTGATTCCATTAAGGGGTCTAGTAATAATACTGGTTTTGATAAAGATGATGTTGTTATTAAGCTTAGACTGAATTCAGATAAGGATACTGATGGAATTTATCATGAATTAAACTTTAAGTATCAAGATTCAGAAGAAATTTCGGATCAATCATATGTTGGTTTAGCTGATGCTGATTTTAGAAAAGATCCTCATGCAAGATATGGACTATCAGCTTATGATGAAATGGATAATAACCATGATCAATGGTCTATTAATTACTTAGCTGACTTTGATAACCTAGAGGTAAGCGCAACTATTTATGAAAATGAATTTGCTAGAAACTGGTTTAAAGTTGACAAAATAGACAATAAAAAAGTTTATGGGCTTGGAAATGGCATTAATAATATTATAAGTGCTGCTAATGAAGGAAAAGCTGGAGGTTCAGCAATCCTTAATGGAACAAATGCTCAATCAGTAGAGATAAAACTTAAAAATAATAATAGGGCTTATGTCTCAGAAGGAACTGATTTCAAGGTTCAATACAATACTGATAGACAAAGTTTGACCGTTGGATATAGATCTACTGAAGATAATGAAGATAGGTTTCAAATTTATGAATATGTTGACTGGAGTGGAGGCAAACTTGGGCCTTTAACTAAAGGTTCTGCTCCAGGTTTTAGTTCTAATAATAGACTAACTTATTCTGAAGCTACTGCTTTTTACATTAATGAAGAGATTAATTTTGGAGCTCTAACAGTGAATGTGGGTTATCGTTCTGAAGATTGGGAAATATCTCAAGATCGTTATGTGGATGTGGCTAGAACAGCAGTTAATGCTGCAAAAGGTTATCCTAAGAAACTAACAGACTCAGATAACAGGCTTATGGGCTTTGGAGCAACATATGAACTTAATGAAACTACTTCACTTTTTGTTGGTTTTCATGAAGGCTTTACCCCAACAGGTGGTGGAGCTGATTCAGAAGAAGCAGATAACTTAGAGGTAGGAGTAAGATATGTATCTGTAGATATCTTTGCTGAATTTGTAGTTTTTAATACTGATTATGCAAATATGTTTGGAACTTGTACCGCTTCAGGAGGAGCAGTTGGTAGCTGCGATCAAGGAGATTCCTTTAATGGAGGTGCCGCAACAATTGAAGGTATTGAGCTTGCTTTGAAGAAAGTTTGGCGATCTGATAACGGAACAATTTATCCTTTAAGTCTTACATATACTTCTACTGATGCTCAATTTGACTCTTCTTTCAAGAGCTCATTTTGGGGAAATGTAAATGCTGGAATGGATCTGCCAGATCTCCCAGATACTCAACTAGCTTTATCAACTGGATTTGAAATGGAGAATGGTTGGTCTGGAGATGCAACTTTATATTCTTATGGAAGTACTTGCTCAGTAGCAGCGTGTACGGCAGGAACGGAGATAGACTCTTATAATGTAATAGATGTTACTGTGGCGAAGGAGATATCAGAAAAATCTGATATATACATAGTCATAGAAAATATAACAGATGAAGAAGATATTGTAGCTAGAGCACCTAAAAATGGAGCTAGAGCTCAGAAGCCAACTACAACTACAGTTGGAATAAGATACCGGTTCTAGAAAATAAGAATCCTTAAATGTAATACCCTCCCCAGTAAGCAAATAAGAAAGATTCGGGAATCCAGCAGTGTTAAGGCTGCTGGATTTTTTGTGAGCCTTCATATTAGATTTGTTAAACAATCTATCCAAAGGTCATCTTGATTTAAGCATGGAATATAATAAAAGTTTTCGCCTCCAGCACTTATAAAAGTTTCTCGTCCTCTTATCTGAACTTCTTCTAGAGTTTCTAGATTATCAAGAAGAAATGATGGGCATACAACTGCTATGTTTTTAAATCCTTTTTTTGGCAGTTCCTTAAATTCAATATCAGAAAAAGGTTTAAGCCATCCTGGGCCTATCCTAGATTGAAATGCTACACCCCATTGTTTATTTTTTAATTCTAATGATGAGGCGCACAATCTTGAGGTTTCTAAGACCTGTGATTTATAGCAATATTGCTTTGCCTCTGACTCCACTTGGCAACAATTTTTACTTTTTAAGCAATGACTTCCTGTAGGATCTATTTTAGTTAAATGACTTTTAGGAATGCCATGATAACTAAATAATAAGTAATCAATATTATTAATAAATGGTTTAATTTTAGTGCTAAGTGCATGTATGTATTGAGAGTTATTATGAAAAGATTTTATAAATTTTAATTTTAATTTAGATTGAAGTTTATTATTTATCTCCTCTACTTTTCTAATGGTAGTAAGAGAAGTTGCCATAGCATAATGAGGGTAAAGAGGTAAAATGATCAAAGAAGTACATCCTTTATCAATTAACTTTTTCATGGATAATTCTATTGAAGGTTCTTGGTACCTCATTGCAAATTCAATCGGATATGTTGCTTCTTTTTGTAATTTTTCTTTTAAAGATCTTGTATTTATAATTAAGGGAGAACCGTCTTCTTTCCAGATCGCTTTATAAGCTTCCAGAGTCTTTTTAGCTCTGAAAGGTACTATAAAGTTAGTAACTAATATTTTTCTAAGAAATGCAGGTATGTCTATTACAAGTTCATCTTCCAAAAATTCTTTAAGGTAAATTTTAACTGATTCAAGATTTAAATCTTTTGGAGAGCCTAAATTGATTAATAGAATTCCTTTCATATTTTTTAAGTTTAACAAAAATTTTTTATTAAGACTTAGAGGTTTTATTAACTCTTAATTAAATTAATTGAGTTATTATATAATTTTAGACATAGGAGGTCTTGAGGAGAAAAGTAAATATGAACTTGGATGATGCATGCTAAATGCGATCTCATTTGTCTATTATTAATGCTTAATTCATTGTTATGATAAAGTGAATTGAATGGAAACCTTAAAAGCTCTTCATACTAGAAATTCAGCCTCTAGATTAATAGAGCCTGCTCCTTCAAAGAAAGAAATGGAGTTAGTTTACCAAGCTGCTTTTAGAGCTCCAGATCATGCATGGCTAAGACCCTGGAGGTTTATTCAAGTAACAGGTGAAAGTCGCAGTAAATTAAGTGATATTTTTTTAGAGACAGCTCAAAGGTTAAAGGGAGATATATCAGCAGATTTAGAGGCCAAATATAAGTCAGCTTCTTATAGAGCTCCGATGGTTATAATTCTTATTTCTGAGATAAAAAATCATCCAAAGGTTCCTTCCATAGAACAGATTTTATCAGTAGGAGCGGCAACTCAAAATATGTTGTTAGCGCTTCATGATTTAGGGTATGGAGCAATTTGGAGAACAGGCTCAATGGCTTTTAATGAAACTATTACGTCAGTTTTGAAATTAGGTGAAAATACAGAAGTAATTGGCTATTTATATGTAGGATCTAAAGAAGATGAATTAAAAAAGTTGCCTAATTTAGCTTCTGAAGACTTTGTTTCATATTGGGAATAAAGTTTAGTTTAAATGACACGACTTATCAGGAATAATAACAAGGTGATGGAGCTTAAAAATAAAAAGGTTATTTTAATAATCCCATTAAAAGTAATTTTGTTGGAGATGCTTGAAATATAGTCTCTTTATTTCCAATACCTATTAGTGCTTTAACTGCCGTTCTGATCAATTAAAGATAACTTGAGTAAGTAGAATACTTCCTAGCATCATAGCTAAGCAGGTTATTTGAACTATTGCGGGTATCATTACAAACATGATCAGAGGTTGTTTAACATTCATGAAAGAATCTTTATTTCTCCAGTCAAGGAATTCTTGTTCAGAAGCTTTTTCATTTACTATTGTTATCATAATTATATTTTTAGATTAATTTTTAAATTTATTATTTATATTTAATATAAATAAGAATTATATTATATTATTAATATAAATGATATATATTTCATAAAGAATATAAATTACTTAACAAGGTAATAGTTTTTTTTGGAGGAAAAGTTCAGTTTATTTAGGCTGAAATACTACTAAAATAATTATACCTATCAAAAGAACTGAAGGAATCTCATTAATTATTCTAAAGAATCTTTCAGATTTTATGTTCTGATCTTCAGAGAATTTTTTCTGTACGTTCCTAAGATAAAAGTGGAATAAAGTCATTGCTAGAACTAAAAACATTTTATAAACAAGCCAAACTTCCAGTTCCTTATAGCCAAATAAAAATAGACCAGAAATCCATACAATGACCAAAGAGGGATTGGCAATTAAAGATAAAAGTTTATCCTCCATAGTTTTAAAAGTTTCAGAAGTGTCAGTTCCTACCTTTTTTGTTGCGTGATAAACAAATATTCTAGGAAGATAAAAAAGTGCTGCCATCCAGGTAATTACAGAAATGATATGAATAACTTTAATAACTAGGAAAGTATTCATATCATTATTTCCATTTAGCGGAAGGTGGCATTGACATAAGAATTGCTTCTATATTACCTCCTGTTTTTAAGCCAAAGGTAGTTCCTCTGTCCCATATAAGATTAAATTCGACATATCGTCCTCGTTTAATGAGTTGTTGTTCCTTTTCTTCTTCTGTCCAGGGTTCATCTTTATTGTTACGAATTATTGTTGAAATTGCTTTAAGAGATGATTTTCCTACTTCTTTAATGAAGGCAAAATCATTGCTCCAAGAGTCTGTTTTTAAGTGATCAATAAAAATACCACCTTCTCCTCTGGACTCTGATCTATGCGGTAGATAGAAGTATTCATCACAAGCTTCTTTGAAAGTTTTGTAATAACTATCATTTGCGCTATCGCAGGCTTCTTTCATGCAAGCGTGAAAAAAATCAGTATCTTTTTTTGAAGTTATTGTAGGTGTTAAATCTCCTCCACCTCCAAACCATGAGTCACCAGTAATTAAAAATCTGGTATTGAAGTGAAAAGCAGGTATTTTTGGTGAATGCATATGAGCAACAAGACTTATTCCACTTGCCCAATAATCTGAAGATTTTTCAGTTCCTTTAACTTGTGATTTAAAGTTATCATCAAATTTTCCAGACACGGTAGATATATTAACACCTACTTTTTCAAAAATTTTACCTTTCATTATGCTCATTTCTCCCCCACCAGAGAACTTATGATCCCAATAACTTCTATCAAAACTGGTTCCATCTATTTCTTCAAACTCATTACAAAAAGTATCTCTTAGATGTTTAAACCAGGCAGATGTAAGTTTCTTTTTTTCCTCAATATTCATTTCTTTCTAACAGAATACCGATCTTGCTCTTTTAACAAATTCTTTTACATTTTCTTGATCTGTAGTTTTTAATACACCATGGCCTAAGCCACAAACCCAGCCAGCTTTATCTTCATCACTAAGACTAGCCATTCTTTCAAGGTAAGGATCTAAATAACTTATAAATTCTTCTTTAGGAAGAGTTAAATGATTTTCATTGAAATTACCTTGAGTAAATCCATGAGTAGTAGATTTAAGGTAGGAGGTAATATCTTCATGAGAATCAACTCCTAATCCAGCAATCGGTATATCCGCATTATTTATTGTTTTTAGAATTAAAGAATAGTCAATTCCATCTTTAGCATAGTAGCCAATTTTTCCAGGAAATTTATTTATTAGGGAAGAAAAAGTTTTTGATAAATAAAGGTACAGATCCTCCTTTGATAATTGATGTGCTAACGAATCGAAGATCATCAAGTTTTCTGCACCCGCTTTGAGTTGTAGTTCAATATTTTGCTCTAGAAGAGGCAAGATTGTCTCGTCAAGTAAAGTTAGTTTAAACTTGTTGAGCTTTTGGTTTTTAGTTTCCTTATTTAAGCCGCAGGCGTAGGAGATTAATGTCCAAGGTCCACCTATAAATCCAATTAGTGATTTATCATCAGATAGTCTTTCAAGAGTTCTTTCTATTGCTTCACCTTGGAATTCAAGAGAGTTAATTGGATTAGTTTCAGTTATTAGACTACTTAAGTTATTTTCTGTTAGATGGTTACCAAAAATAGGTCCAGGGTTATAGGTCAAATTCATACCTAATGACTCTAGAGGGAAGAGAATATCACTGAATAAGATAGCTACATCAAAATCAAATTCTTCTATTGGTCCCATGGCAGTTTCAGCTGCAAGTTTAGGTGTTTTACAGAGGTCTTCAAATGAGAAATTTTTTTTTAAATTCTGATAGTGGTTGTGGTATCTACCAGCTTGCCTCATAAACCATATAGGAGGAGTTCTTTGAGGTATTCTTTGCAGGGCATTTTTGAATCTTAAATTGGACAATTTTAGACCTTTTATTTATTAAGTTTTAATGCAATTTCTTTAGCTGCATAAGTAATAATACAGTCAGTACCTGCGCGTTTAAAACAAAGTAAAGATTCTATGATTACCTCTTCTGAAAGCCATCCTTTCTCAATAGCACCTTTAAGCATCGCATATTCACCGCTAACCTGATATCCAAAGGTAGGTAATAAAAATTCTTCTTTTATAGCTTTTATAACATCAAGATAAGGCATTCCTGGTTTTACCATGACAATGTCAGCACCTTCTTGGATATCTAAGGCAACTTCATGTAGAGCTTCGTTTATATTTGCAATCGGCATTTGATAAGTATCTTTGCTTCCTTCTCCCAGATTTGTAGAAGATCCAACAGCATCCCGAAAAGGGCCATAAAATTTAGAACTAAATTTTGCTGAGTACGAAAGAAGTAATGTATTAAAGAAGCCATTTTCCTCCAGAGATTCTCTGATTACTTTAATTCTTCCATCCATCATGTCAGATGGGGCGATTACATCTGCTCCAGCTTTAGCCAAGACTAAAGATTGATTTATCAATACTGGAAGAGTTAAGTCATTATCTACATAGTTATTGTTGTCTAATAGTCCATCATGACCATGAGTTGTATAAGGGTCTAGAGCAACATCAGCAATTATAATAATGTCTGAATTATCTTTTATTTGTCTTATTGCTTGAGAAATTAGATTGTCCTCATTGAGAGCTTCGCCTCCACGTGCATCTTTTTTTGCAGGGTCTATAACGGGGAATAAAGCTATGGCTTGAATTCCAGCAGCTTCAATATTTTTAATTTCTTGACTTAGGACATCTAATCCTAACCTATCTATACCCGGAAGGGACGGGATAGGCTCAGATCCTTTCAAGCCTTCTTTTATAAAAAGTGGTTGGATTAAATCAGAAGGTCTTAAGTCAGTTTCTTTCAATATTGATCTTAAATTAGAAGAAGTCCTAGTTCGTCTTAATCTAGTAAATGGATATTTTCTAATGGTTTTCATATATGTTTCTCTAATTATAACCTGTAAAAGTATATACAGGTCTAGGGCTTGATAAATCTTGTCACTTTCATTAATACCTAGAAGTAAAATAATAACTACTATATCCTTGCGCAAACATCGTTTATAGGGAAATACCAATGATCTCACCAGTTTGGCCATTCAGACCAAGTAAAATACCATTTTTTTATGGCTGGGTAATCTGGATAATTAGTACTTTAGGAATTTTATTTAGTATTCCGGGTCAAACCATGGGATTGGCTGTTTTTACAGAGTCATTTATAGATGTTTTAGGATTAACTAGGACTCAACTCTCTTTAGCTTATCTAGCAGGAACATTAGGGTCAGCATTATTTTTAGCTAAAGCAGGAAAATGGTATGACCAACTTGGTGGCAGGGTCATGATTAGTGCAGCTTCCATAGCATTGTCTTTAATGATTTTGTATATCAGCTTCATAGATATTATTCGTTTAACTCTAGGTGGACCTTCTTTTATTAGTTTTTTATTAATCTTAATTGGTTATTTTGGGGTCAGATTTTTTGGACAAGGTATTTTAACAAGCTGCTCAAGAAATGTATTACTTCTTTGGTTTGTAAAAAGAAGAGGTTTAGTTTCAGGAGCTAGGAGCGTTTTTGTGAGTTTAGGATTTTCTCTAGCCCCATTGCTTTTAGCAAGTTTAATAGCGACCTATGGTTGGAGAGAGTCTTTATGGATTCTGAGTTTACTTGGAGGAGTAGGGTTTTCTTTTTTAGCATTGATATTTATAAGAGACAATCCAGAATCATGTGGTCTGAGAGCCGATGGTTCAGACTCTAAATCAGATGAAGAGTTTCAGTTAGAAACACCCAGTCAAACTCTAGAACAGGCAAAATTAAATCCCATATTTTGGATTTATTCTCTTAGCTTAAGCATGCATGCTATGTTTGGGACCGCTATTGTTTTTCATATAGTTGCTATATTTTCAGAAGCAGGTAAAACATCCTCAGAGGCTTTTAGTTATTTTATACCAGCAGCAATTTTTTCGACTATAGCCAATCTTTGCGCTAGTTGGATTGCTGATAAAATTTCTCTAAAGCCAATTTTAATAATTATGTTGATAACTTTTTGCTTTGGCTCTTGGGGGTTAATTAATTTAGAACTTAGTTGGGGATTTTGGTTATTAGCTTTTGGGTTTGGAGTAGGAGGCGGTCTTTGGGGTGTAATTTCAAACCTAGCATTTATTAGGTTCTTTGGACCTAGACATTTGGGTGAAATAAGCGGTTTTAGTACTTCTTTAACAGTCTTTGCAAGCGCTATAGGACCGGCTGCATTTAGTTTAGGTTATGATTATTTTGGAACTTATACAATGTCTGCAAAGATATGTTTAGTGTTTCTTATATTCCTGCTGGGAGCTGCATTATTATTAAATCAAAAAGAGGATGGGCAATTAGATTCTAATTGATCTATCCAGTCCTGATAATCAAGAAACGGTTGAACATTTCCGGGAGTATGACTTTCAATAATATCAAAGGATTTTCCAAGTCCTGATGCATGCTTTGCATTTAATATTTCAGGGAACTCTTCAATGGCTCTTTCAAAGGAAGAAGCACTCATCCAGAAAAAGTGTGTTTTTTTTCCAATTGAAGGATCAAGTTTCAAAGGTATTAATTCATATGTAGAAATAATTCTTTCTGAATTAATCTTATTGTTATGTGAAAGCTTATACCATTTAATTACTGAGAAGGGGTTGTTTGCGGGGCTTTCTTCTTCACCTAAGCTATCAGAGCAGCCATTAACCCATTTTCCAGACTTTGCTAAATTTAACCATGTCTCTATACCACTGGCCCAGATATAATTAGATTCTTTGATAAATATCTCAGAATCTAAAGCATTAGATCTGCTTATATAAATTCCTGCATTATCTATTTTAGAAAGCTCTTCGTTAAAATGTTTGATGGGTTTTCTTTTAAAGAATAGAGGCTTTTCATTTTTTTGTGGATAGATAGATTCCTTGCTTGCACCTTTAAAAAATTTTTTTATAACCTTTTTAGGCCTAAAAGAATGCATATTAATTTCTAGCCCTTCCTCTGTTTCACCAATGACATTAAGGATCTCACCTAATTTATGCTGTTGGAGGCTCACCCCAATCTTTTGATGACATCCCCCTCCATAAGATTTTAAAATTTCTCTTTCTTCTTGTGCGGCTTGAAATATTGTTTTATCACTTAATTTATCTATTATTGATCTTATTTTAGTATTTTCAGATTTGGCTTCTATTGCAATAGCGCCTTGAGCTGCAGCACAAGGGTTGACAGATAATGGAAGGATCATCCATGCCATTTCTTCTATAATTTTTTTTAATTCCGTTTGCTCTGCAAGGAAAGTAGGGTTGTCATCATTGATCAATCTATCTATGGCAGCTTTAGCAACTATTAGACCGTCAAGTGAACTATCCTGAAGCTTTTTAAATCTAGTAAGAATATTTCCTCGGATATCATGAAAGTCTACATCTATGTTGTTTCCTGGCAGCGCTTTCGGTAAAAAACTTTTAAGATTTCTTTCTCTTCTAGGTGAGGAGCTGAATAAATTAAGAGTATTATTATATTTACTTGTTTTTTTTAGGAACAACATATCCCTCATATCTGCTCTATTGATAGTGCCAATAATTTCTGTTCCTTCATCTAGATCAACTGGTAGATCTTTCCATGAATGGATGGCTATATCTGCATTTCCATTTAAGAGTTCCGCCTTTATATCTTTTGAAAAAACTCCTGGTTCTTTCATTTGATGTAAAGGAGTGGATAAATCTATGTCACCTTGAGTCTCTTTAAGAATAAAATCTATTTCGATAGAAGGATCTGAGTCTAATATTTTTTTAGCTACTTGATTTGCTTGAATTTGTGCAAGGGCACTCTTTCTAGAGATTATCTTTAGTTTCATTAACTTCTACTTATCTAATAAGAATCGTTCCTAATTCCTAATTCTACAGTCAAATGTGATATATTCCTTTTTTTTTAGGATTACATTTTACATTCTTATATCAAACTAAACTTTAATACATGAATTATAAAAAATTCTTTTCAGATGAGCTCATCTCTCTTAAGTCTCAAGGTCTATATAGAAAATTTAGAGCTATCAATAGAAATCAATCTAGTTTCCCTAAAGCAACTGAACTTTATGAAGGCGTAAGCAGAGAAGTTGAAGTCTGGTGCAGTAATGATTATTTAAATTTTAGTCAGCATCCAGAAGTCATTAATACTTCTATTGAAGTAATTAATGAACTAGGTACTGGGTCTGGAGGAACTAGAAATATTTCAGGAACCTCTACTTATCATGTTGACTTAGAGCAAGCTATTGCAGAGTTGCATAGTAAAGAATCAAGCTTACTTTTTCCATCAGCCTATACTGCCAACCAATCAACTTTATGGACATTGTGCAAGAATATGGACAGTGTAGAAGTTTATTCAGACGAGCTTAATCATGCTTCTCTTATTCAAGGAATCAAGAATGCAAATGTCACATGCCATGTATTTAGACATAATGACACGTCTCATTTAGAAGAGTTACTAGAGACGTCAAATGCGAATACACCTAAAATTATAGTATTTGAATCCTTGTATTCTATGGAAGGAATTAGATCGCCTTTATCTAGAATAGTAGATCTTGCAAAAAAATATAATGCTCTAACTTACTTAGATGAAGTTCATTCTGTAGGTCTTTATGGTCCAGAGGGAAGAGGTATAGCAGCTGAACTAAATGTTGAGGACGGTATAGATATTATAAACGGTACTTTATCTAAATCCTTTGGTCAGATGGGTGGATATATAGCAGCTAGTTCTGATTTAATTGACTTTATTAGAAGTTTTGCTCCAGGTTTTATTTTTACTTCTTCGATGAATCCTTCCATTGCAGCAGCTTCTTTAACAAGCATAAAGCTTGCAAAAAAAGCAGATACTTTAAGAGATAATATCAAAATTAATTCAACTTTAATCAGGGAAGGACTTAGAGCAATGAAGATACCTTTCTTAGAGAATGATAGCCATATTATTCCAATTCATTTGTATGATCCCATCCTATGTAAAGAAGCTGCTAATCTGTTAATTGAAAAACATGGTATTTATATCCAGCCTGTTTTTTTTCCGACAGTTCCTAAAGGCGATGAAAGATTTAGGGTAACTATTACTCCTAGGCATCAAAAAGAAGATATTAATAATTTCGTAGATGCTTTAGATTCAGTATGGACTGAAATGAACTTAAAGAGGTCTGATAGAGAGATTTCAATCAAGGACGAAGTTGTTTCTAGGATTTATTGAATTAAATCCAACATAAAATCTCATTTTTTAAATACTTAATTCACTCTTTTGTTAGGGTGAAATTTGAGTTGTAATGGTAGAATTGCCTTCCCATTCTATTAGGAGAGGTGGCTGAGTGGTTGAAAGCGCTCCCCTGCTAAGGGAGTAAGGAGTTAAATCCTTCGAGGGTTCGAATCCCTCTCTCTCCGCCATCAATTCTTTATGTATTTTTTGGAAACTATTTCAGACACAATCTGATGACCATTACTATTCCAATGC